>NZ_JBMDJS010000004.1:0-389626 GCF_057809315.1 Herbaspirillum sp. FG34 | reverse complement strand
ACTACCTTGACATGGTAGGGGTCGTTGGTTCGAGTCCAATCGTGCCTACCAATTCTTCCGGTTCCGTTCGGGATGGTGGGGTTGGGCGAAGCAAAGAAAAGGAGGCGCGTTCTCGGCTTCCTTTTTTGTTTTATCAAGTTCTGTAATCTTCGATAGGCGCGTAGCTCAGCTGGTTAGAGCACTACCTTGACATGGTAGGGGTCGTTGGTTCGAGTCCAATCGTGCCTACCAATTCGTTTGCTTCCTGATGGAGCAAGAGGGTTGGGTGAAGCAAACCGCAGAAATTCACAAAAGGAAGCGCATTGGCGGCTTCCTTTTTGTTTTTCTGCGCCGGCTTTTTCATTGTTTCATTTCTTCCCGTTCCTTCCGTTGCTCTTGCCGCCGCCCCATGGCGTTGCTGCGGGTCAAATGCCGCCGCAAAAATGCGCCCTGACTGAAGCAATGGGGCAGATGTTTCGCGGAAGCATCTCAAAATGCTTTACACTTGCGTCGAATTTTTTCGGCAGCAACATCTCCAATCCTCATTTTTACGGTTCAGCGAATTTTCCTATGGCAGCAGATGATCAGTATTTCCTCGTGGTTGACGACTTTTCGACGATGCGTCGCATTGTCAGTGGCCTGCTGAAGGAGCTTGAGTACACCAAGATGGTGGAAGCCGATGATGGCTCTTCGGCACTGAAAATCCTGGAG
Organism: Herbaspirillum sp. FG34; assembly: GCF_057809315.1. Lineage (NCBI taxonomy): Bacteria > Pseudomonadati > Pseudomonadota > Betaproteobacteria > Burkholderiales > Oxalobacteraceae > Herbaspirillum > Herbaspirillum sp. FG34. The sequence continues at coordinate 388,936 of NZ_JBMDJS010000004.1, read as the reverse complement.
GCGGGCGCCTTGCCGGTGACCTTCGTGCTGACCGACTGGAACATGCCGGGCATGGATGGCTTGACCCTGCTCAAGAAGATCCGCGCCACGCCCTCGCTGGCGCATCTGCCGGTGTTGATGATCACGGCCGAGGCCAAGAAGGAAAACATCGTCGTGGCCGCACAGTCGGGTGCTGATGGCTATATCGTCAAGCCCTTTACGGCCGCTACCCTGAAAGAAAAGATCGAGAAGATCCTGGCACGGCGTGCCTCGATGGCAAATGCCTGAGGAGCGGGCGAGTCCGCTTGCTTGAGCTTGGCTGCGGCATGCCCGGATGCCGTTTCGGTTTTTGGCGTTGGACTTCATCTCGATGTTGCTCGAAGTGAAGAAGCTTGTTGATCATCGCTGTTTGCGCCTGGCACGTTGGCCTGACAGCGCCGCGTAGTCCGGGATGCAGGATGGTGCTGTACGGGACGCCTGCCGATGTTCGGGCAAAGTTTGCTATAATGCGGGCCTTTGGTCTGGTCTGTCCTTGCTGGCAGCGATCCCGAGACTGCATACCCCTCATCTGTAAGAGCGAGAAAGGCAAACCGGTTATGACACCGCGAACTACCACCGAGGTTTTCACGCGACGCTAGTCGGGTTCTTTTTCGTCCATTGAAAAAGCGCGGCTGGTCCGCGTTTTTTTTCGTCCGTCTTTTCGACATTACCCTCAACAGGCAAGGCAGCAAGGCTGCCGACATGGAGTGCACAATGGTTTCAGTTCGTCTTCCCGATGGTTCGCAACGCCAGTTCGACAACCCGGTCACCGTGGCACAGGTTGCCGCCAACATCGGCACCGGCCTGGCCAAGGCGGCCCTGGCTGGTCGCGTCGATGGCAAGCTGGTCGATACCTCTTATCTGATCGACAAGGATGCTGACCTCGCCATCATCACCGACAAGGATCCGGACGGCCTGGAAGTGATTCGCCACTCCACCGCCCACTTGCTGGCCTACGCGGTCAAAGAGCTGTTCCCGGAGGCGCAAGTGACCATCGGTCCGGTCATCGACAACGGCTTTTATTACGACTTCTCGTACAAGCGCCCCTTCACCCCCGAAGACCTGCAAGCCATCGAGAAGAAGATGGCCGAGCTGGCCAAGAAGGATGAGCTGGTCACCCGCAAGGTGCTGCCGCGTGATGAGGCCGTGGCGTACTTCAAGTCCATCGGCGAAGACTACAAGGCCGAGATCATCGCCTCCATTCCGCAGAACGAGGACGTCTCGCTCTACACTGAAGGAAACTTCACCGACCTCTGCCGTGGCCCGCACGTGCCCTCGACCGGCAAGCTGAAGGTGTTCAAGCTGATGAAGCTGGCTGGCGCCTACTGGCGTGGCGATTCCAACAACGAGATGCTGCAGCGTGTCTACGGTACTGCCTGGGCCAAGAAGGAAGATCAGGAAGCCTACCTGCACATGCTGGAAGAGGCCGAAAAGCGCGACCACCGCAAGCTGGGTCGCGCGCTGGACTTGTTCCACTTCCAGGACGAGGCGCCGGGTCTGATCTTCTGGCATCCCAAGGGCTGGACCATCTGGCAGCAGGTGGAGCAGTACATGCGCCGCGTCTACCAGGACAACGGCTACCAGGAGGTGAAGGCGCCGCAGATCCTGGATCGCTCGCTGTGGGAAAAGACCGGCCACTGGGAAAACTATCGTGAAAATATGTTCACGACCGAGTCGGAAAACCGCGCCTATGCGTTGAAGCCCATGAACTGCCCGGGCCACATCCAGATCTTCAATTCCGGCCTGCACAGCTACCGCGACCTGCCGCTGCGCTACGGCGAATTCGGCCAGTGCCACCGTAACGAGCCCTCCGGTGCGCTCCACGGAATGATGCGCGTGCGCGGCTTTACCCAGGATGACGGCCACATCTTCTGTACCGAAGACCAGATCCAGGAAGAAGTCGCCGCCTTCAACCGCGTGGTGCGTGAAGTCTATGACTGCTTCGGCTTCAAGGACGTGGCCGTGAAGCTGGCCCTGCGTCCGGAAAAACGCATCGGCGCCGAGGAAGTCTGGGACAAGGCCGAGAACGCCCTGCGCGAAGCCATCCGCGCCTCCGGTTCGGAATGGGAAGAGCTGCCGGGCGAGGGCGCCTTCTATGGCCCGAAGATCGAATACCACCTGAAGGATTCCATCGGCCGTTCCTGGCAGTGCGGCACCATGCAGGTGGACTTCTCCATGCCGGCGCGCCTGGGCGCGGAATATGTCACGGAAGACAACAACCGCAAGGTGCCCGTGATGTTGCACCGGGCCATCGTCGGCTCGCTGGAGCGCTTCATCGCCATCCTGATCGAAAACCACGCCGGCGCGATGCCGCTTTGGTTGGCGCCAACGCAAGTTGTCATCCTGAATATTTCCGACGCACAGGCGGATTATGTGCAGAACGTTGCACAAACGCTGAAAAAACAAGGGTTTAGGGTCGAGACCGATTTGCGCAACGAGAAGATTACCTATAAAATACGGCAGCATTCCATTCAGAAGCCGCCCTATATCCTGGTTGTCGGCGATAAAGAACGGGATGCCAACACTGTGGCCGTGCGTGCGCGGGGCAATGTCGATCTGGGCGTCATGTCCATCGACACCTTGGTGGAACGCCTCAAGGATGAGGTGGCCGCCAAAGCCTGAGATGGGGAAGCCTGGGGCTTCCTCCCAGCGCAAGAGCACGGCTTAATTCATTGGATTTTAAAAGGAAACTGCAATAGCTACTGACAAGTCGCATCGCCTCAACCGCGAGATCACTGCGCCGGAAGTGCGCCTTTCGGGTGTTGAAAACGAGCCTCTGGGCATCGTCAGCCTGGCTGAAGCCTTACGTCTTTCTGAAGAGGCTGAAGTCGATCTGGTCGAGATTGCGCCCACCGCGCAACCTCCTGTCTGCCGTCTGATGGATTACGGCAAGTTCAAGTACCAGGAGCAGAAGAAGGCGCACGAGGCCAAGCTCAAGCAGAAGGTCATCCAGGTCAAGGAAGTCAAGTTCCGCCCGGGTACCGATGATGGCGATTACAACATCAAGCTGCGCAACCTGACGAAGTTCCTGGAAGAGGGTGACAAGACCAAGATCACGTTGCGTTTCCGCGGTCGTGAAATGGCTCACCAGGAAATCGGCATGCGCGTGCTGGAGCGCCTGAAGGCTGATCTGGAACCGTATGGCCAGGTCGAGCAGTTTCCCAAGATGGAAGGTCGCCAGATGATCATGGTGCTGGCGCCCAAGAAAAAGAAATAAATCGTTTATATCTTTTTCGGTTTTCCTGGTTTCAAGCAGTTAGCCGTATCGGGACGACATCTCCCCGGTGTCGTCCATGCCGCAGTCATTGCGGCAGCGTAGGGCCGACAAAGGATTTGCAGGGTGCAGGCGACTGTGCCAGGCAAAAGCAGCGGGTTCACCCGCTGTCAAATAAGTGAGAGCAGGCATCCAAGAGCAGCGAGCGTGCTGCCACCTGCAATCATCAAAAAATGGAGCTGTCCGAAAGGACAGAGTTGCTATGCCTAAGATGAAATCGAAGAGCAGCGCGAAGAAGCGTTTTCGCGTCCGCCCGGGCGGTACCGTCAAGCGCGGTCAAGCCTTCAAGCGTCACATCCTGACCAAGAAGACCACCAAGAACAAGCGTCAACTGCGCGGTACCGAGGGCGTCCATGAGACGAACCTGAATTCCGTTCGCGCGATGCTGCCGTTCGCTTAACCTCACCAATACACTAAGGAGCTACTATGCCTAGAGTCAAACGTGGGGTAACAGCACGTGCCCGCCACAAGAAAGTCCTCGCACTCGCCAAGGGTTACCGCGGCCGTCGTAAAAACGTCTACCGTATCGCCAAGCAAGCAGTCATGCGCGCTGGTCAGTACGCGTACCGTGACCGTCGTAACAAGAAGCGCGTGTTCCGCGCACTGTGGATCGCCCGTATCAACGCCGCTGCGCGTTCGCACGGCGTGACCTACAGCGTGTTCATGAACGGCCTGAAGAAGGCTGCGATCGAACTGGATCGTAAGGTCCTGGCCGATATGGCTGTCACCGACAAGGCTGCTTTCGCTGCCATCGTCAACCAGGTGAAGGCCAACATCGCTGCCGCCTAAATCGACAGCGTGTTTGCGGTAGCCGGCCGCAACATCGGACGCAAGTCAGACGAGCAGCCGGCGCTGCAAAATCCTGCGGGGCAGAGGTGATACACCGATGCCCCGTATGTTTTTGATCCACGGTTTCGTGGATTTTTTTGGTTCACCTTCCGTGAATCCCTTCTTTTCGACTTCGTCGTCGGATTTTCGATTGGAGCGAGACTTACCGCATGAATCCCCTAGACCAACTCCTGGGCCAACTGGTCACGCAGGCGCAGGCTGATTTCGCCGCCGCGCCCGACGCCGCCGCACTGGAAAACGCCAAGGCCAAGTACCTCGGCAAGACCGGTCAGATCACCGAGCAGATGAAGGGACTGGGCAAGCTGGCGCCGGAAGAGCGCAAGGTACAAGGGGCGATCATCAACGTCGCCAAGGAACAGATCGAAACCGCGCTGACCGCCCGTCGCGATGCTTTGGCCCACGCCCAGATGCAGGCGCGCCTGAATGCGGAAGCCATCGATGTCACCTTGCCGGGCCGTGGCCGTGGCGTGGGCGGCATCCATCCCGTGATGCGCTCGTGGCAGCGCGTCGAGGAAATCTTCCGCTCCATCGGATTTGATGTCGCCGACGGTCCCGAGATCGAGACCGACTGGACCAATTTCACTGCATTGAACAGCCCCGAGAACCACCCGGCGCGCTCGATGCAGGACACCTTCTACATCGAAGGCAACGACACCCAGGGCAAGCCGCTGCTGCTGCGTACCCACACCAGTCCGATGCAGGTGCGCTACGCCCGCATGAACAAGCCGCCCATCAAGGTCATCGCCCCGGGCCGCACCTATCGCGTCGACAGCGATGCCACCCACTCGCCGATGTTCCATCAGGTCGAAGGCCTGTGGATCGCCGAGGACATCAGCTTCGCCGACCTGAAGGGCGTGTACCTCAACTTCGTCAAGGCCTTCTTCGAGACCGACGACCTGCAGGTGCGCTTCCGTCCCTCGTATTTCCCCTTCACCGAACCTTCGGCCGAGATCGATATCGCCTTCGGTAGCGGTCCGCTCAAGGGCCGCTGGCTGGAAGTCTCCGGCGCCGGCCAGGTGCATCCGACCGTGGTGCGCAACATGGGCCTGGACCCCGAGCAGTACATCGGTTTCGCCTTCGGCTCGGGCCTGGAGCGCCTGACCATGCTGCGCTATGGCATCAATGACCTGCGCCTTTTCTACGAAGGCGACCTGCGCTTCCTGAAGCAATTCAATTAATTCGATCACGCGGGGCGCCGCGCCGTCGCGGCGCGCCTCTGGCTCATCGCCGATAGCTGAAAGTCTGAATCATGCAATTCTCTGAAAACTGGCTGCGTACCATGGTCAATCCGACCATGACCTCGGATGAACTGTCGCACCTGCTGACCATGTCCGGCCTGGAAGTCGAGGAAGTCGAACCGGTCGCGCCTCCCTTCACCAACGTGGTCGTGGGTGAGGTGCTGGAAGTGACCAAGCATCCGGATGCGGACCGCCTGAACGTCTGCCGCGTGAATGTTCATACCGGCACCATCCTCAACATCGTCTGCGGCGCGCCCAATGTGCGCGCGGGCCTGAAGGTGCCTTGCGCCATGGTCGGTGCGGTGCTGCCGCCGGGGGCCGATGGCAAGCCTTTCGAGATCAAGGTCGGCAAGCTGCGTGGTGTGGAATCGCAGGGCATGCTGTGCTCGGCACGCGAACTGAAGCTGTCGGAAGATCACGGTGGCCTGCTGGAACTGCCCGATGATGCACCGGTAGGCCAGAATTTCCGCGACTACTTGCAATTGAATGACCTGAAGTTCACCATCAAGCTCACTCCCAACAAGGCCGACTGCCTGTCGGTGCTGGGCGTGGCGCGCGAAGTCTCGGCGCTGACCGGTGCACCGCTGAAGGCTCCGGTCTATCAAGCCGCTGCCGTCAACCTGGACGAGAAACTGCCCGTACGCATTTCCGCGCCTGATCTGTGCGGCCGCTTTGCCGGCCGCGTGATCCGTGGCCTCAACGCCAAGGCCGCCACCCCGCAATGGATGAAGCAGCGCCTGGAGCGCAGCGGCCAGCGCTCGATCTCGGCCTTGGTGGACATCTCCAATTACGTGATGCTGGAGCTGGGCCGTCCCTCGCACGTGTTCGACCTCGACAAGATCCATGGTGGCCTCGACGTACGCTGGGGCCGCAAGGGTGAATCGCTGAAGCTCCTCAACGGCAACACCGTGGAAGTCGATGAATGGGTCGGCGTGATCTCCGACGACAAGGAAATCGAATCCCTGGCCGGCATCATGGGTGGCGATGCGACTGCGGTCTCGCTGGAGACCACCAACATCTACCTGGAAGCTGCCTTCTGGTTCCCGCAGGCGATCCAGGGGCGTGCGCGCCGCTACAACTTCTCGACCGATGCCGCGCATCGTTTCGAACGTGGTGTGGACTTCGCCACCGTGGTCGATCACATCGAACGCATCACCGCGCTGCTGCTGGAAATCTGCGGCACGCCCGAGACCCGTGTCGGTCCCGTGGACGACCAGATCGTCAACCTGCCCAAGCGCGAACCGGTCTCGCTGCGCACCGCTCGTGCAGCCAAGGTGATTGGTGTGGAGATCACCGACGAGATGGTGTCGGACATCTTCAAGCGTCTCGGCCTGTCCTTCGACTACCAGCCTGGCCTGTTCTCGGTGACCCCTCCGTCTTATCGCTTCGACATCGAGATCGAGGAAGACCTGATCGAGGAAGTTGCGCGCGTCTACGGTTTCGAGAACATCCCGGCGCTGCCCCCGGTGGCCGCCAATGCGATGCGCATCGCGCCCGAGAATACCCGTTCGCTGTTCGCCATCCGCCGCCTGCTGGCTGATCAGGACTACCAGGAAGTGGTCAACTTCAGCTTCGTGGAGAGCGCCTGGGAAGCCGACTTCGCTGGCAATGCCGATCCCATCAAGCTGTTGAACCCCATCGCCAGCCAGATGAGCGTGATGCGCTCCTCGCTGATCGCCGGCCTGGTGGCCAATGCCCGCTACAACGTCAACCGCAAGGCGGCGCGCATTCGCGTCTTCGAGGTGGGTGCCGTGTTCAGCAAGAACGCTGCCATCGCTGATGGCCCGCTGGCCGTGGCCGGTTTCGAACAACCCAAGCGCATCGCCGCGCTGGCCTACGGCCCGGTGGCCGAAGAACAGTGGGGCCAGACCACCCGCAATGTCGATTACTTCGACGTCAAGGCCGATCTGGAAGCCCTGTTCGCCCCGCGGGCGCTGCGTTTTGTCAAGGCCGAACATCCGGCCCTGCATCCGGGACGCACTGCGCACGTACTGCTGGGCGAGAAGATCGTCGGCGTGATTGGTGAACTGCATCCCAAGTGGCAGCAGAAGTACGACCTGCCGCTGGCTCCCGTGGTCTTCGAGGTGGACGCCGAGGCACTGCAGCAGCGTGACCTGCCGTCCTACATGGAAATCTCCAAGTTCCCGGCAGTCAGCCGTGATATCGCGCTGGTGGTGAAGCAGTCGGTCGGCGCCCAGCAATTGCTGGACGTTTTCGCGGCTGAAAAGCAGGCCAATCCGGACTGCACCATCTTGCAAGCCCTTGTTTTATTTGATGAATATCAAGGAAAGGGATTGGAAGCGGACGAAAAAAGCCTTGCGTTCCGCTGCACCTTGCAAGATACTCAAAACACCCTTCAGGATGACAAGGTTGACCTTGCGGTGAATGCACTGGTGGCCGCTGCGAGCGCCAAGCTCGGCGCCAGACTGCGTGCCTGATGTGATGTCCGAGAGCGAAAATAATTACAGACCGGAATCGGTTGAGGCCCAGTCATTCATCGCCATGAACAACGTGAATTCGAACGAATTTCAATCCGTGCTGGACGCCGACCTGCATCGTGCCGTGCTGGAGTCGCAGGCACGTTCGCAGGCCGACAAGAACCTGCCCACGCTGACCAAGGCCGAGCTGGCCGAACTTTTGTTCGAGCAGGTCGGTCTGAACAAGCGCGAAGCCAAGGACATGGTAGAAACCTTCTTCGACGAGATTCGCAACGCGCTCGAACGTGGCGAGGCCGTCAAGCTGTCCGGCTTCGGTAACTTCCAGCTGCGCGACAAGCCGCAACGGCCTGGTCGCAATCCCAAGACTGGCGAGGAGATCCCGATCACCGCGCGGCGCGTCGTGACCTTCCATGCCAGCCAGAAATTGAAGGAAATGGTGGAACTCTCCAGCGGCAGCCCCGTTGAAATGTCCGTCTAATTTATGAACGATCGTGTCAACAAACCGGCGGCCATCGTCTTGCCGCCCATCCCGGCCAAGCGTTATTTCACCATCGGTGAGGTCAGTGAACTGTGTGGCGTGAAGCCGCATGTGCTGCGCTACTGGGAGCAGGAATTCACCCAGCTCAAACCGGTCAAGCGACGCGGTAACCGGCGCTATTACCAGCACCACGAAGTCCTGCTGATCCGCCGCATCCGCGAGCTGCTGTATGAGCAGGGCTTCACTATCAGCGGTGCCCGCAACAAGCTCGATGGAACGCATGAAGCTGAACAACCGCAGGAGCCGCAGCGTCCCCTCATCAGCCTGGATGAGGCGGCCATCGATGCACTGCGTGCGGAGTTGCAGGCGGTACTGGAAACCCTGAAGCCGGGGGCGACCGCCTGATCGACATGCACGGATAGTTGCCGGGCCGGGGTCGCTGGATCTCACCGGGTTCACCAAGGCTGCCAGTCTGGCATCGATCCCGCTGTTTCATTATTTACGCGCCACACGCTGGCCCTCATGGGTCGCCGTGTGGCGTTTTCATTTCAGAGTCCCATCAGCAAGGAGAACTCCATGAGTCATTACCAATGGCGCCCCATGCGCGCGACTGATCTGCCTCGCGTGATGGTGATTGCCGCCGATGTTCACGTCGGCTACTTCGAAGCAGAAGAAGTTTTTGCGGAACGGCTGGCCCTGTTTGCGCCCGGCTGTCTGATTGCCGTGCGTAGCGCCCTGGCGGGCGAGGGCGAGGAAGTCATCGGCTATGCCTTCATGCACCCTGGCCGTCATGGCGTTCCTCCCGCGCTCAACACCCTGTTGCAAGCCCTGGATCCGGCCGCTGATTGTCTGCATCTGCACGACGTTGCGCTGCTGCCCTCTGCGCGCGGCTCGGGCTTGGGGCGTGCGCTGGTGGAACAATTGCTGCAACTGTGCAGACGGGCAGGATTGCCCAGGGCTACCCTGGTCGCGGTGCATGCCTCCAGCACCTATTGGCAGTCGGCCGGATTTGTCGAGGACACCCAGGCGCTGCTGCACGGGCAGGACAGCCTGGCGAGCTATGGCGGCGATGCACGCTACATGTCCAGGCGACTGCCGTGATCGCAACGCGCGTGGACAGAAGCTTGATTATTATCAATGTGGCAAAAAAATGACGTTCGTGAATTGACGAGATTTTTACTTGATCAATCGACAACTGTTAGCATAAAATTAATAAAAACTTTACAACAATTTGTGTCGATTTGCGTCTGTTGGCGCCATCAATTCACTGCTGCCCCCTGACCCGACGTACAGGCGGCATCCGTTATAGGGGTAACTTTCCATGTCACGTCTTTCGAAGTCGGTCCTGGCTGGTTTTGCGGTCCTGCCTTTCCTGTCGCTCGGTGTCAGCGCTGCCGCTCAGGCGGCGACGGTGTCGCTCACCGGTGCCGAGGCGCTGCAGCAGTTCAATCTGGTGGTGCTGGGCGACGCCAGCTCCAACTCCCACGTGGATGGTCGGGCCTGGATCGGAGGATCGCTCACGGGCGGGGATTACGTGCAGCATGTCGGCAGTACGCCGGCCTCGAGCTATGCCGGCCTGACCGTGATGGGCAGTGCGAGCAACGTGCATGTAAACGGACTGGGCTCCTATATCGGTGGCTCCTTCACCAATTCGACCGTCAACAGCGGATCGAGCTATATCGCCGGTGCGGTGAGCAACAGCAATCTCAATGGATCGGCCTATGTGACGGGCAGCACCAGCGGGACCAACTTCAACGGTGGCCGCCCCTCCACGCCCAGCACGCTGATGCAGACCAATGCGGATGCCGCGACGTCGACCAATTTCGGCAGCACGCTCGGTACCTTGTCCAATACGCTCAAGAGTGCCACCGCCAACAGCACGGTGTCGATCACCGGCAACAAGGCCACCTTCACGGCTGTGGCCAACAGCAACGGGGTAGCGGTATTCAATCTGGATAACACCACCAGCGCCTCGGTGTTTTCGGCGGGCGAGTTTTCTTTTGCCGCCAACGGTGCCAGCACCATCATCATCAATTCCAGCGTCAGTTCTGCGGTCATCGGTGCCAACTTCCTGGGCGGACAGGCACAGTCGCTGGGCAGCTCCATCCTCTGGAACTTCTACAACGCGACCAGCCTGACCATCAACAACCAGTTTGGCGGCTCCATTCTCGCGACCCACGCCAGCCTGACCAACAACCAGAACATCGAAGGCGGCGTCTTCGTCAGCAGCCTCACCCAGAATGGCGAACTGCACCTGCAGTCCTTCACCGGCAACCTCTCTGCCGTGGCTCCCGTGCCCGAGCCAGAAGAGTATCTATTGATGGTGGCCGGCCTGATCGTGGTGGTGGGAGTAGCCGCGTTGCGCCGTCGTCGCCTTGCTGCGCCGGCCATGCTGGCCGCTTGAGCCAGGGAGCGCTCGCGCGGGCGTGACCGAGAATGCCGTTCAGCGCCAAGCTGAACGGCATTTTTCATGGAAGCGGAAAAGGGAATCAGAGCGCTTCATGGCGCATGTAGACCTCGGCGCGGCCGGAGAGCTGCTTGGCCAGTTCCTGCAGGAAGCTCTGGGTCGGCGCCGGCTTGTTGAAGCCGGTCATCATCAGGGCCGCCGCCAGGCCCAGGGGCAACAGCAGATGGCGCAAGGGTGGCGCCGACTGCCGTAGTGACAGGCCAAAGCCCCAGGCTGCGCCGGCGCCGACCAGCAGGCCGAGCAGGACTTCGGATTCGGAGTGGACCTTGATCATCAGACGTGACAGTCCCACCGAGGTGACCAGGAGCGCGGTCAGTGTCAGTACCAGGGCGCGACGCAGGCCAGTGGTGTCCTGGGTGAGCAGCAGGGCAATCGACAGATAAAGAGCGCTGGAAGAGGCGGTATGGCCGCTCAAGCCGGTGAAGTTGAGCATCGGCAAGCTGATATCCCAGCCCATGAAAAGCAGCTTGCTGATGACGACGATCATCATCGCGGTGCCGAAAGCGAGCAGCCAGGCGAACATCTGACGCCACATGCGATTGACCCCCAGCCAGAGTGCCAGGATGCAGGCACCCGGAATGGTCATGGTGCTGTCGCCGAGGAAGGTGAGGGTGTGCCAGTTCATTGAATCAGATGAAAGAAGAGAGAGGGGCGCAAGAGATCCCGGCAGGCCATATTAGCGGCTCGGGAGGCGTGGAGAAAGCGCTGTGACTCTTGTCGCAAGATAAACGTTCAGTTTTTGTTGCAATGCGATATAAATAGTTTATGTGATTTTGCGATTTTGTTGCCAAATTACAAATTTGCCGTTTGTCCTACAAGGCCATGCTCGCTTGTCTGATTGCCGCGAATTCAGGGGCGCGTATCCTTGTCGCATTCTTTTCTGGGTGGCAATGTTGTACATATTTTTTTGCCTAAATTTCAAAAATGCTGCATGATTACTAGTAAATTTTCGTGTGTTGCGGTGCAGCAATACAGACGCCAAACATTGCCATTGTTTCAAAAGTAAAACTAAAAAAGAAAGGGCTCTGATTCGTGATGCCACGGCAGTTTCGCAATAGCAGCAAGCGCAAGGCCCGGGTGCGAATATGCGCTCTGATGGTGTCGGCAGCTTGCCCTCTTGCATACGCGGCAGACCCCGGTCAGGTGGTTGTTCCGTATGTGCAGTATTCGTATTTGCATGATGATAATTTGTTGCGCTTGAGTGGTCCGGATGCTGCGCGCACGGCGTTGGGATCGCCCCAGCTGTCGGACAACGTGCAGAGTCGGCAGGGCGGAATTCGTATCGACAAAATGCTCAGTCAGCAGCATATCCAGTTGGATGCAAGCGCGACCAAGAATACCTTTGATCATTTCAGTCAGTTCAACAATGACTCGCGTGATCTGAAAGCCGATTGGGGCTGGGTGCTTGGAGAGCGCCTCTCCGGCAATCTCGGTTATGTCTATTCGAGATCGCTGACGCCCTTCCAGAATTTCCGGTCGCTTGAGCCCAACATCCGAACGATGAGTACCAAGTATTTCAACCTGGCCTGGCAACTGCATCCTGACTGGACGGTGCGCGCACAGGCATCGAGGTTCGGGCTCGGGTATGACTTGCAGACGCAGCAGTCCAATAACTTCACGCAGAACATCGCGGAGCTTGGTCTCGATTACACCCCCCGCAGCGGCAGTATTGCTGGCGTACAGGTGCGCAGGACGACGGGCAACTATCCGTTTGATTCCGTGATCGGCACCAGTACGATCAACAACTCCTTCACCCAGGAGGACTACAAGGCCAAGATCGTCTGGTTGTACAGCGCCAAGACCAAGTTGCAATTTCTCGGTGGTGTCACCCAGCGTGAACGCAATTCGGCGGCGAGCGGGTCTGGTTATCGCGGGTTCAATGCTCGCCTCATCGGTGACTGGGCGGCAACCGCCAAGACTGGTTTCAAAGCGAACCTGTGGCGTGAAATCGGTGGCGTCAATGATGTCGATGCCAATTTTGCGTTGACCACTGGCGCCAGTCTGGCCGCCACTTATTTGCCGACGGCGAAGCTACGCGTAGACGGGCTGGTGGACTACGAGCGTCGCAACTACAACGGTGCAGCGATCATCACTGGCGTGACGCCTTCCAATCGTCGCGATACCTACGAAAAGGCCAGCCTGAGCTTGACCTATTCGCCTACGACCTCCTTGTCTCTGATGCTGGCGGTCTATCGCGAGAATCTGCAGTCCAATCTGAACAGCTTTAGTTATTTGTCCAACGGTATTTCTCTGACATCGCGCTATGAATTCTGAGGCACCGAAAATGAGCGACCTGCATGATGGCTTGCCATTGGCCAACGTCAAGCCCAATGCCATGACCATGGTATTCAAGCGCTTTGTCGAGCCGGCGTTGATCGTGGCTTATTTATGGGTGCTGGTCCGGTTGAGTGGTCATTTCTTCAGTGGAGACTACTGGGTGCTGGCCATCATGGCCTTTTTCCTGTCTTCCTATTTCTTTACGGAATTCCACGAGCGTCGTCTGCGCCGCAATCCGAAAGGCGTATCGGCTTTCGCGCCGGTACTGGACTGGATTGCCGTGGCCGCGGTGCTGGTCGTGGTGGCCTACATCTGCGAGTTCTACCAGCACTTTTCCCTGCGTGCGATTTTTTTCTGGGTCGTCACCACGCCTGTTGGCCTGATCATTTCCCAGCATGTGCAGTCGCGCGTGATGCGTGACCTGCATACCAAGGGTGAAGTGCGCAAGGCCATCATCATCGGTGTCAACCCGGCCGCATTGAAACTGGCCGATCGCATGGAGAAGTATCCCTCCCTGATGATCAAGCTGATGGGGTTCTTCGATGACCGCGAGCTCAATCGTCAGCCGCCTGGCACCTACACGCCCTTGCACGGCAAGATGTCGGAAGTGGCGGCCTACGTGCGTGAGAACAACATCAACATGGTCTACATCAGCATGCCGATCTCCGCGCAGCCTCGCGTGCTGCAGATGATCGACGAGTTGCAGGACACCACTGCCTCGATCTACTTCATCCCGGACATCTACATCTTCAATCTGATCCAGGCTCGCTTTGATTACGTTGGCGGCATGGCCGTGATGGCCATCTGCGAGACCCCCTTTACCGGGACCAACAATGTCGTCAAGCGCGTCAGTGACCTGATTCTGGCGTCCTGCATCCTCCTGATGTTGCTGCCGGTGATGATGGTCATTGCCATCTGCGTCAAGCTGACCTCTCCTGGTCCGATCATCTTCAAGCAGCGCCGCTACGGTCTGGATGGCGAAGAGATCGTGGTCTACAAATTCCGCTCGATGACTGTCATGGAAGACGGTGGCAAGGTCACTCAGGCTACCAAGGGCGATATGCGGCTGACCAAGATCGGTGGTTTCCTGCGATCCAGTTCCCTGGATGAATTGCCACAGTTCTTCAATGTGCTGCAGGGACGCATGAGCATCGTCGGCCCGCGTCCGCACGCGGTGGCTCACAACGAGCTCTATCGCAAGCAGATCAAGGGTTACATGCTGCGCCACAAGGTCAAACCGGGTATTACTGGTTGGGCGCAGGTCAATGGTCTGCGTGGCGAGACCGAGACCCTCGACAAGATGAAAGCCCGTATCGAATTCGACCTGGAATATCTGCGCCGCTGGTCGCTGGTCTTTGATCTGTGGATCATCTTCCAGACCGTGCGCATGGTGATCAAGCGCGACAACGCTTACTGACGGTTCTGCCCTGCACCAGGGTAAAGGCCACGCGAACCAGCCATTGCCGCTGGCAACAAGGGACACAGAAAAAGAAAGCTTGCACAAATGAAAATCGGGAAGGAAGCAGTTCGGCGGCATCATCCAATGGCAGCAAAGGCGCTCGTATCGGCCATGCTGCTGCTGACGCTGGTGGCGTGTGGCGAGAAGAAGTCAGCCTCCTCCAGCCAGGTGGTGGCCAATGTGGACGGGCAGGAAATTACCATTCACCAGGTCAACAACGAACTGGCGAAGACAGGTGGCAGCCAGGTCACCAAGCAGTTGCTCGAGGGCCTGGTGGCACGACAATTGCTGGTCAATGCTGCCAAGAAGGACAAGCTGGATACCGATCCGGCAGTGCTGGCCGATATGGAGCGAGCACGTAACCTGGTACTGGCGCAGAGCTATGTGGCGAGCAAGGTGAAGGCGCCCACTCGGCCGCTGGATCAGGAGATCGAGGATCTCTACCGCAAGAACCCGGACTGGTTTGCGCAGCGCAAGCAATATGAATTTGGTCAACTGGTCATCGCGCGCAACAATCTGACGCCCGAGCTCAATGCGCTGATGAATCAACCGGGCAAGCGCATGGATGAGGTCGCAGCGTGGCTGGATTCGCATCGCATCCAGTACGCGCGGCAACAGGTGGTCAAGACTTCGGCCGATCTGCCGCCGCAGATGAATACCAGTCTCAAGACGATGGACCGTGGTGCCCTGTTCGTCGTGCTGGAAGGTCAGACGGCGATCCTGACGTCCCTGCAGGATGTGAAGAATGCACCCTTGTCTCTGGCGGTGGCAACGCCCCAGATCATCCAGTACCTGGTGACCCAGAAGCAGAATCAGGCATCTGAGCAGCTGGTGGAGCGTCTCAAGGGTGAGGCCAAGATCGAATACTCGGAGCAGGCCAAGTCCTTCGCGGATCTTTCTGCACCGACCAATGGCGCAGAGGCCTCTACTGGGAAAGACCAGGCCAAGGATCCCGAGAGTGTGAACAAGGGCGTGATCTCGCGTGGTGTAGCTGGATTCAAATAAACAAGTCTGAACGAACAACGGGCGTCTTCACGCCTGAACCAAGAACCTGATGTGATGCGGAGTAATGACAATGACGAGAAAAATTGTGTTCCTGTTGATTGGCCTGATGCTTGCCAGCTGGAGTTTGTATGCCAAGGCCGATGACATCCTGCTGGGCGCCGGTGACGTGATTCGCGTCAAGGTGTATGGCAGCGATGACTTGACTCTGGAAACCCGTATCAGTGAGGCGGGTGTGATCAGTTATCCGCTGGTGGGCGAGGTCAAGATCGGCGGGCTCTCTACTGCCCAGGCGGAGAGCAAGATCGCAGGTCTGCTCAAGAATGGCGGTTACCTGAACAATCCGCAGGTCAACATTCTGGTTACTGTTCCGCAAAGTCAGATGGTCTCGGTGCTGGGGCAGGTGACCAAGCCTGGACGCTATTCGCTGGACGGACGGCGCAATGTCGCCGATGTCATTGCCCTGGCGGGAGGCGTTACCCCCGATGGTGGTGACGCCGTCACCATCGTGCACAACGATGGCAAGGGAGGCGTGACCAAGCAACTGGTCGACATCTATGCCATCACGCACAACGGCGATACCACGACCCTGCCCGAAGTCGTCGCCAACGACGTTGTCTATGTTGAGCGCGCCCTGCGTTTTTACATTTACGGCGAAGTGCAGCGTCCCGGTGTCTACAAGCTGGAACGCGGTACGACCGTTCTGCAGGCATTGTCGGTGGGCGGTGGTCTGACGCAGCGTGGTACCGAGCGCGGCCTCACGGTCAAGCGCCGCGATGCGGATGGCAACCTGCAGGAAATCCCGGTCAAGAAAGATGATCTGCTGCAGGCCGATGACATCGTCTACGTCAAGGAAAGCTGGTTCTGACATTGTCGGCCGCGGTAACGGCGGCCCCGTGATTTTTATTTTAGCTAGCGTACAACGCCAACCAGGAGGCGTGACCCCATGAATCTATCTCAATTTATTCTGATCCTTCAGGCGCATCGCAAGATCATCTTGCTCATTCTCTCGATTACGGTGGCAGTGGCGCTCGTGGTCAGTCTGGTGTTGCCCAAGCAATACCGGGCAACGTCCTCCGTCGTGCTCAACTACAAGGCATCGGATCCGGTCACCGGCCTGGTCGTTTCACCGCAGGCATTGCCCGGATTCATGCCGACGCAGGTAGCCATCATCAATAGCCCGTCGGTGGCTCTGGCCGTTGTCGACAGCCTCAAACTGGCTGACCAGCAAGAAGTCAAGGATGCCTACAATGCCGATAATCATGGCGACCTCGATATTCGCAACTGGCTCGCCGGAATTTTGCTGCACAAGCTCGATGCCGTTGCATCCAAGGAAAGCAGTGTCATCGATATCACCTTCAAGGCCGAAGATCCGCAATTTGCCGCACTGGTTGCCAACGCCTTTGCAGCGGCTTACCAGAAGGTGAGCATGCAGCTCAAGCTCGATCCCACGCGCAAGGCATCTTCCTACTTCAATGATCAGGTAAAGGTCTTGCGCGACGCCTATGAGCAGGCACAGGTCAAGCTGTCGAAGTATCAGGAAGAGCATGGCATCACCAACATCGATAATCGTACCGATGTGGAGACCAATCGCCTCAACGATCTGTCGACGCAACTGGTGATGGCCCAAGCGGCGCTGTCTGAAGCCGAATCGCGTCGCCGTCAGGCCGCTGGTGGCGGAGCGGGCGAGTCGCCCGATGTCAATGCCAATGCGCTCATTCAGACGCTCAAGTCCAATCTGGCCGCCTCTGAAGCTCGCTTCGAACAAGCCGCCAAGCGTTTGGGCGTGAACCACCCGGATTATCAGGCAGCCAAGGCCGAGCGAGATGGCTTGCGTGCGCAACTGGCCGCTGCGACCAGTTCCATTTCGGCGTCAGTGGGCAGCAATGCAACGATTCTGGCAAAACGCGAAGCAGAGATCCGTGCTGAATTTGAAGCGCAAAAGCGCAAAGTGCTGGAGATGAATCGTACGCGCGATGAACTCGCGGTGCTGAGCCGTGAGCTGGAGAGTGCCCAGCGCGCCTACGAGCTCACTAGCCAGCGTTTCGCCCAGACCAACCTGGAAGGACAGTCGAACCAGTCGGACATTTCACTGCTGTCGGCTGCCGTGCCGCCGCCATATCCCTCCAGCCCGCGCATCCTGGTCAATCTGGTTTTGGCGATCTTCGTCGGCACCATTCTGGGTGTGATGGCGGCACTGGGTCTGGAGCTGACCAATCGTCGCGTGCGTTCCGAACATGATCTGGTGGAGGAGCTGGGACTGCCGGTACTGGGTGCCATTTCCGGGCCTGCCACAGCAAGCAGTCGTCGACGCTTCGGTTTCGGACGTTCCAAGCCGGCCTGATGCCACTCAGCTTCTACCGTCAATAAAAATATGATTTCCCGGGAATAACATGACTACTGCAACGTTGACCTTCAATGAAGGTGCATCCCTGCCGAACCGTTCCATCGGTGCGATTCTGGTGGATAGCGGCAAGCTCTCCCCCGAGAACGCCGAGCGCATTCTGCGCTTGCAGCGCGAGCGTGGTCTGCGCTTCGGAGATGCTGCAATCCAGTTGGGCTTGCTGAGCCAGTCCGATATTGACCAGGCACTGTCACGCCAATTCGACTATCCCTACCTGCTCAAGGGGGAAAGCAAGGTCAGTGAGAAGGTGGTCGCTGCCTACAATCCCTTCAGCAAGCAGGTTGAGGCACTGCGCGCGCTGCGCAGCCAGTTGATGGTGCGCTGGTTCGATGTCGATGCCAAGCACAAGGCATTGGCTATCGTCAGCCCGGAGAGCGGGGAAGGGCGCAGCTTCATCGCTTCCAACCTGGCGGTGGTGTTCTCGCAGCTCGGTGAGCGTACCCTGCTGATCGATGCCGATATGCGCAAGCCTTGCCAGCATGAGCTGTTCGGTCTGGATAATCGCAACGGATTGTCCGGCGTAATTGCCGGTCGTTGCACCGTGGCCGATGCCTTGCAGCGTGTGCCGGACCTGCTCGACCTGACGGTCTTGCCCGCTGGCCCGACGCCGCCCAACCCACAAGAACTGCTGGGGCGCCCCAATTTTACGCAGATGCTCACGGACTTCGCTCAGGATTTCGATGTCATCCTGATAGATACCCCGTCCGGCACCCAATACGCCGACGGCAACATGATTTCCGCACGCGCTGGCGCCAGCCTGATGGTAGTGCGTACTCACGTCACCCATATTTCGGCAGTACGTACCCTGGCCGAACATATGACCAGTGCGCATGTCGCAGTTGTCGGCAGTGTCGTCAACGAGTTCTGAGCCTTCTTGAACCGCCAGAAAGAGTCCGATGACCGCCGATACCTTCCGTCCGACGTCTGAGCAACGTTTCTCCGGCATACCTTGGATCGTCATGGCGGCGGGCCTGGCGGCGATGTACATCCCCAGTTTCATCGACCTCTTTCACGGTGCGTGGGGGACCGAACGTAACGCACACGGTCCTATTGTCCTGGCCGTGGCCTGCTGCTACATGTTCGTGCGCGTCAGGCAATTGCTGGAGGAGGGGCTCATCGAGCGCCGACCGGCGCCGGTGCCCGGGATTTTCTTCTTGGCGCTGGGCCTGCTGTGCTTTGTGCTGGGTCGCTCTCAGACCGTGCTGTTCATGGAGGCCGGTTCGCTCATTCCGATCCTGATGGGGATCGTGCTGCTGCAGTTCGGGGTTCGTACCTGCAGCCGTCTGTGGTTTGCATTCTTCTTCATGCTCTTCATGGTGCCTCTGCCGGCATCGGTCGTGGACCTGCTCACGCAGCCACTCAAGATTGGCGTGTCCTACGTGTCGGAGCATGTGTTGCGCCTGCTGGGATACCCGGTCGCCCGCAGTGGCGTCATTCTCTACATCGGGCCGTATCAGCTGCTGGTTGCCGATGCTTGTGCTGGGCTGAATTCACTATTCACCCTGGAGGCGCTGGGCCTGCTTTACATGAATCTGGTGCGCCATCAATCACTGCTGCGCAATGTGCTGCTGGCAGTGCTGATCGTTCCCATTTCCTTTACCGCCAACACGGTGCGGGTGATGGTGCTCGCGCTCATTACCTTCTACATGGGCGATGCCGCCGGACAGGGATTCCTCCACGGTTTTGCCGGCATGCTGCTGTTTCTGGTAGCGCTGGGCCTGATCATCGCGCTGGATGGATTGCTCCGCTGGATCGCGGTACGTTATGCCAACTTCCGAGGGCATGCAGTCCCGGTTGCGGTACAGCGGGCCCGCTCGGCCACGCACAACAGTGGCCGCGAAAAATTCACCATGAATATCCGGCTGGCCATTCCGGTAGCAATTGTCATGGCTTTGTCTGTGGTGGTGGCAGGGATGCTGGTTCCGCATATGACGCCGGTAGTGAAGACTGCCAAGTTCTCGTTGATCGTGCCGACGCAGTTCGGCCAGTGGCGCGAGGTGCCGTCGCCGTTCTTGCAGGTCAATGTCGGGTTGGACGATGGAACTGGACGCAATGCGGATCAGCCCTACGATGATGTGCTTGGTCGGACCTACGTCAACCGGCAAGGCGAAATGGTCATGCTGGCACTGGCCTATGCCGCCGAGCAGAGTCAGGACGTCAAGATCCACCTGCCGGAGGTGTGCTACGTGGCCCAGGGTTTCACCCTGACAGATGGGCGTCCGATGACCATGCAGACACGCGCTGACGGGCCGCAGATCGTCGGTTCACGTTTTGTTGCCAGCAACAAGGGGCGGCAAGAGGCGGTCAGTTACTGGGTGCGCATTGGTGATGGTTTTCCCAGCGGTGGACTGGCCGCACGGTGGAAGATATTCAAGGACGGCATGAGCGGACGCGTATCGGATGGCATTCTGGTCCGTGCATCAAGCCTCTTGCAGGATCCGGACGACCAGGCGCATGCCTTTGCGTTGCAAGAACAATTCTTGAAGGATCTGGACCGCGTCATGCACGACACGCATCCGGGATTGCTGACTCCCACGTAAGCCCAAGCCAGCGTATATCGATGATTCGCGGTGGTGCGGGATGGGCTTGTATCGAATGGACAGGGGCGAAACACCGTCTGTCTTGATCGCCCAAGCTACGCCGTGCTCACCGAGCAGGGATATTGCGGCTGTTTGAAAGGTGAAAATTGCGGTCATACTGACCGAGGAAAAATGATGAGAAGAATCAACCTGCAATCTTCACAGATCGTACTTTTGCTCGTCGCCTGCGCAATCGCGGTGGTATTCGGTTTGGTGCTCCCGGTACTGGCAGCTGCGCTCGATGGCAGCTTTGCCAAGTTGGCGGCGTTGCCGGTATTGCTGCTGCTGGGAGGACTGTTCCTGTTCAACAAACGCTTGTTGCTGCTGTGCGTACTGTTGTTGCGCGCCTCTGGTGATATTGTTCTCGAGTCCACACGGGTAGGATCTGGCGGTGGATTTTCCCTGGGCCTGGGCGGTGCGATCAACGCCTTGATCATACTGATCGCCTTTCTCTTCGTGGTTGAAAAGCCCAAACTTCTTCCTCGCAAGGCGTGGATGCCTTGGCTGATATTGCTGGGCATCGCAACAATTGGAATGGTGGTCTCACCTGACAGAGGCGCGGCACTGAAGATCGTCCTGGGCCTGTGCTCGTATTTCGCAGTCTTTGTGTGTGCTTTCTATGTGGTACGCACACCAGAGCAATTCCGCTCCATGATTCTGCTGGTGGTTGCATCGTCACTCATTCCTGCCACCTACGGAATCATAAGCACAGTCTTGAATGCGCGCGGTGGCCTCAGCGGTTTCCGACTGCAAAGTACATTTGGTCATCCAAACATCTTCGCGTTCTATCTGACGCTGGTCATCGCGCTTGGACTCTATGTCATCAAGAGTGCTCAATTTAAGTTGGACCAATTCCAGCGCTTTACGCTGGCGGGTTATCTTGGCGTTTTATTTGTATTGCTCCTGCTGACCCAGACGCGTAGTGCTTGGGTGGCCTGTTTCCTGATCTTCCTGCTGTATGGGATCAAGTATGAACGGCGCTATCTGGTCTACATGCTGGTACTGGCGACGCTCGCGATGTTGGTCCCCAGCGTGCAGGAGCGTATCCTGCAGCTCGACAGCGGTAATACCGTAACCACTTATGCCAAGCTCAATTCCTTTGCATGGCGGACCTATCTCTGGAGTTCCGGGCTGAACTGGATGAGCCCCTCACGCTATCTGTTCGGCTACGGTGTTGAAGCATTTCCTTTCTATTCGCCGTTATTCTTCCCGCTGGCTGGCGGGGTCAATTGGGGCGCACACAGCGTGTTCGTTCAGTGGTTCTTTGATACCGGGGTGGTAGGCATGGTGGCCTACCTTGCCATCTTCTACCAGGTGTTGCGGGTATTGATCCGCTATCAGAAACATGACTCTCTGGGCGGCGTCATTCTCATCTGTACCCTGATCGAATATCTCGTCGTTTCAGCCTCTGACAACATGCTGTCCTATCTGGCCTTCAACTGGTATTTCTGGCTGGTGATGGGGATGGGCTGGTCGCTCTATCTCAATAGTGAAGAGGGTCGACAGGAATCTATCGTGAAAAAGAATCAGCGTCGGGAATCGTCGTCACTTTCCCGCTCGACGTCAGCCTGAAACGGCCGTATCGAGGATAGCTCCATCGTCTTCTTCCCGCAGACAAGGCGGGAAGGATATTGCTCACCCAACGCAGCCATGACAAAAAAAATCGCCTACTTCATCAATCAGTATCCGAAAGTCAGTCACAGCTTCATCCGCCGCGAAATCGCGGCGGTCGAAGCGCAAGGCTTTGACATTGATCGCATCGCGCTGCGCGGATGGGATGCCGAGATTGTCGATGACGACGACCGCAGCGAACGCGACCGCACCCGCTACATCCTCAAGAAGGGCGTTGGCGGCTTGCTGGCACCCCTGATCCGCCAGATGGTGATCAATCCCAAGGGCTTTCTCTCCGCCTTGGGGTTGGCCTTCAAGATGGCTCGGCGCGGTGAACGCGGCCTGATCTATCACCTGGTCTACCTCATGGAGGCCGCACAGGTGGTGGAATGGACACGTGCATTTGGCGCTACCCATATCCACGCGCACTTCGGAACCAATTCCACCGAGATCGTCATGCTGGCCCACTGCCTGGGGGGGGCTCCCTACAGTTTTACGGTGCACGGTCCCGAGGAGTTTGACAAGCCGTTGGCCTTGGGGCTGGATGAAAAGATCCGCCGTTCCGCATTTACGGTTGCCATTACCTCCTTCTGTCAAAGCCAGTTGTATCGCTGGGTGGAACAGAGCGCCTGGTCCAAGGTGGCGATCGTGCATTGCGGCCTGGATCGCGGCTTCTATGCGGATGCGCCGCTGCAGCCACAGTCGGCAGCGCGTCTGGTCTGCGTGGGCCGCCTCTGCGAGCAGAAAGGACAACTGCTGCTGGTAGAGGCTGCAGCCGAGTTGTCACGCAAGGGTATCGAATTTGAACTGGTGCTGGCTGGCGACGGTGAGATGCGCGCGCAGATCGAAGAGCGTATTGCGCATTACGGCTTGCAGGGCAAGATCCGCATCACAGGTTGGATCAGCAGTCGCCAGGTCCGGGAGGAATTGCTGGCGGCACGTGCCATGGTCTTGCCCAGCTTTGCAGAAGGTCTGCCGGTGGTTGTGATGGAGGCCATGGCGCTGCGCCGTCCGGTATTGACCACCTTCATCGCCGGCATCCCTGAACTGGTTCTGGATGGGCAGAATGGCTGGCTCTTTCCCGCCGGCGACATCGGGCGTCTGGTGGAGTCAATGCAAGCCTGCCTGAGCGCCACGCCTGAACAACTGCAGCGTATGGGAGAGAACGCACATGTGCGAGCGGTAGCAAGACACTCCATTGATACCGAGGCGACCAAGCTGGCTCAACTATTCTCAGTTCCGACGAGCGCGCATCGCCCCGCATCGGAGACCGCAGTATGAGCATGGTGCATACCAAGCACCAGGATATCGCCTCCCTGGATGGCTGGCGGGCAGTCGCGATCCTGATCGTAGCAGCCAGCCACGCGGGGATGGGCAAGCTCGTGCCGGGTGGCCTGGGCGTGACCATCTTTTTCTTCCTGAGCGGCTATCTCATCACCACCTTGCTGCTGCGCGAATATGCCAGTACCGCCACCATCAACATCAGGCACTTCTATCTGCGTCGCCTGCTGCGCTTGACGCCGCCGTTGTTGCTTGTGTTGGTTGCCACCTATGGGTTGACCCATCTAGGCATCTTCAAAGGCTATGCCACTTGGCCAGGTTTCCTCGCGCAGCTATTTTATTTTGCCAATTACTATGGACTGTTCTTCGACGCCGCCCATACGGTGCCGCAGGGGACTGGTGTATTTTGGTCGCTGGCGGTAGAGGAGCATTTCTACTTCTTCTTCCCGGCCTTGCTGCTGCTGTCACTGCGCAAGGCGCAGCGGCAGCGCTTGCCGTTGTACCTGGGCCTGGCATGCCTGGTGTTTCTGGCATGGCGCTGTTATCTGGTGCTGAGCGTCGGCGTGGGCACAGAGCGTACTTACTATGCCACTGATACACGCATCGATTCCATGCTCTATGGATGTATTCTGGCGACCTTGCCGCAGACGTCGCAATGGCATCGGAAGCTGCAAAGCCCGAGCTTGCGTATTACCGCGATCTTGGCAGGCGGGCTGCTGTTGTTGAGTACCCTGGTCGTGCGCGGCGAGATATTCCGCGAGACCTTGCGTTATTCGCTGCAAGGCGTCGCACTCATGCCGCTGTTCTATTACTCCGTGACCAATCCGGAACTCTGGCCATTTCGTTGGCTCAATGTAGCCTGGATCAGGCGCATCGGCATTTATTCCTATTCCATTTATCTCGCCCACTACGTGATGCTGAACAATGTGGATGGGCTAACCCCGTATGCGCCGCTCAATATCCTGATGGCACTGGTCGTTTCCTGGTGCTTTGCCGTGTTGGTGGATCGACTCATTGATACGCCCTTGCGGGTGGTCAGGGCGCGACTCCGCTAGCAAGGCGCTTGCTCGAAAAATTCTGAAAATGGCCCCAATCCAGAAACATATCCTCCCTGCGAACGGCGCACCTGGTGTTTCGCCGCTTGCACCTGCGGCCGGCCCGGACGTTCCCCAGCTGCATCCAAAATATCGTCCCGATATTGACGGCCTGCGCTCGATCGCAGTCGGTTCGGTGGTGATTTTTCATGCCTTCCCGGAGTGGTTCAAAGGCGGCTTCATCGGCGTCGACATCTTTTTTGTCATCTCTGGGTTCCTGATTTCGCTGATCATTTTCAACAACCTCGAGCATGAGCGGTTCAGCATCCTCGATTTCTATGTTCGCCGGGTCAAGCGTATTTTCCCTGCCCTGATGACGGTGATGATCGTATGCGCCGTGGCTGGTGGCGTCATTCTCTTTGCCGATGAGTATGGGCAGCTGGGCAAGCATTTGCTGGGTGGTTCTACGTTCATTTCCAATATCCTGTTCTGGCGTGAAAGCGGTTACTTCGATAACTCCGCCGAGACCAAGCCCTTGCTGCATCTCTGGAGCCTGGCCATCGAAGAGCAGTTCTATCTTTTTTGGCCGCTGCTGCTGGCCTTCGTGTGGAAGCGCAAGTGGGGCTTCCTGCGCATTGTCGGCATGATTGCGCTGGTGTCCTTCGTCATCAATCTGCACTTGGTCGACCATGACCAGACCGCTGCTTTCTATTCCCCTTTCGCACGATTCTGGGAGCTGATGGTGGGCGGGACGCTGGCCTACATCAATCTGCACCGTCCTGATCTCAATGCGCGCGGCAAGCAGTTGCAGTCCTGGATGGGCTTGGCCTTGCTGGTGACCGGGTTCGTACTGCTCAACGGCGACCGCAGTTTCCCCGGATGGTGGGCACTGCTGCCTTGTGTCGGGACATTTCTGCTGTTGTCTGCAGGGCCGGGTGCCTGGTTCAATCGCAAGGTGCTGGCCAGCAAGCCCATGGTCGGCATCGGGCTGATCAGCTATCCGCTGTATCTTTGGCACTGGCCGCTACTGTCATTTGCGACCATCATTGCCGGGCAGACTGCACCCCAGCAATGGCGTCTGCTGGCGGTCGTGGTGGCAGTGTTGCTGGCGTGGGGCACCTTCCTGTTCATCGAGCGTCCCCTGCGTCACGCCCGTGGCGTACGCATCGTGTGGACGCTGCTGGTGGTCAATGTCGTCGTGGGACTGGCCGGTGGTGTCATCTATCACAACGGAGGATTCCCGCAACGTCCCATCAACGAGAAGCTGGATTACCTGGCCCGTTCTGATGTATTCAATGGCTCACGCAATTCCGATGGCAGCTGCACTCGTCTCAACCACCTCGATCCGGTCAACGAAGAGGTCTGCCTTTCCAATTCGGCAACACCGCAGATTCTGTTCGTGGGCGATAGCCATGTGATGGCGCTGCATTCGGCGATCTTCAGCCGGCAGCTGGCACTGCCTTCCATCATGGTGGCCGGTCATGCCTGCCGTGTCTATCCCAATCTACCCTACAAGCCGGCCAATGTGCGGCGCTGGTCGAACAACTGTACCGCGATTGCCCAACAGGCGATTGCTGTCGGCCAGCAGTTCCCGTCTATCCGTATCGTAGTGATTAGCGGTGCGTATCCACGGGGCAATCTCGATCTGCCTTCCCAGTACAAGGTCAACGACCATGCCTTGAGTCAGCGCGAGGCATTCTTGTCGGGCTATGGGGCCCTGATCGAGAGTTTTCTTGCACAAGGCAAGCAGGTGGTGTTCGTCGCCGATGTACCGTTCTTGAAGCTGGATCCGCATGCCTGTGTCAATCGCTTCGGCGCAGGTCCGATGCGAGAGTGTGCCTTCAGTCGGGCAGAGCATGATGAGATTCGTAAAGCCTATGATGCCGCCGTGAATGAACTGCGTCAGCTGCATCCGAAGGCGACGGTATTTGATCCGGTTGAGCTGTTTTGTTCGGCAACTCAGTGCCAGGCCAAGATCGACGGTGCATATCTGTACAACGACGATCAGCACATTAGCCTGGCGGCTTCGAAATACCTCTTGCAGTCGATGCAGCGAGACGGATTGCTGCCGTTCCGTTCGGGGCAATAAAAAAGCCGCAGTCCAAGACTGCGGCTTGTTCGCGGCCCGACGGTGTCAGTCAGCCTTGAGCAATTCTCCGCCAACTGCAGACTTGCTGCCCACGCCGCTTTGCGCGTAGAGCACAAGGCGAGGCGAACTGGCGCTCCAGGTAAAAGTCTTGCTTTCGCCATTGCCCAGGTAGCCGCTGTCGAACACTACCTTGCCGACCAACTGGTCGTAGATGCTCATGCGTAGTTTGCCGCCGTTGGTGGTGCGGGCGGTCAGTTTGTAGGTGGCACCGTTGACCGGCTTGGCCCAGGTCACCGCGTTCATGCCGCGGTTGCTGTAATTGACCACTTCGGAAGTCGAGCTGGTCGCGGGGAACACGACGGCCTGGTCCCACGAGCTGAACTGGCCCAGCACGCTGCCGGATTGCTGGGTCCAGTTGCCCCGCATGGAGAGCAGGTTCAGGTTCTGGTTGGGCGTAAAGGTCTTGCCATTGCCGTCAATCCAGCTTTGCGCGCTGACAACCCGGCGCAGTGCTGCGCGGATCGACTGCATTTCGTTGGCGACCGTATTGTTCCATCCGCCGGGTGAAGGGTTGGCATCTGCACCGATCTCGGCATAGATGACGAAGGGCGTGCCGATATTGGCATCGACGATATATGCGCCATAGCGCTTGAGTGTCTCGGCAATGCGGCGAACCTCTGCATTGGTGATCTTGCTGGTATCGAAGTCCGGAGGCAGCATCACCAGGCTTCCTTCGGGAATGCGGCCCTTGTTGCGAATGGCGGCTTCGGTATCTGCAGAGGTAGCGGGGAACACGTAGGCCGGGTTGGGACTCAAGCCGGAATAGGTCAGTGACATCGCCAGCGCGTGCGGATAGTACTGGGGCTTCTGTGCAGCCTCATGGATTCGGATGATGCCCGCTGCCGCCGGTACGCCGGTAGCGCGTGCGCCCTGATAGTAGTGGCCCGGGTCTGGCCAGCCGCGGCCATCGATCTTGGTCCAGGCATACATGGCGGCGGTCCACTTCGTGCCTTCCTGCTTGAGCTTGAAGAGCGAGTGAACGATGCCGGTGGTCGGATCGACGATGTCGGCGTGGCCGTCCGTACCGGGCGCTGCGTGTGCTGCTGCGGGCCAGTGAGGAATGGTGATGTCGTGGTAATTCTCGTCATCGGTGTGGAACAGGCCCTTGCTCCCAGTCAGTCCGGTGATGGTCACCGGCGGATCCTCTGGCGAGGCCAGGAAGATACCGGTTGAATAGGTGTTGTTGGTCACCGTCGGGAAATAGCTGTCGGTAGGGATGACGAAGGAATCAAACACCGGATTGACCGGGCGACTGTTCCAGAGCGAATCGGCAGCAAAGGGCTTGAGATACGTACCCCATTCCTGGGCCCAGCCGGGCGCCGCAGAAAGCAGTGCGGTCAATCCCAGGGTCAGTTGAAAGCGTCGTAGTGTGGTGGGGGGCCGTAGCATGAGCAACTCCTGTTGGTGTGGATTAGCGATGATCGGGGCAGACGGATTAAGTTCTACGCATCACCGAGAATGTAAGTAATTTTTTTGAGCTTGCGGAAAGTATATCGATCATTGTGCGCTGGTACGGGTCTCATGGATCAAATAGGGACGCTCGTCTCCGTCAAGCTTGTTCATAGAGGCGAGCTGTGGGGTGAGAAATATTGTTGATGCGACGCAGCATCTGGCATTGGGACTGTCGCATAATGGAGGATGGCAGGGCGTAGTGCACGGCAAGCGGTATGTATGCTGCGCTCCCGCATACTCATCAAAGGAGGCGGCAGCGTTAGCCTTGGTGGCGCGAGTGCCGGACAGAAATCTTGCGACAGGGCATTATTAAATGCGAGTAGTGGAGTGGAGTCTGGCTGCGGTGGCAGTCAAAAGGAAATGAATATGGCGATGATCATCTCGGTTGTGCAAGTGGTATTGCTGCTGGGTCTGGCGCTGCTGGCGGTGCCGGTGCTGGTGCTTCTGGTGCAGGTGGTTTCGGCACGTCGGCGTGTTTCCAGCGTGATTGACCTGAGCCCGCAACGGCCCAGAATCGCGGTGCTAGTGCCGGCTCATAACGAAGCGGGCGGCATCAGCGAAGTCGTTCATGGCATTGTCCGGCAGTTGGGCAGTGCCGACCGGGTGTTGGTGGTGGCAGACAATTGTTCAGATGAGACGGCCAAGATCGCACGGGCTGCCGGTGCAGAGGTCACAGAACGCTTTCATGATGAATTGCGTGGCAAAGGCTATGCGCTCGACCACGGGGTAGCCCATCTGGCCGCCGATGCGCCGGAAGTGGTCATCATTGTGGATGCCGATTGCTATCTCGGTGAACAGGCACTCGACACTTTGGCGCGCCGGTGTGCCTGGACCGGCCGTCCGGTACAGGCGCTCTATCTGATGCACACGCCTGAGGGTGCCGGTCCGATGCGCAAGATCGCCGAGTTCGCCTGGCTGGTGAAGAACTGGGTACGACCGCTGGGATTTCATCAACTCGGTCTGCCCTGTCAGTTGATGGGTACCGGCATGGCCTTTACCTGGCAGCAGATCGGCCGTGCCGATCTGGCCACCGGGCACATCGTCGAAGACATGAAGCTGGGTGTGGATCTTGCTGAAGCAGGGGAGCCCGCGCTGTTTTGTCCGCAAGCGATGGTCTACAGTTACTTTCCTTCCAGCGATAGCGGTATCGAGACACAGAGAACGCGTTGGGAGCATGGCCATTTGAGTGTCATCCAGTCTTACGTGCCGCGTTTGCTTGGTGGCGCCCTCCGCCGTGGCAGTGCGGCGCTGGCCGGATTGGCACTGGACCTGAGCGTACCCCCGCTGGCATTGCTGGTGATGTTGGTGGCCTCGGCATGGTTGCTCACGGCCCTGTTCTGGGTAGGGCTGGGCACGGTGCTGCCAGTGCTGGTCGCCAGCGTGCTGGTGGCGTGTATCGCAGGCGCGGTGTTGCTGGCATGGAGCGGATATGGTCGCGAGGTCATCACATTGGGTGAGCTGATGGGTGCCTTCGGCTATGTTGCGCGCAAGCTGCCGCTGTATTTCAAATTCTTGTTCAATCGCCAAGTGGCGTGGGTAAGGTCAAAACGTGATTCAGAATAATGCTCACCAACTCTCTTCGGCAGCCCTTGCCGTCGCGCAGGAGCCAACGGTATCCATGCTTCCCGACTTCAGCCGCGAGGTATTCTGCATTCTCGGTTTGCCGTTCGACCGGGTCAGCCTGGCCGAGGCTGTCCAACGTACACGGCACGCCGCCGCTCAGGGTCAACGCTGCTTTCTTTCCACGCCCAACCTGAACTTTGCCATCGCCTGCCTTGACGACCCGCAGTTCCGCTTGTCGGTGATCCAGAGTGACCTTTCCATTGCCGATGGTATGCCGCTGATTTGGGTTGCGCGGGCGACGGGCCTGCCAGTCAACGAGCGTGTGGCCGGCTCCAGCCTCTTCCAGGCCTTGCGCCAGGCTGTCCAGCCGACTCACAGCAAGCCTTTGCGCGTGTATTTTTTTGGTGGTCCTCCGGGTGTGGCACAACGCGCCAGCGAACAGCTCAATGCTTCGCCATCGGGCATGTGTGCAGTGGGTTTCGATAGCCCGGGCTTTGGCAGCATCGAAGAAATGAGCGAGGAGTCCACCCTGGAACGCATCAATGCCAGTGGCGCCGACTTCCTGGTGGTGGCGCTGGGCGCCAAGAAGGGCCAGGCATGGATCCAGCATAACCTGCCACGCCTGCGTGTGCCGTTGGTCAGCCACCTTGGCGCCGTCGTCAATTTCGTGGCGGGAACCGTGTCGCGTGCGCCCGTGTGGGCCCAGAAGACTGGTATGGAATGGCTGTGGCGCATCAAGGAGGAGCCCAAGCTTTGGCGGCGCTATTGGCAGGACGGTATCGGCCTGCTGGATTTGCTGCTCCATCGGGTCATGCCACTTGTGCTGGCGCAGCGGCGGGCCGGACCTGCTGCAATCGAGTTCGACAAGGCGATCATGGATGTCCGGGAGCAGGAGGGTGACTGCATCCTGACTCTCACCGGGGCCATTGGATTGCCCAATATCGGGCTTCTGCGTACGCGCCTGCCGGCGGCGGCCGGTTCGCCACATTCATTGTTGGTGGACTGCTCCGGATTGGTTCATATCGACAGCGCGGCTCTGGCATCCCTGATGCTGTTGTACGGCGCATGTCACGCCGCCGGTCGCCCGTGGGCGATGCTGGGTGTCTCGGCTGCGCTGCGCCGGCAGTTCGAGCTGCACTGCGCACAATATTTGCTTGATCCCCTGGCTTGAATGCGGCAGTGACCTGATCTTCAGGGGAAGCAATTTCCGTTCAAACATCGACGATAGAAGAGGTACTCATGAAAGCAATGATTCTGGCAGCGGGCAAGGGGACCCGCGTACGGCCCCTGACTTATGCGCTGCCCAAGCCGATGATTCCCATCCTGGGCAAGCCGGTGATGGAGTACCTGATCGAACACCTGGTCAAGTTCGGCATTCAGGACATCATGGTCAACGTCAGCTATCTGCACGACCGCATCGAGAATTACTTCGGCGAAGGTCAGCGCTTTGGCGCGCGCATCGGTTATTCCTTCGAAGGCTACGTGGATGATGATGGACAGGTCTTCCCCGACCCGATCGGCTCGGCCGGCGGCATGAAGAAGATCCAGGAATTCGGCGGCTTCTTCGATGAGACCACGCTGGTCATCTGCGGTGATGCCCTGATTGATCTGGACATTCATTCGGCCTTGTTCGAACATCGTCGCAAGGGCGCGCTGGTGAGCGTGATCACCAAGGAAGTGCCGATGGAGCAGGTCTCCAGCTACGGCATCGTGGTCGCCGAGAAGGATGGCAAGGTCAAGTCCTTCCAGGAAAAACCCAAGCAGGAAGAAGCACTCTCCAACCTCGCCAGCACCGGCATCTACATCATGGAGCCGGCGGCACTGGAGCTGATTCCCAAGGACAAATTCTTCGACATCGGTGCCGACCTGTTCCCGTTGCTGGTGGAAAAACAATTGCCGTTCTATGCCCAGAAGCGCTTCTTCAACTGGATCGACATCGGCAATGTCACCGATTTCTGGTCGGTCCTGCAAAGCGTGCTCAAGGGCGAAGTAGCACAGATGTACGTGCCGGGCACCCAGATCCAGGAGGGCGTATGGGTGGGCCTGAATACCCGCATCGAATGGGAAGGTACCACCATCGAAGGTCCGGTCTATATCGGCGCCGGCTCCCACGTGGCAGCAGGCTCCACCATCGTTGGCCCGGCCTGGATTGGCCATGGCAGCCATATCTGCAGCGGTGCAAAGGTGATTCGCAGCGTACTATTCGAATATACTCGCGTGGCCAGTGGGACGACCTTTGAAAACAGTGTTGTCTATGGCGCCTACAGCGTCACCCATGAGGGTGAAATGAAACATACGTCCGATCAGCCGGACGAGCAATGGAACGATGCACGGGATCGCCGTCTCAAACCGCGCAGTGCGATTCAGTAAACCAGGAGTGCTTAATGTCTAGTCCCAAAATCTATCCCGTCATCCTCTCCGGTGGTTCGGGCACCCGCTTGTGGCCGCTTTCGCGTGCGGCCTATCCGAAGCAGTTTCTTCCGCTGGTCAGCGAGCAGACCATGCTGCAGGAAACCGTTGCGCGGGTGAGCACTTGGCCGGAAGTGCAGGCACCGCTGGTAGTGTGCGGCAATGAACACCGCTTCATGATCGCCGAGCAGATGCGCGAGATCGGTGTGCGCCCGCTGGGCATCATGCTCGAACCCCAAGGGCGCAATACCGCGCCCGCCGTGGCCGCTGCTGCCTTGCACCTGCAACGACTGGATCCGGAAGCGGTGATGCTGGTGTTGCCTGCCGATCACGTCATCACCGATGTGTTGTCTTTCCATGCAGCGGTGCGTCGTGCGCTGGCCTCTGTGGAAAAAGGTGCGCTGGCCACTTTCGGTATCGAGCCGAACCAGCCCGAGACCGGCTACGGCTATATCCTGCGCGGTGCTGCCGATAGCGCCGGAAGCGGCAACTTCCTGGTCGAGCGATTTGTCGAGAAGCCGGACCTGGCCACGGCCACGGGCTTCCTGCAGCAGGGCGGTTACTACTGGAACAGCGGCATGTTCCTCTTCAAGGCGCGTGACTACCTGAACGAGCTGGAGACACACCGTCCGCTGATCGGTGCGGCGGTCAAGGAAGCCGTGGCCAAGGCCTACAACGATCTCGATTTCTGCCGTCTGGATGAGACCGCCTTTGCAGCCTCGCCGTCGGAGTCGATCGACTATGCCGTCATGGAGAACACGACCCGCGCCGTCGTCGTGCCAGCCAGCATCGGCTGGAGCGATGTGGGCTCATGGAGCGCGCTGCATGAAGTGCTGCCGGCCGATGCCGATGGCAACGTGGTACGTGGCGACGTGCACCTGAACCAGGTGAAGAACACCATGGTGCGTGCGGAGAGTCGTCTGGTCGCGGTGCTGGGCGTGGAAGATCTGGTGGTGGTGGAAACGGATGATGCCGTGCTGGTGGCTCATCGCGACAAGGTCCAGGACGTCAAGGTCTTCGTCGACAAGTTGAAGCAAGCCAAGCGAACCGAACACGTTCATCACAAACGCGTCTTCCGTCCCTGGGGCAGCTACGAGAGTGTCGACGCGGGCGAGCGCTTCCAGGTCAAGCGCATCATCGTCAAGCCGGGCGAGAAGCTGTCGCTGCAGATGCACTACCATCGGGCAGAGCACTGGGTGGTGGTCAGCGGCTCGGCCCTGGTCACGCGTGGCGAGGAGGTGACCTTGTTGAGCGAGAACGAATCGATCTATCTGCCCATCGGGGTCACCCATCGCCTGGAGAATCCGGGCAAGTTGCCGCTGCATTTGATCGAGGTACAGTCGGGCAGCTATCTCGGCGAGGATGACATCGTGCGCTTTGACGACGTCTACAAGCGCGCCTGAGACTGCGAAGTCTCCATGAAAAAAGGAAGGAGAGCTTGCAGGCTCTCCTTTTTTTTATTGCCGGGGCCGCTGTCTCAGACGTTGCCAATGCGCTGATGCGACGTTGCGTGCGCCGTGATGGCTGCCTTGCTGCTGCGGGCGTGCAATGCCAGCAGTCTTTCTGCCAGCGCCGGTCCGGCCTGGAGGCAGGCGGGATGCTTCCAGGTGCCTTTGACGAAAAGAGTCCGGTCCAGGGCATCAAGAAAATCGTCGATACGTGCGGACATCTGCTCATCCACACCTGCTGCCGCGCGCTGCACGGTTGCATCGAGCTGGTCCAGGCGCTTGACCACGAAGGCGATCTCCGGCTTGGAGTAGAACGATTCACCCAGTACCACCGTCGGCTTCTTGCGGCGAATCGCTTGCAGGCCCACCGATGAATTGATGACGAAGACCATGGTGGCGCGATCCAGCAGGAGTTCGACGTCGAACTTGCGCAGCCACAGGACATCCGGATATTTCTGGCGCAACTGGCTGTAGTCGTAGCGGCCCAGGTCTTCAGGGTGCTCCTTGACGATGATGGGGTAGTCCGGTCCGCAGGTGCGGCGGATCGCGGCATGGACGGTTTCGAAGAACTCTTCCACCGAGTGCACCAGCTTCGAATTGAGCAGCACCTGGGTATCGTCGTGCACCTGGAGCGGGATGAAGGCAAACTGCGCCGGCAGCGTAGCCTCATCGTTGGCGATGGCGGCGCGCTGGCGCTTGATCTTCCAGGTCTTGATCCGGCTGAAGCCCCGTTGCTCGGGATATTGCGCGTAGTAGGACAGGTTGGCGCGGTGCGCCAGCGCGATCGCAGCCAGTTGCGTACGGGTCAGGGGACGCAGGTGCAAGGAGGGCGCCGCCTTCTCTGCCGCCACGGCAGCTGTTTGCGATCGCGCCTGTGCCAGCACCGCGTCGAAGTCCATGGAGGCCAGTGTGGCCGAAGCGTTGACCCCGCCCAGGTCGGCCTGCAAGGTGTTGGCGAAGTAGCCGTTCTCCAGATAGACCACGGTAATGCCACGGCGACGGCACAAGACGGTGATGATCTGTCCGATATGGTCCTGCCCGTTCCAGACCACGAACAGCTCGGGCTGTTGCTCTTCAAGGAAGCGATGTACATAGCGCGCCACCGTATTGACGCGACCATGCCATTCATTGAGGCTCCCGCCGTGCTTGGTCTGCATGAAGCCGACCATTTCCTTCACTTCGTCCGGGGAGAACAGGGTGCTGGCCTCCTCTTTGCTGCCATCGAGCGTTTCCAGATTGCGCGGGTAGAGCTGGTCGGTATTGCTGGCCAGCAGCTTGTGATCGTGGGGCAGGAAGTTCAGGTAGCGTACCTGATGACCATGGTGCTGCTCCAGGCAACTGCCGGTACTGAGCATGAGCGGCACGAACATGTCGGCCAGGACGAAGATGGCGATTTTCATGGAGAGGTCGCTTAGTAATACTTGGAGTTGATGTCCGGTTTCTTGAAGCGTGCCTTGCACAGTCCCATCGCAACCCTGAAGCGATGTCCGGCCTTGGCCTTGTCACCGCGGAAGCAGATCGACCAGATCGACTTGAGCAGCCACGTCAGAATGGCCGGTAGCCCTTTGCGGCGGGTATCGACGAAGCTGGCCAAGGCCATTTCTTCATTGTATTTTTTCTTGTAGCTGAAATGCTTGTTGAGATAGTCGATCTGGCCGGTTTCGACGACGGTCAGGCTACCAGCCTTGATGGCCAGGAAGCGCTTGGTCCATTCCTGATCTTCCGAAGCGAACACCTCTTCCCGGAACGGCAATTCACGCAGCAAGGCCGTCGGCGCGAAGCTGCACGAATTGGTCAGTCCGTTGACGCCGGTGAAGCTGGCATTGTTCACCTGGCGCACCAGCCAGGCCTGGGACTTGTTGGAAATGACCGACCCGACACGATCGCCCTTGCTGGCCAGCTCGGCGAAGAAGCGCTCCATGACGTCCTGCTCACGCAACACCACGTGAGAGGAAATGATCAGTACGTTCTCCAGCGTGGCAGCCTGTACTCCCAAGTTGATTGAGCGAGAGTAGTTGAAAGCTTGGCCCGATACATCCAGCCAGACATCTACCAGCGCACGCAGCGCCTGTGCCTGCCCCGGATCGGAGCCGCTATCGACAGCCATGATGGCCGTTGGCGGGCAGGTCTGCATGCGCAGGCAGCCAATGACTTCTTCGACCAGGGGAAGACTGTTGAACGTGCGGATCAGCGCAAGGTATTCCATAGGTTTTCTGTCGCCGGACGACTTCATTTTTTGAGGCGACGGAAGGCAAGCTGGATGAACTCGCCCGCTTCCCGCCGTTGGAAAAGTCCCACCGTGAGAGCCCAGAACAGGATGCCCCCGCCCACCAGCATGGCGAAGAGCAGATGGCCCGAATACTGCGGCAACTGCTTGCGGGCAAGCTGCAGCAACAGCGCCATGGCCAGTCCGCTGAGCGCCGATGGCATCAGGCTACGGAAGAAATCCCTAAACCTGATCGACAAGGCCTTGCCTGCCAGATAGAAGCCCGGTAGCGCCATCATGATGGCAGCCACCAGATAGGCTATCGCCAGGCCCCGGGCACCATCGATCCAGGCGCCGGTGACATAGGCGACGATGTGCAGTGGGGTACCCACCATGGACATGCGGAACAGCCAGTCGGATTTGCCCAGTGCCATCAGCACCGGGCTGGCGATGCTGGAAATGACCTGCACGTAGCCGACCATCGCAAGGAAGGTGAGGATGC
This sequence comes from Herbaspirillum sp. FG34, assembly GCF_057809315.1. Taxonomy (NCBI): domain Bacteria; kingdom Pseudomonadati; phylum Pseudomonadota; class Betaproteobacteria; order Burkholderiales; family Oxalobacteraceae; genus Herbaspirillum; species Herbaspirillum sp. FG34. The sequence goes on along the minus strand of NZ_JBMDJS010000004.1, from coordinate 352,798 downwards.
CGCCCACCAGATACCACTTGGGACCCAGGAAGCTGTCGACGAACAGATCCGAGACGCCGGCCACGCCGAACATGATCGGGGCCGAAATGAACGAAACCAGTTTCAGGGAGCGTAGCGTCAGCGCGGCCATGTAGGGCTTGTCATCCTGTCGTCGGCTCATCACGGGGAACAGCGAGCGTACCGCGACCCAGGAAATGTTCTGGACCGGAAACAGCATGAGCTTGTAGGCCAGCGAATAGTTGCCCAGTACGGTGATGCCGAGCATCTTGCCAACGATGAAGCTGTCTGCATTGCGGAAGAGGTAGCTGGCCAACTGATGACCGGCCATGGAACCGCTGAACTTGAAGACGCCGCGCAGTGCCTCCCTGTCAAATACCGCCTTGGGACGGAAGGGCGAGAACCACCACATCAGCACCGTGGTGCAAGCCGCCATCAGCAGCGCCTGCGCGATCAGGCTCCATACCCCCAGGCCACGGTAGGCCAGCACCAGGGCGATCACCAGGGCCATCAACGAGGAGGCGGACTCAATTCCGGCGACCAGCCGGAAGCGCGAAACGCGTTCCAGCAGCGCCTGGTGCACGGTCGAACTGGCCGCAATCGGGAACGACAACGACAGTATCCACAGCACTTCGGTCAGACGTGGTTCGTGGAACGTTCCTGCCAGCAAGGGGGCAGTGGCTAACAGCAAAACCATCAGCAGAGTTCCGCCAGCCACGTTCAGCCAGAACACCGAGGAGGTATCGGCCTCGCTGATTTCGGCTTTCTGGATGATGGCCGCAGCGGTGCCCATGTCGCGCAGCACGAAGGCCAGGTTGGTCGCCACCCCGGCCATGGCCATGAGACCATATTCGGAAGGGGCGATCAGCCGGGTCAACACAAACATGTTGACCAGCTGGGATACGATCTTGACGACCTGCGTCAGGGCGATCCAGCGGGCGTTGGCGGCGGCGCTCACGGGCGTCCTCGCAGTGCGGTCGGGTGCGTCTGGGTCGATGTGGCCATGCTCAATGCGTATCCAGCTCAGGCAGGCTCTTGACCAGGTCATCGACGGCCTTGACCTGTTCCAGGAACGCCTTGAGCTGCGACAGCCGCAATGCACTCGGACCATCGCACAAGGCCTTGGTCGGATCCGGGTGCGCCTCCAGGAACAGACCGGCCAGACCCAGTGCCATGCCGGCACGGGCCAGTTCGGTCACCTGGCCGCGACGTCCACCCGATGCGGCGGCACCGGATTCGCGCTGTTGCAGCGCGTGCGTCACATCAAAGATCACCGGCTTGTTGCCGCTGACCTGCTTCATCACGCCAAAGCCCAGCATGTCCACCACCAGGTTGTCATAGCCGAACTGCGCGCCACGGTCACACAGCATCACATTGGTGTTGCCGCCTTCTTCGAATTTCTCGACGATGTTCTTCATCTGCGGCGGGCTGACGAATTGCGGCTTCTTGATGTTGATGACCTTGCCGGTCTTGGCCAGTGCGATCACCAGGTCGGTCTGGCGCGCCAGGAAGGCGGGCAGTTGCAGCACGTCGCAGACGCTGGCCACTTCGGCGGCCTGGTAGGGCTCGTGCACGTCGGTCAGCACCGGCACGCCGTGGGCTTTCTTGACGGCTTCAAAGATCTTCAGGCCGGCTTCCAGACCGGGACCCCGGTAGCTCTTGATGGAAGAACGGTTGGCCTTGTCGAAGGACGCCTTGAAGACATAGGGAATGCCCAGTTCCTTGGTGATGCGCACGTATTCACCGCAGACATCCACGGCGAATTGTTCGGATTCCAGGACGTTGATGCCGCCGAAAAGGACGAAGGGCAGTTCGTTACCAACCTGAATCTCATTGATCTTGATCATGTTCCGTTTCCTCATGCAGGAGGTTATTTTCAAATTCCGGCGCCTGTGCATCGGCGCCCGGAGGGGAGAATACGTGGTTTTGCGCCGCAATCACAGCCGCTTGGCATCCAGCAGCTTGAGTACGCCCACCACATGCTGCTGTTCGTTCAGCGCGACCAGGGCGGTGATGTTCAATTCCAGCATCTTGGCTTCGGCATCGACGAACATCTCGTTTTCCGACACGGTCTTGGGCGAGCTGTTCATCAGGTCGGCAGCGGTGATGTGATAGATGTCCTTGCGCGCGGCCAGGGCACGGCGCAAATCGCCGTCGGTGATCACACCGCACAGCGCCTGGCGGTTGCCATCGGCGCTCACCAGCGCCATGCCCAGGCCGCCTTCGGTCATCTGGCTGATCACGTCGACGATGGCGGTATCGCGCATGACCCACGGCAACTGGGTGTGCATCACATCCTTGACGCGGGTGAGCAGGCGCTTGCCCAGGCTGCCACCGGGATGGAAACGGGCGAAGTCGTTGGGCTTGAAATCGCGCTTTTCGATCAGCGCCACGGCCAGCGCATCACCCATCACCAGCGTGGCGGTAGTGGAAGTGGTGGGCGCCAGGTTGTTGGGGCAGGCTTCGCGCGGCACCGAGACATCCAGCACCACGTCGGCGTTCTTGCCCAGCGTGGAAGCGCGCTTGCCGACGATGGCGATGATGCGCAGTCCGAAATGCTTCAGGGAGGGGATCAGGCGGATGACCTCTTCGGTCTCGCCGCTGTAGGAGATCAGGATGGCCGTATCGGCCTCGGTGAACATGCCCAGGTCGCCGTGATAGGCCTCGCCCGGATGCACGAAGAAGGAGGACGTCCCCGTGGAGGCGAGGGTGGCCGCGATCTTGCTGCCGATGATGCCGGACTTGCCCATGCCGGAGACGATCACGCGCCCCCGGGTGTGGTACATCAAGTCGACGGCCTGCTCGAATTCATTGGCCAGGCGTTCGGCGATCATGTTCAAGGCTTGCGCCTGTTCGTGGAAGACCCGGATTCCGGTTGTTCTCATGCTGTGCTCACTTTGTTGTAGGGCAGTTCACTGCGTCATGCGGCTCATGGCCTGGGCATAACCAGCGACGCTGTCATAGATGGCAGAACGGTTCTGCGCGTTCAATACGCTGTCGGAAAATTCACGGAAGGCACCGTGGCCGCCGGCCTTGGCCAGCACCACGCGAGCGTGACGTTTGACGTAATCCGGTGCGTCACCCACGGCCACCGGCCAGCCGCAGGCGGCAAAGCCGGGCAGGTCGATGCTGTCGTCGCCGATCATGGCGGTGGCGTGCGGGCTGACCTGATAGTGCTCCATGATGGCCCGGCAAGCTGCTGCCTTGTCCTTGGCACCCAGGTGGAACACGGTAATGCCCAGGTCCGCCAGACGGCGGCGCAGGGTGGCCGAGTCGCGCCCGGAAATGACGGCGACGTTGACACCGGCTTCCTGCAGCATCTTGATGCCCATGCCATCGCGCACATGGAAACGCTTCAGACACTCGCCGCTGTCGTCGTACCAGATGCCGCCATCGGTAAGCACGCCATCGATGTCGGTGATGACCAGCCTGACATCGGCCAGGCTGCCGGCCTCGAGCGCCGGATCGGGCTGCCCGGACATGAGCGCGCGCACCCGCTCCAGGCAAGCCGGGGTATCGACGCCGGGAGCAGCGTGATCGACTTCGATCACCCGGATCTGCCAGCCGGCATCCATGATGCGCAGCTGTTCCAGCATCTCGGCACCTTCCAGTTCGCTCGGCGGCAGGCCGGGGAAGGCGGCCAGCAGTTCGGCGCGATAGGCGTAGACGCCAATGTGCTTGAAATAGCGCGTCCTGCCGGTGGACTCGCGTTCGAACGGGATACGGGCACGGCTGAAATACAGGGCGTCGCCGGCGCGATTGCGCACCACCTTGACGGTATTGGGGTTCTCGGCCTCGCTTGCACTGATCGGGTGGCACAGCGTGCCAGCCTGTACCTGTGGTGCTGCCAGCATGGCCTGGAGCAGGCTGCGCAGGTGGGCCGGATTGACCAGCGGCTCGTCGCCCTGGACGTTCAGATAAAGGTCTGCCGGATGATGCTGCATGACCTCGCGCAGACGGTCGGTGCCCGAAGGGTGATCGGGCGAGGTCAGCAGGGCCTTGCCACCAAAGGAGCTCACGGCCGCCACAATACGCTCATCATCGGTGGCCACCACCACATCGGCCAGTTCATCGATGCTTTTGACGCGCTCGTAGACGTGCTGGATCATGGGTTTGCCCAGGATGTCGGCCAGCGGTTTGCCCGGCAGGCGGCTGGAGCCGAATCGGGCGGGAATGACGGCGATACAGCGCATGGCGGGGCTCACGCGCAGATACCGCAATGCGCAGAGGCAATGCGGCCTGTCTGGGCAGCATCAAGCGCGCGACAAGGGGCAAGAAGACCAAGAGGAAGAAGAGCGCGAACTAGCGCGGCGATGAAGGCAATGCAGGTGATGCTCAGGAAGAGGGATGTCTCGGGCCAGTTCGATACCGTGGTCATGGAAGCGCTTTCAGATGAGAGGGAATGCCTTGCGGAAGCACCGGTCGCCGCCTTCATCGGGATTGCCGATGATGCCGGCCGGCCACCCGGATTCGATTGTTCAGGTCTCAGCCGCCTTCGTAACAACGCTCAAAGAACCCATGGGCCAAGCTCCCTGCATCGTTCTTCTGGTCCGGCGTGACGGCATTTGCTCTTATCATGAATCGAAGTCGGAGCCGCTTCCTCAGCGTGCCATCCCTGGGGTGCCACAGTGAGGAATTGTGATGCTTCGTGAAGCCAGCTGCACGGATCAGAAGCTGAACGAAAAGTTCCGTGACGATTTTCCGATCGGAAATTTTTCGCCGCAATTACTCGCAGTTGCTGGCTTGTTCGGCAAATTTATCATATTGTTGCGCTGCACAGTCGTCTTTTGACGCAAAAAACCGTTGTGAAGCGCTGCGAAGTTTTTGTTGTCTGTATGTGAAGTTTTTGACCTTCATGATGACAAGGCGACAAGATCGCGGCTGATGCTGATAAAAGCTTGATCAATGACCGATTTTGAAAGGAACATGGATGTCGCGGGATCCTGACTGGAGGGCTGATCTGGAGCGCTACAACCTGCGCCGCCCGTTCTTGAAAGAACAATCGATCTGGGCCATCTGGGTCTATCGCTGGGGGCGGCGCATCGAGGCCCGACCGGCCGGATGGGTGCGCAAGTTGCACAATGTATTTTATTGGCCGGTATTTCGCCTCACTGAAACCGCATTCGGCATCAGCCTGCCGCGGGGGGCCAGGATTGGCCCCGGACTGCGGATCTGGCACTTCGGCAATATCTTCGTCAATGAACAGGCGGTCATCGGTGCACGTTGCACGCTGCGGCAGGGGGTGACCATCGGCAATCGCCATGCGGACGGGCCTTCGCCGGTCATTGGCGATGATGTCGAACTGGGAGCCTATGCCCAGGTGCTCGGGGGGATTCATCTAGGAGATGGTTGCAAGATCGGGGCAATGTCGGTGGTATTGCACGACGTTCCCGCCGGAGCCACGGCAGTGGGGGCGCCTGCCAGGATCGTGGCAATGCCGTCGGCGGATTCGCCGGCATAAGCGGTTTTTGGAATAAAGCTTCACCTGTCCGCAAGGGGGTGTAATTGTGCAGGGGCAGTGGCTGCACATCCGGTAGCGCTACGCTGCCGGTCCCGCCTCTATATCGCGGACGTAAAAAAGCCCGAGCACTTTGTGCCCGGGCTTTTTTATTCATATCGGCCGAATGGCGGCTCAGGCGGCAGTCATGCCCATGGGCATCGACAGCTTCTGTTCGCCACGGCGACGACGCCACGCCATCATGCCCACGAAGACCAGGCCGCCCAGCATCATGGCGGTGGTGGAGACTTCGGGGACCGACGAGGTCAGGGTCAGGTTGCCGCCGTAGGTGCCCTTGCCGGTGATGTTGAGCGAGTAGTTGCCGGCGCTCAGGCGCGAGGCGTCCACGCTGAAGGTGATGATGGTGTTCTTGCCCGCCGTGGAGCTCGACGACACGCCCGTGGCGATGGTCGCGTTGGTGGTGGTGTTGACCAGGTTATAGCTGGTCAGGCCGCCGCCATTGGTGGAAACGAAGGTCGCCGTCACCGCCGACGAGATGTCGGTCAGGCTGGAGATGGTGAAGGTGTAGCTATCGGTAAAAGACTGGTTGGCCAGGTACTTGGGCGAGCTGATGGACGCGGTGCCACCCGTGGTGTCCAGTACGAAGGAGGTGGCGTGGGCCGCAGTGCCGGCCATCGACAGTGCCAGGGCAACTGCGGAAGTGGCGAGAAGTTTTTTCATGGGATCAATCCTTAAGTTTGTAACTATGTGTGATGAGGATTGCGCGTGGCGCTCTCCATTCAAAAGCAGATCAACTCACTTTGCTGCCGGATTGCCCTCGGACACTTGCGTCGTGGCCAATCTTTTTATTGCCTGAAATCAATCGATTCCTGACAAATTCTGACGAATGTTACAAAAAATGTGCTGATGTCGGAACTATAACATTCTGACCCCAGCTGAGCAATGAAATTTGGGCTGAAAATTCACTTTTCCTGATTTTTTTCATCGGGCGGAAACCCGCTCCAGTAAAGGATTTCAACAATTTCTGCCGGGCACTAATGCAGAATTGTGCACTGCGGAAACTAAGAAATCCGTATGGCAATTATTTTGTCCTATTGATAACGATTTTAGCAGATTTAGTTAATTAAATAACATCTAAAATTGCATTTTAAATAATGTCTAAATGAAAACTAAATAGAGGCGATCTTTACCAGTATCAGGATTGTCAGAATGACATCCAAATTGCATTGAGAGAGGCGGGGTGTTGTTTTATTGATAAAGCATCCGTACGTCGATTTCTCCGCTGGCATTCAGCGCAGAAGAGCGGGCTTAGATCGTCGGGCCGGAAGATGCGAACGCATTCCCGATGGAGGCAGGGAGCGTTGAGGTGAGGAGGGGGAGGTGGGCGGTACCAGGGCAGACCGGTCGGTCTGCCCTGGTACCGCCAGAGCGGCTCAAGCTTATTGGTCGGCGCTGGCGTGCCACAGGCGCGCCAGTTGTTCGCCGCTGTCCTTGAGCAGGTCAGGCGCCTGTGCAATGGCTTCTTGCAGGCTCATGGGACCGAAGGCAATCGAAAAGCAGCCGGAGAAGCTGGTCTGCAGTTTTTCCAGTGACTTGCGGTCGATCCCGCCGGAGAGCAGAGTCGTTGGAACTCCGGCGCGGCGCGCTCGCTGGCTGGCAATGAAGGGGGCCTTGCCGTGCAGGGTTTGGGCGTCGCTGCGGCCTTCGCCGGTAATGAGCCAGTCTGCACCGGCCAGGGCCTGATCCAGTCCGATGTGGTCGGCCACGGTCTCTGCACCTGAGCGGAATTGCGCGCCCAGCATCAGCAAGGCGTAGCCCAGGCCGCCTGCAGCCCCGGCACCCGGCCGGGTGGCCGCCTGGTGGCCCAGTGCAGCCTCCAGCACGCGGGCGAAATGGGCGAGGGCGCGGTCGATCACGGGCACCTGTTCCGGCTGTACGCCTTTTTGCGGACCAAACACGGCGGTCGCACCTTCTTCACCGCAGAGGGGATTGTCGACATCCGACATGGCCACGAATTGCGCCTGCTTCACCCGCGGATCCAGCAAGGAAGCATCTACCCGGGCAATGCGCTGTAGCTGTGCCGGAACCGGAGGCACAGGCTCGCCGGCAGCATCCAGGAATTTCACGCCGAGCGCTGCCAGCAAGCCGGCGCCACCATCATTGGTGCTGCTCCCGCCCAGGGCCACCAGGAAATGACGGGCACCGCGATCGAGCAGGCTGAGGATGGCATCCCCCACCCCCAGGGTGGTGCGCTCATCGACGGCCAGCGCGGTGCCGGCCGCATCGGTCAGGCCGACGATGGCCGCCGATTCCACGACTGCACTGCCATTGTTGAGGATGCCCACTGGCGCCGTGAAGGGGTCTCCTGCCGCATTGCGGCAGGTTACGGTCAGGCGCTCGCCACCGGCGTGCATGAGCGCATCCAGCGTGCCTTCGCCGCCATCGGCAATCGGGCATAGCCGGACCTCGGCATCAGGGATGGCGCGCTTGATGCCCGCGCCGATGGCGGCGGCCACCTCTTGAGCCGAGAGTGAACCTTTGAACGAATCGGGAGCGATGACGACAACGGGGGCGCGGTGGGAGGAGGCTGGCATGGTCATGTTGAGCGGCTTGTTCTGAAGCGCGGCACCGTGCAGGGCAAGGCGCGCGGAGGTCTCGTTTTATGATGGCGCCGCACTGGCGTGCGGCATGGCTTGTTGCTGCGCCATTATATAAGTTGCGTGATCCTGCATTATGGTTGCGCGGGTATAGGCAGTAAAAACACCTGGTGAAGATCCGTTTGCCTGCCGACATGTTCATATACCGACAGGTAGAGCGCGTAACAAAGGGTAAGCGTGATGGCTGCGCCGGGGCCGCTGGGCGATAGTGTCACGTTGGCGCTGCAGCGCCTGAGGAGCCATTCATATGAAGCATCTTTCGCGTCTTGCGCTCTTGTCGTGTGCATTGCCGACGGTTCTGCTGCTCGGTGGTTGCGTGGCAGTCCCTGCAAGCCCGTACAGCGGTGCGGCGATTTATCCGGCGCAGCCGGTCTATTCTCCTTATTACGGCTATCCCGCTTATCCTGCCTACCCGGCTTACAGTTATCCCTCTTCGTCCTTCTATTTTGGGTACAGCAGTGGTTGGGGTGGTCACCGACGCTGGCGTTAGGGAGGGCGAGGTGCTTGTTCGCAATGTTGTCCGGTTCCCATGACAAAACCGGCTAAAATGGCGCCTTTGCCGATGGGCATGCAGGACAGGGCAAGAGCGGGACGAGGCGCATGGGGCGTTCGTATCCGAGCTCTGCGGCACTGATTGCAGGCCGTTGCGCCGCAGCCGTCTTCACACCGTATGAGTTTTTCCGTTTCGTCGACCCGAACAGAGGTGATTTCCCGATCCCGGCGCCGCACTGCGCTGGGCATTGCCTCGTCGGTGCTGGTCCACGCAGCACTGTTCATGTTCGTGCGCGCCAAGCTGAATGAAGCGCCCCCGAGATTTGATGCGCCCGGCCGACCGGATGCGCCATTGCAGGTCACGTTCGTCAGGCCTGCGGCTCCGGTGGTCCAGCCTGAGCCTCCCAAGCCTGTGCCGGAGCCGAAAAAGCCCGAGCCGGTCCACAAGAAGCCGGTTTCCAGGCCGGCTCCGCGCCACAGCGCGCCAGCGGTGCGCCATTCTGTGCCGCAGCGTACGCCGCTGCCGGTGAAGCAGGCGCCCGGCAGTCAAGCCGCGGCAGCGCCTGCAGCGCCGGCGGAAGACTTCATGACGTCGATCAACCGCAATCGTCAGAAGCGCGAGGAGGCCGAGCAGGCCGCTGCCCAGGAAAATGCAGCCGCGCGGGCGGCGGAAAACCCGTCTGCCAACGATATTGCGCGCGCCAACATCGCCTTCCAGGATCGGCGTGGTCGCGGCACCAATGGCGTTTTCCAGATCATCAGCATGGGCCCGCGCGTGGCGCAATACAGCTTCCGTGGCTGGACGACCGACCAGCGGCGCAGCCAGAACCAGTTGATCGAGGTGGACGCCGGTTTTGGCGGTAACGTGCAGCTGGCGGTGGTCAACAGCATGATCGCGTTGATCCGTCGGTACTATCAGGGTGATTTCAATTTCGATTCACAGAAGCTGGGGCGGGTGGTGACCTTGTCGGCCAGACTGGAAGATACCAAGGGATTGCAGAATTTCCTGCTCAATGAATTCTTTGGCGAGCGGTGAGTATTTGAGTCTTGTGGAAGGGGAGAGCGTGCGGACAGATGCGCGCGAGTCCTCCCGGTAAATGATTAAAAATGTTTTGCAGAAACAGTTGATTTAATAACACAGGCGCTCTATAATCTTTATCTTCAGTCGGGGCGTAGCGCAGCCTGGTAGCGTACTTGCATGGGGTGCAAGGGGTCGTGTGTTCGAATCACACCGTCCCGACCAACAGATGAAATGGCGTCAGCAATATCGGCGCACAAAAAAGCGGCATCACGAATTTCGTGGTGCCGCTTTTTTTTTGCGATCGCACTGCTCGCTCTGCTTATTTCAGCTGTGCGCTGGAAGGGGTCGCCGACCATGCTCGCGCGCGTTCTCCGATGACCTTGCGAACGGGCGCGTCATAGAAGTAATGCAGCACCCATGCGATCCCGATCAGGAGGGCAAGAAACATGATCCCAGCCCACGGGGCAAATTCGGACACCTGGCGACCGCTCGCGAAGATCGGGAAGGCGTGTCTGATCAGTTCGGCCAGTGGACTATGGATGATATAGATCGGATAGGAAATCACGCCGAGGAACTGGCAGATCCGGGCCAGACTGCCCGATGGCTGGTACCGCATTCCCGCATAGACCAGGAGCGGGAAGATGAGGCACACCGCCACCACATCGTAGAAGGGGACAATACCAGCGGAGGGTGATGCCATCAGCGTCAAGGTCACCGCGATAATGGCCAGGCCCGCTCTGCCATTGCCGAGCACGGCGCGATGGTTGACGCGTACAAGCCAGCGGTACAGCAGAACGCCCGCCGCAAAAGAAAATCCCACACGTAACAGGCTGACATGGTAAGTGCGTCGATGGAAGCCGGCGTCCAGGCTATGTTGTGAAGACATGGCCACAAAAAGAATCATTCCGGCCAAGCAAGTCAGCATCAGTGCCGCCAAGGCGCGGTCGTTGAGCCGGCGCACTTTCCAGCCATAGATGAAGTTGGCGATCATTTCCGAGGACAGCGACCAGGCCGGGCCATTCAGTGGAAAGAGCAGGCTGGAGTACAGTGCTGGCAGCATGAGCAGGCCCGCCATGGCCGCAATCGGCAGTTTCCCCTGGAAGGCTGACAAACCGGTCAGTACCGCCAAGATGCCGATGCAGATTCCGAGAAAGTACAGCGGATAGAGCCGTAGCAGGCGAATCCACATGAACCGGGGCAGATTCATGTCAGTCTTGAGGCGCTGCTCATAGGAGCGCGCCACCACTGCGCCACTGAGCAAAAAGAAAAGATCGACGGCCAGATAGCTTGAAAAGAATGGGTTGTCACCGAAATACGCAGTGGTATGACGGAGAACCACGAGAATGGCAGCAATGCCCCGGAAACCGTCCAGGGTGAGGAAGTGATCTTTGTGGGTCATGCTCAGCTCGCGGTTCTTGTTCAATTGCCCTGACTTGACTGCGCGGCGCTGAGCCGGGCGTCGAAGCTGCTGGCAATTTGAGCAATGCTGGCCGAGTAGTTCCCTGATGAGCTCGGGTATATTTTTACGGCGTTGCTTGACGCGTTACACAAACACACAATTTGGCGTCCTCTGCCGAATGCTTGAGCTCGTTACCTGATCACCACCCCCAAGTGGTTCCGGCGCCTTCGGGCGCCGGCCCTTTCCGCCAAACAAAATCAGGAGCAAGCCCATGAAATCCCTCGTATTGATACCGGCGTTGGCCGCGGCCTTCGGCCTGAGCGGCTGCGTCGTGGCCCCGCCCACGGTGCGACCGGCCTATGTGGCCGAGCCGGCTTACGTGGCACCGCCCGGCGTAGTGTACGTGCAGCCCACCTATGCCTCGCCCGGTCCCGGCTGGGTCTGGGAATATCACGCCCACTATGGCTGGGGCTGGCATCATCCGCGCTACGGCTGGCATCGCGGCTGGCGCTGAACCTGAGCCCAACGGATGGGCCAGACGCAACAACAGCGGCCTCGGCCGCTGTTTTTTCTTGATCCCTCCCGGCACCCGGTGCCACCTGTTTATCGGGCTTGATGCAGTTCCAGTGTCAGGTGGCGCAGCTCGGTCACGGTCGCCAGTTTCTGGCGCAGTTGCGCCTCCGTCATGACCTGCCTGGCCGATACGCTGACAATGGCCGCCCGCGCCGCAGGACCGATGCGCCAGACATGCAGGTCCTCGATCTGCACCGGCGCATCGGCCAGCGCCCGCTCGATCCGCGTCGCCACCTGCGCATCGGTCACGTCCAGCAGCACTGCCGCACTGGAGCGCAACAGGCTCCACGACCAACGTGCAATCACCACCGCGCCCACCACCCCCATCAACGGATCCAGCCAGGTCCAGCCCAGATAGAGCCCCGCCAGCAGAGCGGCAATGGCCAGCACCGAAGTGAGGGCGTCGGCCACCACGTGCAGATAGGCCGAACGCAGGTTGTTGTCCTGCCCTTCGTGATGATGGCCGTGATGATCGTGCCCATGCCCGTGGTGATCCTCGTGAGCGGGATGTGCATGCGCCGCTTCATGAGCATGCGCATGATCGTGCCCATGCCCCTGCATCAGCAACAGGGCACTGACGATGTTGACGATCAGGCCGACGACCGCAATCGGAATCGCCTCGCCAAAATCCACCACGCTGGGACTGGCCAGTCGCCACAGCGATTCGCCGCCGATACCGATGGCGATGACCGCCAGTACCAGCGCCGAAGCAAAGCCGGCCAGGTCGCCGACCTTGCCGGTGCCAAAGCTGAATCGCTCGTCGTGCGCATGTCGACGGGCAAACACGTAGGCGCCGGCGGCAATGGCCAGCGCCCCCGTGTGGGTGGCCATGTGGAAGCCATCAGCCAGCAGGGCCATGGAGCCGGTCAGGTAGCCCACTGCGATTTCGGCCACCATCATTACCGCCGTCAGGGCGACCACCCACAGCGTGCGGCGGGTGTTGCGGTCATGGTTGGCGCCCAGATAGTTGTGGTCGTGGCGGTAAGTGGCGTGGCTGTTCATGCTGTCTCCTTTGATCTCATTTGGCATAGCGGCGGATCGCTTCCAGGAGCTCTTCCAGCCCCTGTTGGCGTTCTTCGTCGCTCAGACCCGATCGGGCCACGTGTTCGCGAGCATGCGATTCGATCAGTTCATCCATCAGGCCGTGCACGGCACCGCGAATGGCCGCCGCCAGGTGCAAGGTCCTGGCGCAGTCGGCTTGACCTTCCAGCGCGCGCTCCAGCGCCTGCAACTGACCACCGATGCGACGCACACGATTGAGCAGGGCATCCGTGTGCTGTGTCAGATGAGCCATATACCATACCCCCCTATCCTATAAAGTGAGGCGATTATAGTCGTACCGGAGAAAAAGTGTTGGGTGCCGGGTGCGCGAGGTATCGGGCCTGTTATGATGTGGCAATATGGGATATGAAGATTTGTTCGTTCAGTTAGGCGTAAGCTGGCCGCTATAGCCTCTGGAAACTGCGGTGTATTTGGTCCGCACCCAAACCTGTGTGGGAACAGGTGAAGAAAAGCGGAAAAATCCGCGAGGAGACAAGAATGGGGAAGATCACGGAGACCGGCGCATCCGCCCGGACATGGAGCGGCGCATTGCCCTGGATGGCGGGCCTGGTGCTGGGCGGCGCAACGGCGCTGGCGCTGCATGCTGCCGGTGCGGCGCAGTGGCTGAGCGCGCCAGGCTGCAGCGGCGTAGCTGTCCTGCTGGGCCTGTTGGCGTTTTCGCTGGCGCAGCGGCGCGGGCAGACCGGGGATGGGCAACTGGTGGACAAGATCGGTGGGGAGATCGATCACATCATGATCGGGGCGGCCGAGACGTCCTTCTTTGTCGATACCATCAAGACCAAGATCAGCAAGGACGTGGTCGCTGCCGACCGCATCACGGCCAGTGCCGAGCAGAACGCGACCACCACCGAACAGATTGCGGCCAATGCCGAGCGCGCCTCGGCCATTGCGGCAGAAGTCCGTACCGAAAGCGTCAGCGGCCGTTCCGAGGTCGACCGAGGGCTGGAGCAGATTGGGCAGGCGCGTACGGATGCCTTGTCGGCGTCGTCGATGATGGCGCAGTTGCAGGAAAAGTCGCGACGCATCCATGGCATCACCGAAGTGATCAGCGAGATTGCCGCCCGCACCAACCTGCTGGCCTTGAACGCGGCCATCGAAGCGGCCCGTGCCGGCGAGCAGGGGCGCGGGTTTGCCGTGGTGGCCGGGGAGGTGCGCCAGCTGGCCCAGCGCACCAAGGAAGCCACCGACGACATCGGCGTGATGGTGCGCGCCATCACCGAAGAAGCCGAGCGTGCCGCCACGGGCATGAATTCGCTCAGCAGCCGCGTGCTGGAGGCGGCGCAGAACGTGGAAAAGGTGCATGGGCTGCTCAACAGCATCGAACGTTCCGCCAGCCAGTCGCAGGAACAGATCGAGGAAATCGCGGTAGCCTCGCGCGAACACGTGCAGACTACCCAGGAGATCGCCGAGGCCATCACCGACATTCGCAACGGCATGCTGCAGACTGATCACGAACTGCCGCGCGTGGCGGCGTCGGCCATGCTGCTCTCGGAGCGGGCCGAGGCCGTGTTCGAGGCCATCATCGATGGCGGCGCGCGCAGCGGACACGACGCCATTCGTCTGGCAGCAAGCGGTGCCGCGCAGGCGGTGGGCAAGCTCTTCGAGGCCTCGATCCGGTCCGGTCAGATCAGCGAAGCAGCCCTGTTCGACCGCAGCTACAAGCCCATTCCCAACACCTCGCCACAAAAGCATTCCAGCCAGTTCGACGGTTTTACCGACCGCGTCCTGCCGGCGATCCAGGAAGCACTGCTGGCCAGCATGCCGCAACTGGCCTATGCGGGTGCCGTCGACAATAACGGTTACTTTCCAACCCACAACAAGAAGTTCTCCCAGCCCCTGACCGGTGACTACGACACCGACCTGGTCAACAACCGCACCAAGCGCATCTTCAGCGACCGCACCGGCAAGCGCTGCGGGGCCAACACCAGACCCTTCCTGTTGCAGACCTATAGACGCGATACCGGCGAGGTGATGCACGACCTGTCGGTGCCGATCTACGTCAACGGCAAGCACTGGGGCGGGTTCCGGGTAGGGTATCGGTCCAGCCATACTCCGGCGCAGTCTTCCGCACCGGCTCCAGAGGCTGCGGCTCCGGTCAGCAAGGCCGCAGCACGCTCGCCGGGGAGTGGGCGTCCCGCGCGGCCGGTGAGGATTTCCAAGATTTGAGAAGCCTATGCACGTCGGCCCCTGATTGACTTGCCGCAATAGGGGGGTAAAACCGTTTCATTTCCACGGCTGATTCGCTTGACCCCGCCAGACGGCTGATAGATTATGCGCCAAGGGGGTGTCCGTCCTGATAGGGCGGGCGATAGACAGCAAGCAGCGTCTCAAGGGGCGCTGCGCCAGGGAAGGAAAGACAGTGAAGCCGACGGTACCAGGCAAGGGCGAATCATCCGGCAAGGAGTTCGATTTCAACAGCCGTGATTTCGAGCGTGTGCGTGGCCTCATCTACCAGCGGGCCGGCATCGCGCTGGCCGACAGCAAGCAGGAAATGGTTTACAGCCGCCTGGCGCGGCGCCTGCGGGCCACCGGCATCACCTCCTTCCAGCAATACCTGGACATGCTGGAGCGCACCCACGACTCCGACGAGTGGGAAGCCTTCACCAATGCGCTGACCACCAATCTGACCTCGTTCTTCCGCGAGGCGCATCACTTCCCGATCCTGGCCGATTTCCTCAAGACCCTGAAGGAACCCGCGACCATCTGGTGTTCGGCGGCCTCCACCGGAGAAGAGCCCTATACCATCGCCATGACCGCCTGCGAAGCCTATGGCTCGATGACGCCACCGGTACAGATCGTGGCCACCGACATCGATACCAATGTGCTGGCCACCGGCGCCAATGGCGTCTACCCCATGGAGCGCATCGAGAAGATGTCGCCCGAGCGGGTCAAGAAATTCTTCCTGCGCGGCAAGGGTAGCCATGAGGGCTACGTACGCGTACGTCCTGAACTGCGCAAGCTGATTACCTTCAAGCAGCTCAATCTGCTGGGCGACGGCTGGCCCCTGAGCGGTCAGTTCGACGTGATCTTCTGCCGCAACGTGATGATCTATTTCGATAAACCGACCCAGAGCAAGATCCTGTCCCGATTCGTCCCCTTGATGAAGCCTCATGCCCTGCTGTTCGCCGGCCATTCGGAGAACTTCCTGTATGTCTCCGATGCCCTCAAGCTCAAGGGCAAGACGGTCTATGAACTCAATGCCACGCAGCGCGTCGCAAGGACCAAGCCATGAGCCAGGCCTCGGAGCAGATTGCCACCAATCTCTATTACGATCGCACCTTCGATTGCGATGCGGCCAAGATCTTGCCGGGCGAGTACTACTTCACCACCAAGGACATGATGATCGTCACCGTGCTGGGCTCCTGCGTGTCGGCCTGCATCCGTGATCGCGTCTCCGGCATCGGCGGCATGAACCACTTCATGCTGCCCGACGGCGGCGGCGACGACGGCAGCCCGGTCTCGGCCTCGGCACGTTACGGTACCTATGCCATGGAAGTGCTGATCAACGACGTGCTCAAGTCCGGCGCGCGACGCGAGAACCTGGAAGCCAAGGTATTTGGTGGCGGCAATGTGCTGCGGGGCTTCTCGGCCATCAATGTGGGCGAGCGCAATGCCGAATTCGTGCGGCGCTACCTCAAAGCGGAAAACATCCGCGTGGTCGCGGAAGATCTCAACGACATCTATCCGCGCAAAGTCTATTTTTTCCCGCGGACCGGCAAGGTGCTGGTCAAGAAACTGAAACAGATGCACAACGACACGCTGGTCAATCGCGAAAAAGCCTACGCCAGCAAGCTGGTCACCAAGCCGGTCGGTGGCGAGGTGGATCTGTTCTGACGGGGTGGGGCGGGCACTGCCCGGCCGTAACCGGGGCAACCTGCAATATTGAGTTTGAGTGACTGAGTGATGAAAATTAAAGTTCTTATCGTCGACGATTCGGCACTGATCCGCAGTGTCATGCGCGAAATCATCGGCAGCCAGCCGGACATGGAAGTGGTCGGCGTGGCGCCGGACCCGATCATTGCGCGCGAGCTGATCAAGCAGACCAATCCGGACGTGCTCACGCTGGACGTGGAAATGCCGCGCATGGATGGCCTGGATTTCCTGGAAAAGCTCATGCGTCTGCGCCCCATGCCGGTGGTGATGGTGTCTTCGCTGACCGAGCGCGGCTCCGAAATCACCCTGCGCGCGCTGGAGCTGGGGGCGATCGATTTCGTGACCAAGCCCAAGATCTCGATCCAGAGCGGCATGCAGGAGTATGCCGACATGATCGCCGAGAAGATCCGCGCCGCCGCCAAGGCGCGCGTACGCGCCCGTCCGTCGCGCGCGGCCGAGCAGGCCGCCACGCCCGGCGAGGCCTTGCCGCAGATTCGCAATCCGCTCACCAGTAGCGAAAAGTTGATCATCATTGGCGCCTCCACCGGCGGCACCGAAGCCATCAAGGAATTCCTGATCCGCATGCCCTCCGACTGCCCGGGTATCCTCATCACCCAGCATATGCCGGAGGGTTTTACGCGTTCCTTCGCCCAGCGTCTGAACAACCTGTGCAAGATCTCGGTGGTGGAGTCGGCCGGCAATGAACGCGTGCTGCCCGGCCATGCCTATATCGCACCGGGCCACTCGCACCTCAAGCTGGTGCGCAGCGGCGCCAACTACATGACCCAGCTCGATCAGGGACCGCCGGTGAACCGTCATCGCCCCTCGGTGGACGTGCTGTTCCAGTCGGCCGCCACCTGTGCCGGCAAGAATGCGGTGGGCGTGATCCTGACCGGCATGGGCAAGGATGGTGCCCAGGGCATGCTGGAGATGCGCAATGCCGGTGCCTACAACTTTGCCCAGGATGAAGCGTCCTGTGTGGTCTTCGGCATGCCGCGCGAAGCCATCGCCATCGGTGCCGCGCACGAAGTCCTGTCGCTGCAGGCCATGCCGGGCAGGGTGCTGGCGTGGCTGGCGGAACACGGAAGTCGCGCACTGCGCGTCTGAAGCGGGTTTCGGCGCGGATTGTTCTGCCGATTTTGTTTTGCTGCACTACAATGCGAGGCAGATGAGGGGCAGCACGGGCGCTCAGCCCGTGCTGAGGTGAAAAGAGGTATCGGTTCAAGTTGGCTCATGCACTTGCCGATAACCAAGAATTCAATTGTTCAGATGGAGTCTTAGCATGTCGGGTCCCAATACCAAGTTCTTAGTCGTCGACGATTTTTCGACCATGCGCCGCATCGTGCGCAACCTGCTCAAGGAATTGGGCTATACCAACGTGGATGAGGCCGAAGATGGCGTGCAGGCGTTGCAGAAGCTGCGCAGCGACCAGTTCGACTTCGTCGTCTCCGACTGGAACATGCCCAACATGGACGGCCTGACCATGCTGCAGGAAATCCGCAAGGATCCGGCCCTCTCCAAGCTGCCCGTGCTGATGGTGACCGCCGAAGCCAAGAAGGAGAACATCGTCGCCGCCGCCCAGGCCGGTGCCAACGGCTACGTGGTCAAGCCTTTCACCGCCGCCACGCTGGATGAAAAGCTGGGCAAGATCTTCGAAAAGATGGCCGCAGGTGGCTGAGGTGGACAACGCTGCCAATCCTGCCCGTACCGCTTCCGGCGAGGGTGCCGGGGTCAACGACGAGGTGCTGGTCCGCATCGGCCACATGACGCGCAACCTGCACGACAGCTTGCGCGGTCTGGGTTTTGACCGGCTTCTGGAGAAGGCCGCCAGCGACATGCCCGACGCGCGTGACCGCTTGGAATACGTGGCCCGCATGACCGAGCAGGCGGCCCAGCGCGTGCTCAATGCCACCGAACTGGCCAGTCCGCTGCAGGAGCGCATCAATGAGGGTGCCAGCGAACTCAAGGCGCAATGGGATGCAGCGGTCACCGGCAGCTTTGCCGAAGCCGATGTCCGCGCCCTGGCGGCAAAGACTTCGGCCTTCCTGGCCCAGACCAGCGAGGACAGCAGCCTCACCAAGCAGCAACTGCTGGACATCATGATGGCCCAGGACTTCCAGGACCTGACCGGCCAGGTCATCAAGCGCGTCACCAAGCTGGCGCATGACTTGGAGTCGCAACTGGTGCAACTGCTGGTGGACTATGCCCCGTCCGAGACCAAGCGCGAAGATACCGGCCTGCTCAACGGTCCGCAGATCGATCCGGCCGGCAAGGATGTCATCGCCAACCAGGGCCAGGTGGACGACCTGTTGGAGAGCCTGGGCTTCTGAAGTCGTTCTCTTCCTGCCGTTTTACCCGCAAACGCTCCGTGACTTGCCATTGAGGCAACTTCGGAGCGTTTTGTCTTGATGTGGCCTGTACGCCACGCGGGACCTGCCTTCCGGGCCGGGCAGGTGGCCGCGAGGGCCCGTCCGGCTTGACTTTCTTCATCTATTGCTGAATCGATACGCAGCGTTTTGTCGCAGGCAGACCCTTGGGTTTTTGCCTAGTCCGAAATGGGGCAGCTTTTCGCCCTTATTCCCCTGATGCTCGGGGCGCTTGCTCGCCAATAATCCTAGCCTATTGTTCTAGAAATCCGTCCAGCGCGTGCAGTGCTGGAGGAAAAGCGGTTTAGCAGGGGGATACGGCGGATGGCCGAAGACAGCGACATGGAGCGGACCGAACCCGCCACGGGCAAACGCATTGAGCGTGCCCGTGAGCAGGGGGATGTCCCGCGTTCGCGTGAATTGGCCACGACCTTGATGCTGCTGGTTGGTGGCAGCTGTGTCTGGCTCTTCAGTGGTTCGGTGGTCACCAGCCTGGATCGCGTGCTGGTGGCGACCATGAGTTTTGAGCGGGCGGCCGCTTTCGATCCGGTGGTGATGTTCGACATGCTCGCCGCGCACCTGCTGGATGTGGCCATCGCGCTCATTCCCATCGCCTTCATGATGGTGCTGGCGACCATCGCGGCCCCGCTGATGCTGGGGGGCTGGCTGTTCAATGTCGAGTCGCTGGCGCCCAAATTCAGCAAGCTCAACCCCATCAGCGGCCTGTCCAACATGTTTTCGGTCAATTCGCTGGTGGAGCTGGGCAAGGCCGTGCTCAAGACTCTCTTGGTGGGAATCGTGGCCTGGATGGCCATTCGCAGCCAGCTCGATGCCGTGCTGGGGCTGGGGGTGGAGTCGCTCAAGACCGCCGGCGCGCATTCGGCGCAGTTGCTGTGGTTCAGCTTCATCACCATGGTCTCGGCGCTGATCCTCATCGCCGTGCTGGATGTGCCTTACCAGATCTGGAATTACGGCCGCAAGCTGCGCATGACGCGCGAAGAGGTCAAGCAGGAGCACAAGGAATCCGAAGGCGACCCGCACATCAAGGGCAAGATCCGCGCGATGCAGCGCGCCATGGCCCGTCGCCGCATGATGGCTGAAGTGCCCACTGCCGACGTGGTGGTCACCAACCCGACCCATTATGCGGTGGCCCTGAAGTACGCCGAAGGCAAGATGGGCGCCCCCAAGGTCGTGGCCAAAGGTGCCGATGACATCGCCGCCAAGATCCGCGAACTGGCCCGCGAGCACAAGGTCCCGCTGCTGGAAGCGCCGCCCCTGGCGCGTGCGCTGCACACTCATACCGAGATCGGCGACGAGATCCCCGAGGCGCTCTACACCGCCGTGGCAGAAGTGCTGGCCTATGTCTTCCAGCTGCGTACCTATGGGCAGTTCGGCGGCAATCGTCCGGTCGAACCGACCGATCTGGCCGTGCCCAGAGAGCTCGATCCGGCGACCGCGCCCAAGAAACCGCGCGGACCCAAGAATAGAAACAGACGGTAACAATGGCAACCAAACTCAACACCATGAAAATCCCGGCCTGGGTCCCGATCAAGAATGGTCGGGCGCTGGCGGCGCCCATCCTCATCATCATGATGCTGGCGATGATGGTGCTGCCCTTGCCGGCCTTCATGCTGGATCTGCTGTTCAGCTTCAACATCTCGCTGTCGGTGATCGTGCTGATGACTGCGCTCTACACCGTCAAGCCACTGGACTTCATCGCCTTCCCGGCGGTGCTGCTGGTGTCGACCATGCTGCGCCTGTCGCTCAACGTGGCCTCCACCCGTATCGTGCTCACCGAAGGACATACCGGCCCGGATGCGGCCGGCAAGGTGATCGAGGCCTTCGGTCACTTCCTCATCGGTGGCAATTACACCGTCGGTATCGTGGTGTTCGTGATCCTGACCATCATCAACTTCATGGTGGTGACCAAGGGTGCCGGTCGTATCGCCGAAGTGGGCGCACGCTTCACCCTGGACGCCATGCCCGGCAAGCAGATGGCCATCGACGCCGACCTCAACGCCGGCCTCATCGGTGAGCCCGAGGCGCGCGCCCGCCGCAAGGAAGTGGCGCAGGAGTCCGAGTTCTACGGCGCCATGGACGGTGCCTCCAAGTATGTGCGCGGTGACGCCATCGCCGGCATCATCGTGACCGTGGTCAACATCGTCGGCGGCCTGGTGGTGGGCATGGTGCAGCATGACCTGGCCTTCGATGCAGCCCTGAAGAACTACACGTTGCTGGCCATCGGTGACGGCCTGGTGGCGCAGATTCCCTCGCTGATCATCTCGACGGCCGCCGGTGTGGTGGTCTCGCGCGTGGCCAACGATCAGGACGTGGGCGGACAGCTGATCAATCAGCTCTTCGCCAAGCCGGAGGTACTCTACATCACCGCCATCATCATCGGCGGCATGGGCATGATCCCGGGCATGCCGCACATTGCCTTCCTGCTGCTGGCGGCGGCCATGGGGGGCGGCGCTTATGCCATCGGCAAGCGTACCGAAAAGGCCAAGACCGAGGCTGCTGCGTCGGCGCCCCAGGCAGCGGCTTCGGCCGCCGCGCCCTCCGAGGCCGAGGAGGCCACCTGGAACGACGTCATGCCGGTCGATACCCTGGGCCTGGAAGTGGGTTATCGCCTCATTCCGCTGGTGGACAAGGGGCAGGGCGGGGAACTGCTCAAGCGCATCAAGGGTATCCGCAAGAAGTTCGCCCAGGAGGTCGGTTTCCTGTCGCCGCCGATTCATATCCGCGACAACCTGGAACTAAAACCCTCGGCCTATCGCATCACCTTGAAGGGCGTGGAAGTGGGCAATGGCGAGGCGCATGCCGGCCAGTACCTGGCCATCAATCCCGGCATGGTGACCGGTCCGCTGCCGGGCATGATGACCTCGGACCCGGCCTTCGGCCTGCCGGCCGTGTGGATCGACAGCGGCCTGCGCGAACAGGCTTCCACCATGGGTTATACCGTGGTCGATGCCGGCACCGTGGTGGCGACCCACCTCAATCACCTCATCACCACCCATGCCGCCGAGCTGCTGGGCCGCCAGGAAGTGCAGAGCCTGCTGGACCACCTGGCCAAGGAAGCCCCCAAGCTGGTGGAAGACCTGGTGCCCAAGATGCTGCCGCTGGGCACCCTGCAGAAGGTCTTGCAAAACCTCTTGCTGGAAGGGGTGCATATCCGCGATATGCGCACTATCATCGAAACATTGGCCGAGCATGCCGCGCGCATTCAGGACCCGACCGACCTCACGGCGATTGTGCGGATTGCCTTGGGCCGGGCCATCGTGCAACAGATTTTCCCGGGCGAGAACGAGCTGGCCGTCATGGCCCTCGATTCCAAGCTCGAACGCCTGCTCATGCAGGCACTGCAAGCCAGCGGCGAGACCGGCGGTATCGAGCCGGGCCTGGCCGATTCGCTGGTACAGCAGACCGAGATGGCCGCGCAACGCCAGGAACAGATGGGCCTGGCGCCGGTGCTGCTGGTCGGCGCACCGCTGCGGACCTTGCTGGCGCGCTTCTTGCGCCGCGCCATGCCGCAGTTGCGCGTGCTGTCGCACGCTGAAGTCCCCGAGTCGAAAACGATTAAAGTTACCAGCCTAGTTGGAGGGCAAGCATGAACGTCAAGAAATTTATCGCCAATTCTTCTCGCGAGGCCTGGCGCCAGGTTCGCGAGGCGCTTGGTCCGGATGCCGTCATTCTCTCCAACCGCAACATTCCTGACGGGGTGGAGATCCTGGCCATGGCCAACGAGGACATGACCACCCTGGTGGCGCCGACCGGCGCGCGCGATCCGAACGGACGTGCCCAGGCGGCTTCGCTGCAGCAGCAGTCGGGCTTGCCCAGCGCCCAGCAGCCGCGGCGTCCGGCCCTGCTGTCCTCCCCGGTGGCGCAGCAGCCCACTCGCGCAGCACGCCCCGAGAACGCGCCACTACTGGATCAGCCCGCCCAGGCGCGTACCCCGGCGCGCGCGGCAGAACCTGCATCGGCCAGCGACGCCCGCGTCTGGCGCAGCCGCCGCGCCGAGCAGGCCGCTGGCGGCCGGGCAGCGACCTCGGCGCAGCAGGCGCAGGAGTCCGGCGAGCAGGATATGCGCCCGCGCTCGGCGCTGCCCGAATTCGATGGCAAGGACTATGATGAAATCCTGTCCGAGGTCATGAGTGAAATCCGCTCCATGCGCGGTGTACTGGAAACCCAGTTGGCCGAGATTTCCTGGGGCGGCACGCAGAAGCGCGACCCGCTCAAGGGTGTGGTCCTCAAGGAAATGCTGGCGGCCGGTTTTTCGGCCAGCCTGTCGCGTCTGATTACCGAAAACCTGCCCGCCAACTCGAAGTCGCAGGACATCATGTTCTGGGTCAAGTCGGTGCTGGCACGCAATCTCAACACCCTGGCCAACGAAAACGAGCTGCTCGAAAACGGCGGCGTCTTCGCCCTGGTCGGCCCCACCGGCGTGGGCAAGACCAC
This sequence comes from Herbaspirillum sp. FG34, assembly GCF_057809315.1. NCBI lineage: Bacteria > Pseudomonadati > Pseudomonadota > Betaproteobacteria > Burkholderiales > Oxalobacteraceae > Herbaspirillum > Herbaspirillum sp. FG34. Next base: position 329,445 of record NZ_JBMDJS010000004.1, on the reverse strand, counting down.
CACCACCGCCAAGCTGGCGGCGCGCTGCGTGATGCGCCACGGCTCCGGCAAGCTGGCCCTGATCACCACCGACGGCTACCGCATCGGCGGTTACGAACAACTGCGCATCTACGGCAAGATCCTGGGCGTGATGGTCCACTCGGTCAAGGATGAGACCGACCTGCGCATCGCTCTGGAAGAGTTGAAAGGCAAGCACACCGTGCTGATCGACACCGCCGGCGTGGGCCAGCGCGATCAGATGGTGGCCGAGCAGGACGCCATGCTGGCCGGTGCCGGCGTGGACATCAAGCGCCTGCTGTGCCTGAACGCCACCGCCACCGGCGGGACCCTGAACGAAGTAGTGCATGCCTATTCCAGCTCCGGTCTGGCCGGCTGCATCATCACCAAACTCGATGAAGCCGCCACCATCGGCAATGTGCTCGATGTGGTGATCCGCCACAAGCTCAACCTGCATTACGTGGCCAATGGCCAGCGCGTGCCGGAAGACCTGCACGTGGCCAACAAGCTGTATCTGGCCGACCGCGCCTTCAAGCAGAAGCGCGAAACCGCGCCCTTCGAGTTCCAGGAGGGCGAGTTGCCGGGCGTGATCGGGCCGACCGCGATGTCGATGAATGACAAGGGCCTGCGCGAGGTGAGCTTTGGCTAGTTACGACATCGACCAGGCAGCAGGACTGCGCCGGATGCTGGAAAGGCCGGTGCCGCGACTGTTTACCTTCTTCTCCGTCCTCGGCGAGGAAGAGAAGAGCGCCATGCTCATCAACCTGGCGGCCTCGCTGTCCCAGGCCAAGCACAGTGTGCTGGTCGTGGATGGCGACGTGGCCAGTACCGGACTGTTGACGCGCATCGGCTTGCGCCATGACGTGGCCACGCTGCAGGAGGTGGCGCGCATGGAGCGTCCCTTGATCGAGGCTACTCGTCTGCTGCCGGAAGGATTTTCGATGGCGCGCATCGCCCGCCGCAGCGTTCCTTCGGCCACCGACCCGCACGCAGGACGGCTGGCCGAGATCTTCGACAGCCTGATCGGCCAGGCCGAGATCACCCTGGTCAATGGCGTGCTGGCGCGCGACCTGTCGCTGCCGGTGCCGACCATGGAAATGGGTGAGATCGTGATTCAGGTGTCGACCACGGCCTCGTCGATCAAATCGGCCTATGTGCTCCTGAAGAGCCTGAGCGACCGTATCGGTCGCCGTCCCTTCAGTCTCATCGTCAACGATGCCACCGAAGCCGAAGCCCGCACCGTCTATGCCAACATGGCCCAGGCTGCCAGCCGCTACCTGGCGGCGCAATTGAATTTCATGGGGTCGATTCCGGCCGATGACCATATCCGCCGGGCCACCGGGCAGGGCCGGGCAGTGATGGACGTGTTTCCCTTCGCCGGGGCGGCGCTGGCGTTCCAGCGCCTCTCCAAGCGCTTTACGGCGACCCCGGACGCGACCGGCAGCAGCTACCGCATGGCCACCGACGGTGCCAGCCTGGGAGTGTGACGTGCATGTATAACGTCAAGGGAAAAAAGGGCAAGAACGACGTGCTGGAGCAGCATGCGCCGCTGGTCAGGAAGCTGGCGCATCAGCTCAAGGCCAAGCTGCCCCCCAGCGTAGAGGTGGACGACCTGATCCAGGCCGGCATGATGGGCCTGCTCGACGCCGTCAACCGCTATGAGGAAACCCATGGCGCGCAGTTTGAGACCTATGCCGTGCAGCGTATCCGTGGCGCCATGCTCGACGAACTGCGCAGCAGCGACTGGCTGCCGCGCAGCATCCGCCAGAATGCGCGCAAGGTGGAAGAGGCCATGCAGACCCTGCTGCAGCAACTGGGCCGCCAGCCGCAGGAGGCGGAAGTGGCGCAGCACATGAAGATCAGTCTGAGCGATTACCAGGCCCTGCTGACCGACTGTGGTGGCCATCAACTGATTTATTACGAGGACTTTCACGACGACGAGGGCGGTCATGAGCACTTCCTGGACCGCTATCAGACCGGCGAGGGTGAGGATGATCCGCTGCAGAGCCTGATCAACGGCGGTTTCCGTGAAGCAGTGGTGGATTCCATCAAGGCCCTGCCCGAGCGTGAGCAGCTCCTCATGGCGCTGTACTACGAGCAGGAAATGAACCTCAAGGAAATCGGTGCGGTCATGGGTGTCTCCGAATCGCGCGTATGCCAGCTGCACAGCCAGGCGATTTCGCGCATGCGTACCTATCTGCGCGAGCATTCCTGGAGCGGGGTGGCCTGAGTCCGCAGTACGACAATGAGCAGCATGCCGTATTTGCCGATGCCACATTTGCAGACACGTTAACGACAAAGCCCGGCCATGCCGGGCTTTTTGCTGGTCACCGCGCCTGAGCGGGAAGCGTTACACCACACCCAGTCGACGGCCCGAGGATTTGATGCTGTTCTGACCGTCGGGGCCATAGAAATTGCCAGTGCCGGTCTTGCCTTGCAGAATCGTGAGTGCGCTCTGGTTGATGGAGAGCTTCTTGCCGATCAGCAGGCCATTGACGCGGTTCAGTTCCTTGGCATCCTGGGCCAGTTCGAAGAGGCCGGCCCAGAGATCGCGGTCGGCCTCGCTGGCCTGTTCATTCATCCACTTCTGCATGCCGGCTTCATCTGCGCTGTAGCCCAGCGTACCCAGCAAGGCATGACGGTTGCCAGCCAGGGTGGACATTTCAGCAACGATGGCAGCTTTTTCGGAAATGATGTCGGTCAGCCCTTCCGCAGTGGCTTCGGCCAGCAGAGCCTGTTCCTGGGTCAGTTTTTCCACCAGGCGCGACATGGCAGCGTGTTCCTGGGACAGTTTGCTGGCCGGATTCATGCGAAAGATCCTCTGCAAAAACGAAAGGTGATCAGGCCGGGCGGGCGCTGATGAGGGTCTTGACGGTATCGATCAGGCCATTGGCGACCTTCTCGGGATCGATCTGGAAGGTGCCATTGGCAATGGCGGCCTTGATCTCGGCCACTTTCTTGGCGTCAAAGCTGCTGCTCTTGCTGTCGCCCTTGGTTTCCAGCGCCTGGTAGGTGCTGGACAGGCGCACGCTGTCCGAGGTGGCGGCGGTGGCAGCCGCGCCGTTGCCGGCGGCAGCGCCGCCCTGGGCGGTGGTGCGGGCTTGCGTCTGCGTCTGCTCGGTGTTGAGGGCAGCGGATTTGAGGGCGTCGTTAACGTTCACGGCAGTATTCCTTGTAGGGTGGGGGCGCAGCGCACCCGCCTGTCGTATGGATTATCGACCAGTTCTGGGCAAACTTTAACATTCCCGCACCTGAAATCAGCGCATTTCGGGTACTTTTCTTCACATTCCTGCCAGGGCGATCCGCTGCGTTCCGCCTGGGCGTTGCTCTCCGGGAAATTGCTTCATATCAATAAAGAAACCGGCCTGGCCGGCTCAATAATTGATTTCCAGGATCCCGCCGGCCTTGGCAATGCCGCTGACGACCTGGCCGGTTGCCGTGCGGGCCTGGGCCATCTGGCCTTCGTTGGCATTGGTCAGGGCGCGTGCTTCGGTGGAGATCTGGAAACCCGGTCCCGTCGAAACCACACGCACCGCCTGGCCCTGCTGCACTACGCGCTGGTTGCGGATGGCATCCAGGCGCAGGGGCGTGCCGGCGCGCAGAGACATGTTGGCCACCCGGCCGACCACTTGCGATTCTTCGGTGACGACCCCGCTGGGCAGGGTCGACATGTCACCGTGGATGCGGGTGACGTCACTGGCGCTGATGGTCTGGCCCTGGGCCAGCGGTACGGCGGCGACCAGGTAATCCGAGATCACCTGGACGTTGGCGCGCAGGTAAATGGTCCAAGGGGAGGGCGCCACGCACTTGACGCCGACCGTGGTGCGGCCGAACAGGCGGCCGCCATTGGGCATGAAGGCTTGCGGTTCGAGGCAGGCCGCCAGTGTGAGGCGTGTATCGACCGGGTCGATGGTGACCGTGACGCTGCCGGGCAGGCCCGAGGTCTGGCCTTTCAGGAATTCTTCTGCCACTTGTTGCAAGGCTGATAAGTCCTGCTTTTGCGGCGTATTGGGAGTATTGGCCGTGCTGGCGCCGTTGGCGCTGATCTGGGCGTGTGCGGGCGCAAGCGTCGCCAGGCCGGCTGCCAGCAGGGCCAGGGCGGCGAAGGTGCGGCGCAGGGCGCGCAAGGGGTGGTTCAGGTGTTTCATGTTGTGCAACTTGCCGGCAGGGCGTAGGCGAATCTTGGCAGTGATGTTACTTCGCGCGCGCGAGGTCAAAAGCGCAAACAGGGGAGGCTTTTCTCTCTTTATCGCCCCTTAGAGTCCGGGGACCGAACGTATGATCAAGCCTACGTAATTCCATCATCGGCGCAGTCCGCAAGCGGCCAGGCAAGGGCAGGCGAGAGCGGCGCAGCGACGGTATTTCCGGAGGACCCGATGGTCTCTAAGCTCGACGATTTTTTCCGTTTCAACGAGATGGCGCTGAACCTGCGGGCCCAGCGCCAGCAAGTGCTGGCGTCCAACATCGCCAATGCGGACACGCCCAACTACAAGGCGCGTGACGTCAACTTTGCCGATGCGCTCAAGAATGCGCTGGATAGCAAGAGCACCACCCTGCCGCCCCTGCAGCTGGAGCGCACTGCCGCGGCCCACGTGGCCGGTACCGCGCCCGACAATGGCCCGGGCAGCATCGGCGGTTCGCCCTTGCAGTACCGTACGCCGGCCCAGGGCAGCGTGGACGGCAACACGGTCGATCTGGACGTGGAACGCAATGAATTCGTCGACAACGGCCTTCGCTACGAAGCCGGCGTCACTGCCGTGAACGGCCAGATCAAGGCCATGTTGAACGCCATCCAACCGGGTTGATAAACCATGTCTCTTTCCAACATCTTCAACGTGGCCGGCTCGGCCATGAGCGCCCAGGCCCAGCGGCTCAATGCCACGGCCAGCAACATCGCCAACGCCGACAGTGCCACCAGCCCCGACGGAACGCCCTACAAGGCCAAGCAGGTGGTGTTCGAAGCCATTCCCGTGGGCGGGGTCAAGGACAGCGGCGTGAAGGTCGCGGCCGTGGTCGAGGACCAGGCCCCGCCCAAGCTGGTCTATGACCCCAAGCATCCCATGGCCGATGGCAATGGCTACGTGGCCATGCCCAACGTCAATCCGGTCGAGGAAATGGTCAACATGATCTCGGCTTCGCGCTCTTACCAGACCAATGTGGAAACGATGAACACGGCCAAGGCCATGCTCGTCAAGACCCTTACCATCGGCCAATAACCAGGACCTGAATCATGGCAATCGTCTCCAGTGACCTGCTCACCGCAATGAATGGTACGAGCAGCAGCTCGTCCACCACCACCAGCTCTTCCAGTCTGGACGACAACAGCCCGGACGCGATCCAGAATCGCTTCCTGACGCTGCTGATCGCGCAGATGAAGAACCAGGATCCCAGCAACCCGATGGACAACTCGCAGCTCACCACCCAGATGGCGCAGCTCTCGACCGTCTCGGGTATCAGCCAGTTGAACAACTCGCTGTCCACGCTGATGGGCAATCTCAATTCCTCGCAGGCACTGTCCACGGCCAACATGATCGGTCACAGCGTGCTGGCCCCGGGCAACAGCATCCAGCTGACCTCCGATACCACCAAGGACAGCAGCGGCAATGATGTCACCAGCCAGAAGGCCGTCTTCGGCGTGAACCTCTCCGGTACCGCTTCCTCGGTGGTGGTGACCATCAAGGATTCCACCGGCGCCGTGGTGCATACCACCGATCTCGGTACCCAGGCGGCCGGCGTGGTGCCGGTGATCTGGGATGGCACCAACAACACCGGCGGCAAGGTGGCCGATGGCAACTACACCTTCACGGTCAGCGCCTCCAACAACGGTACGGCGGTGAGTGCCTCGACCTTGTCCTTCGGCACCGTATCAAGCGTCTCGACTGCGTCGGACGGCGTCAAGCTCAACGTCTCCAACATCGGCACCATCAAGCCGACCGACGTCGTGCAAATTCTTTAATCGTCATTACCGACAACATTCGGAACAAGGGGATATCTCATGAGTTTTCAACAAGGTCTGAGCGGACTGAACGGCGCAGCCAAGAGCCTGGACGTCATCGGTAATAACGTGGCCAACGCCAGCACGGTGGGTTTCAAGCAGTCGCAGACGCAGTTTGCCGATATGTATGCCAATTCGATGAACCGTTCCGGCAATTCGCCGGTGGGCATCGGCGTGACCGTCGCCAACGTGGCACAACAGTTCACCCAGGGCAACATCAGTTCGTCCAACAATCCGCTGGATATCGCCATCAATGGCGACGGCTTCTTCCAGGTGGCTCCCTCGCTGACCGACCTGTCGCCGATGTACGGCCGCAACGGCCAGTTCCAGCTGGACAAGAATGGCTACATCGTCAATCCCAGCATGAACGGCGCTTACCTGATGGGCTGGGCGGCCGGTACCTCGGGAGGGGACCCGGTTGCGCTGCAGATCGATACCTCGGCCATTCCGGCCACCACGACGACTTCCATCACCACCAAGGTGAACCTGGATTCGCGCCTCGATACGCCGACCACCACGCCGTTCAATGCGGCCGATCCGACGACCTACAACAATTCCACGGGCGTGACCATCTACGACAGCCTGGGTAATCCGTACAGCGTCCAGACCTACTACGTCAAGCACGACCCGGACACCACCGTGACGCCGCCCACCACCAGCTGGGACGTCTACGCCAAGGTGGGTGACAAGACCCTGGTGACCACCAGCGGCGGTTCGGTCCCGCTGTCCCTGGGCACGATGACATTCGATTCCACCGGTGCGCTCATCAGCGGCGGCACGATGAGCATCGACCTCACCGCGACCGGCGCGAACTCCGATGTGGCTGCCGGCGGCGGCAACTTTGCCAGCGCCATCTCGCTCAGCTATACCGGCTCGACCCAGACCGGTTCGGCCTTCGTGAACCTGGCGCAGAGCCAGAACGGCATGCCGCCCGGCACCCTGTCCAGTTTCTCGATCGACAAGGACGGTTCCATCGTCGGCTCCTACAGCAATCAGCAGACCAAGAACCTGGGTACCGTGGTGCTGGTGAACTTCGCCAACCCGAACGGCCTGCAACCGCTGGGCAACAACCTGTACCAGGCTACCGGCGCAGCCGGCAGCGCGCTGGTGGGCAAGCCGACCACCGGTACCTTCGGCACTCTGCAGGCGCGTGCGGTGGAAGACTCCAACGTCGACCTGACCGCCGAGCTGGTCAACATGATCGTGGCCCAGCGCGTCTACCAGGCCAACTCGCAGACCATCAAGGTGCAGGACACCGTGCTGCAGACCCTGGTCAGCCTGCGCTGATAAGTTTCACAGGATGTACCCGGCGCGCCGTGCGGCGCGCCTGCTTCAAGGCTGCCGGCGTCGTCGGTGGCCGGTTTGAACCGATGGCGCCAGGGATGGACGCCATTACTAAGGGGTGATATGGATCGTCTGATCTATACAGCGATGTCGGGTGCCAAGCACACGCTTGAGCAGCAAGCCAGCGCCAGCAACAACCTGGCCAATGCCACGACCACGGGTTTTCGCGCCCAATTGAATACCTTCCGTTCGGCGCCGGTGGTGGGCCCGGGCCTGCCCACGCGCGCCTTCGTGGTGGATTCCACGGCCGGCAACGATTTTTCCCAGGGGCCGATTCAGGATACTGGCCGTGCTCTGGATGTGGCGGTGCAGGGCCGTGGCTGGATCGCGGTGCAGACCGCTGACGGTGGCGAAGCCTACACCCGCAACGGCAGCTTCAAGATCAACGAGAACGGCATCCTGCAGACCCAGAACGGTCAGTCCGTACAGGGTGACGCCGGTCCGATCACGATTCCGCCGGATACCACCGTGGCCATTGCTGCCGACGGCACGGTGTCCTCGATCCCGACCAACGGCATTCCCAATGCGGTCAACGTGCTGGGTCGTATCAAGCTGGTCAACCCGGACGACAAGAATCTCCAGCGTGGTGATGACGGCCTGTTTCGCACCATCACCGGTGCCGCCCAGCCCGACGCCAACGTGCGCCTGGCCAGCGGTGCGCTGGAGGGCAGCAACGTGAACGTGGTGGAAGCGATGGTCAACATGATCAACCTGTCGCGCCAGTTCGAAATGAACATGAAAGTGATCCAGACCGCCGAGAGCGATGCGACCAAGGCGACCTCGATCCTGACGCTGTCCTGATGCTGGTCACGCACTTGACCTCAATGATGTACCCGCAGCGCAAGCGCTGATTACCGGAGAAACAAATGATTCGTTCCCTGTGGATTTCCAAGACCGGCCTGGATGCGCAACAGACGCAGCTGGACGTGATTTCCAACAACCTGGCCAACGTCAGCACCAATGGTTTCAAGCGTTCGCGCGCCGTCTTCGAAGATCTGCTGTACCAGACCGTGCGCCAGCCCGGTGCCCAGTCTTCGCAGCAGACGCAATTGCCCTCGGGCCTGCAGATCGGTACCGGTGTGCGTCCGGTGGCCACCGAGCGCATCTTCACCCAGGGTAACGTCAACCAGACCAACAATGACAAGGACCTGGCGATCCAGGGCAATGGCTTCTTCCAGATCCTGCTGCCCGACGGCACCACCGCCTACACCCGCGATGGCTCCTTCCAGACCGACAGCCAGGGCCAGATGGTGACCTCCAGCGGCTACACCCTGCAGCCGCCGATCACCATTCCGCTCAACACCACCAAGCTGACCGTGGGCCGTGACGGTACCGTCTCGATCATGCAGGCCGGTTCCACCGCTACCACGCAGATCGGTACCATCCAGGTCGCCACCTTCATCAACCCGGCTGGCCTGGAAAGCCGTGGCGAGAACCTGTACGTCGAAACCGCCGCTTCCGGTACGCCCAACCCGAACACCCCGGGGACCAACGGTGCCGGTGCCCTGTGGCAGGGTTACGTGGAAACTTCCAACGTGAACGTGGTGGAAGAGCTGGTCAACATGATCCAGACACAGCGCGCCTATGAAATCAACAGCAAGGCCATCACCACGTCCGACCAGATGCTGGCCAAGCTTTCGCAGCTGTAAGGCTTCGCGCAGTGGATGTTGAACAAGGTAGTCGGTAGCAGAAGAAGGACGAGGCAGAGATGAAGAGCATGCTGAAATTGGTCACCATGGCGGGCGTGTTGAGCGTGAGTGCTTGCACCACCGTTCCCGACAGTATCGTGACAGGCCCCAAGACGGCGCGTCCGCAGCCGGCGTCCTACGCGCCGCCGACCTCGGGTGCGATTTTCCAGTCGGCGGTCTATCGCCCCTTGCTGGAAGACCGTCGCGCGCGTTTGGTCGGTGACACGCTCACCATCATCATCAACGAGAAGACCAGTGCCGCCAAGTCCGCCGCGAGTTCGGCCAGCAAGACCGGCGAAGTGGCCTCGCCCGCACCGACCATCTTCGGCACCTCGATCAAGGAATTGTCGGCCTCCGGCAGTTCCTCCTCCAAGTTCGATGACAAGGGCGCCACGACCGCCAGCAATACCTTCACCGGTACCATCGGCGTGACGGTGGTGGAGGTGCTGCCCAACGGCAACCTGGTGGTCTCGGGCGAAAAGCAGGTGTCACTGGACAAGGGCGTGGAATACGTGCGCTTCTCCGGCACCGTCAGCCCCGACAACATCCAGACCGGCAACACCGTTTCCTCCACGCTGGTGGCGGATGCGAAAGTCGAATACCGTACCAACACCCGCGTGGACATGGCTGACTTCATGTCTTCGCTGGGCCGATTCTTCTTCAGCGTTTCTCCTTTCTGATGTGGAGTAGTGCAATGACCCGGAAAGGATTTTTCGCCATGGACATGATCAGGATGGGCAGCAAGCTGCTTTCGGCGGCAGCCGTTGCAGCGCTGTGCCTGGCAGCGGCCATGCCGGCCCATGCCGAGCGTCTCAAGGACCTGGCCAGCATCCAGGGCGTGCGCCAGAACCAGCTGGTCGGTTATGGCCTGGTCGTGGGTCTGGATGGCAGTGGCGACCAGACCACGCAGACGCCGTTTACGGTGCAGAGCGTCATCAGCATGCTGCAGCAGCTGGGCGTGAACGTGCCCTCCGGCACCAGCAGCAACATGCAGTTGAAGAACGTGGCTGCCGCCATGGTCACGGCCACCTTGCCAGCCTTCGCCCAGCCGGGCCAGTTGATCGACGTGACGGTGTCCTCCATCGGCAATGCCAAGAGCCTGCGTGGCGGCACGCTGCTGATGGCCCCCCTGAAGGGTGCTGACGGCCAGATCTACGCCATCGCCCAGGGCAACATCGTCATCGGCGGTGCGGGCGGTTCGGCTGCCGGCAGCAGCACCATCGTCAACCAGCTGTCGGCAGGCCGCATTTCCGGCGGAGCGACCGTGGAACGGGCCGTGCCCAGTTCGCTCGGCGGCGGCGACGCAGTCGTGCTGGAGCTCAATGACTATGATTTCTCGACTGCCAGCCGGGTGGTCGATGCGCTCAACAAGCGTTTCGGCAGCGATACCGCCGTGGCTCAGGATGGCCGTGTGATCCGCGTGCGCGCGCCCATTTCCAGTGGCGACCGGGTAGCCTTCCTCGGTGCCCTGGAAAACGTGGATGTCACCCCCGGCAAGCTGGCGGCCAAGGTGATCTTGAATGCCCGTACCGGCTCGGTGGTGATGAACCAGAGCGTGATGCTGGAGACCTGCGCGGTCTCGCACGGCAACCTGTCGGTAGTGATCCAGGCCGACAATGCGGTCAGCCAGCCCAATGCCCTGGCCGGTGGCCAGACGGCGGGGGTGCAGAATGCCCAGGTCTCCATCAACAAGGAGCCGGGCAAGGTCATGCTGTTGAAGGGCGGTGCTTCGCTGTCGGACGTGGTCAAGGCGCTCAACGCCATCGGCGCCACGCCCCAGGACTTGCTGGCGATCCTGCAGGCCATGAAGGCGGCCGGCTCCTTGCGCGCCGAACTCGAAGTGATCTGACGCTGCGGGTCGATCCAACATCCAACGCTTTCCACCAAGGTCATCCATGCTCAACAAGATCAACCCATCCAATCCGACCGAGAGTCTTGCCGTCGATGCGAATGGGCTGAATGGCCTGCGCGAGGCCGCCAAGCAGAATTCACCGGAATCCATCAAGGGCGCCGCCAAGCAGTTCGAGGCCATGTTCCTGAACATGGTGATGAAGAGCATGCGGGATGCCACGCCGCAGGATGGGCCGTTCGACAACGAGCAGACCAAGATGTTTACCTCCATGCTGGACCAGCAACTGAGCCAGAGCCTGGCCCAGCGTGGGGTCGGGCTGGCCGATGTGCTCACGCGCCAGCTCTCGGCCTCGCTGCCCAAGAAGCTGCCTGATGCCCAGGATCTGGACGGCAATACCGCTGCGGGCGATGATGGCCTGCCGATGGGCATCCCGCTGGTCAAGGAAATGAGCGATGCCGACCGCGCCAAGTTCATCCAGAGCTTCGCCAGCCAGCAGACCGCCGAGAGGACGGACCAGGACGGTCGCAACAAGCAGCGCCGCAGTTCCAACAAGCCGGCCCATGTGGAAGCCTTCCAGAACCGTTTGCAGGCCGATGCCGAACTGGCCAGCAAGATGACCGGCATCCCGGCCAAGTTCATGCTGGCGCAGGCGGCGCTGGAAACCGGCTGGGGCAAGAAGGAAATCGTCACCCGCGACGGTCGTTCCGCCCACAACCTGTTCGGTATCAAGGCGACCGGCAACTGGACCGGCAAGGTGGTCGAGGCCACCACCATCGAATACATCAACGGCAAGCCGCAGAAACGCGTGGAAAAATTCCGCGCCTATGATTCCTATGCGGATGCCTTCAAGGATTACGCCAACTTGCTGCGCAGCAATCCGCGCTACGAGAAGGTCCTGGCCAGCGCCCAGGATGCCCACGGTTTCGCATACGGCCTGCAGCGCGCCGGTTATGCCACCGATCCGCACTATGCGGAAAAGCTCTCGCGCATCATCCGTACCTCACTGTCGGCCTGATCCCGCGCCGCCGCAGGGCATGATCGCGCGGCAAGCTCATCGGTTCCGACCGGAAACAAATTCGGGCCGGAGCCGCTAAAGTTTTGGTCAATCCTGCCGTTGACTTGGTTATTCCGCTAAAAGCTTTCAGGGACGACAACCTAGCATGGCAACTAACATCTTCAGTATCGGGCAAAGCGCGTTGCAGGCGGCCATGGCGGCGCAGGCCACCACCAGCCACAACATCTCCAACGCCACCACTCCCGGCTACAACCGCCAGGAAGTCGTGCAAAGCTCGGCCGGCGGCATCAACTATGGCTACGGCTTCGTCGGCCAGGGTGCCCAGGTCACCCAGATCAAGCGCATCTACAACGATTTCCTGACCAAGCAGGCACTGGCCTCGCAGAGCTCGGCGAGCTCGCTGGATTCGTATTACTCGGAGATCTCGCAGATCAACAACACGGTGGCCGACACCAAGGCCGGTCTGTCGCCGGCCCTGCAGGATTTCTTTGCGGCCGTGCAGAATCTGGCCTCCAACCCGAATACCCAGGCCTCGCGCCAGTCGGTGCTGTCGCAGGCGTCGACCCTGGTGGCGCGCGTGTCCAGCATCAACGACCAGCTCGCCCAGAGCAGCGCCAGCGTCAACAGTCAGATCACCTCGACGGTGACCACCATCAACTCCTACGCGCAACAGCTCGCCCAGTTGAACCAGGCCATCGTCAATGCCGTGGGGACCGGCGGCGGGCAGCAGCCCAACGATCTGCTGGATCAGCGCGACCAGTTGGTGGCGGAGCTCAACAAGTACGTCAAGATCACCACCGTGCCGCAGGATACCGGGGCGGTGAGCGTGTTCATCGGCACCGGCCAGTCGCTGGTGACCGGTGACCAGGTGACCCAGCTGGCGGTGACCAATTCGCCCACCGATGTCTCTCGTCTGCAGGTCGGCCAGGTGCTGCCCGGTGGCGGCACGGCGACCATTCCCGACAGCTTCTTCTATGACGGTGGCAGTCTGGGTGGCCTGCTGAAGTACCGTACGGAAACCCTGGATCCGACCCAGAACGCCCTGGGCCGCATCGCCATCGCCATGGGGACCGCGTTCAATGAACAGCAAAAGCTGGGGCTGGACCAGAACGGTAACGCGGGCACCGACATGTTCAACGTCAGTTCGCCCAACCTGATCGGCTATCCGACCAATACCGGCACCACCAACCTGACGACGACCATCAGCGATCCCTCGGCGCTGAGCACGAGTGACTACACGCTGACCTACGACGGCACCAACTACACCTTTACGCGTCTGTCGGACAACACCAAGACCGTCAAGGCCGCCGGCGACTTTCCGGTCACGCTCGACGGCGTGACCTACTCCGACGGTGGCTCCCCGGCGGGCGCGCCGACCATGGCCAGCGGCAATATCTACAAGATCCAGCCGACGGCCAACGGTGCTGCGGCCTTCTCGCTGCTGCTGAGCAATACCCAACTGCTGGCCACGGCCGCGCCGATCTCGACCTCGATCAACGCGACCAACAACGTCAACGCCAGTACCGGCGCCAGCAACACCGGCAACGCGATCATTTCCAACACCTCGCTGGATCCGAGCTCGTTCAAGCAGGGTTCGTCGGTATCGTTCAGCACTACACTCGATACCACGGTGACGCCGAACCAGCTCCAGCTGGCCGCCACCTGGACCAACAATACGCCTGCGCCGGACGTGACCTATACCAACCCGGACGGGACCACCGGTACGGCCACGGGCGGGGCCGCGTTCAATTACACGCCGGGCATGACCATCAGCAGCGGCGGCGTGACCTATACGCTGACCGGTACGCCCAGCACCGGTGACACGTTCAATTTTGCCCCGGTGGCGGCCAACAAGGGCACGGCGACCATCAGTACCGGTTCGGTGACGGCGGACTACCTGACCACGACCACGCCGCTGACCAAGCCCACCACGCTGAGCTACGACAGCACGGCCACGCCCCCGGTGTTCGTCATGTCGCCGGCAGCGCCAGGTACAGGCACCATTACCCATCTGGACGGCACGACCACCACGATCAATGCGGGTGATACCAACATCCCGTACAAGGCCGGCGATACCTACGAGATCAGCGGTGTGAAGTTCCAGATCTCCGGCCAGCCCTCCAATGGCGACCAGTTCACCATCTCGGCCAACACCAATGCGGCGTCGGACAATCGCAATGCGCTGGCCATGGCCAACCTGCAGACGGCCAACACCATCAATGGCACCAGCTTCCAGGGTTCCTACTCGCAGCTGGTGGCCACCATCGGCAACAAGACCAACGAGATCAACGTCACCAATACGGCCGAGAAATCGCGCCTGACGGCGATCCAGACCCAGCAGCAGTCCGAGTCCGGCGTCAACCAGGACGAGGAACTGGCCAACATGATCCGCAACCAGCAGCAGTACCAGGCTGCGGCCAAGATCATCCAGGCCGCCAGCGACATGATCAATGTCCTGCTCACCCTGGGCAGCTAATCAGTTAAAGGAAGATGACCATGCGTATCAGCACCCAGATGCTCTATCAGTCGAGCAACAATGACCTGACCAGCATGCAGGGCCAGATCCTGAAGCTGACCCAGCAGGTGACGGCGCAGCAGAAGGTCTTGCTGCCCTCGGACGACCCGGTGGCCGCCGCCCGCGCCCTGGACATGACCCAGACCTCGGCCCTGAACGACCAGTACAAGACCAATCGCCAGAACGCCAACAGCGCCCTGTCGACCGTGCAGGGGACCCTGGACAGCCTGACCAACATGCTGACCAAGCTCAAGTCCAATGTCATCACTGCAGGCAATGCCTCGTATTCGAATGCCGAGCGCATCAACATGGCTTCCGAGATCAAGGGCAACCTCAACGAAGTGCTGGGCTATGCCAATGCCCAGGACGGCCAGGGCAATTACATCTTCGCCGGTTTCAAGAGCACCACCCAGCCCTTCACCCTGGACGGCACCGGCGGCGTGGTCTACAACGGCGACCAGGGCGCCATGACGCTGCAGGTCGACTCGACCCGCCAGATGGATATCAGCGCCTCGGGCCAGACGGTGTTCCAGGGCAATGGTCAGGATATCTTCAAGACCATGACCAACATGATCAATGTGCTGTCCGTGCCGGTGACCGAAGCGGCCAACACTGCCGACGAGACCGCTGCCAACAATTTCGTGTATCCGGCCGGCTCCGGCCAGACCCCGATTGCCGCCTACAAGACGGCACAATCTGAACTGGATGCCCTCAAGCCGGACGATCCGACCTATCAGGCCAAGTTCACCGAAACGGCAGCGCTCAAGCTGCAGGCCGATGCTGCCGATGCGGCGCGTACGCCGGTGGCGGGCAGCCAGGCAGCGCTGTCGCGCAACCTGGCCAAGTTCAATACCCAGATTGACTCGATTGCCAGCAGCGTCTCCACCGTCAAGGCGTCCATCGGTGCCCGCCAGAACGAGCTGGACAACCTGGATGCGGCCGGTGAGGTCAACAAGGAAAACTACACCCAGACCATCAACAACCTGCTGGGCCGCAATCTTTCCGATACCAGCGAGCTGATCAGCGACCTCACGCTCAAGCAGACCTATCTGTCGGCAGCCCAGAAGGTCTTCGTCACCACCAGTGGCCTGACTTTGCTGAATTACCTCAAATAATGAAGTTACCTTCACAGCGACGGCGTTGCAGGCCGATCGCAGTGAAGGAAAATGCAAAAAGGCGAACCCGCGGGTTCGCCTTTTTGCTTGGGGCCATCGCGTTTCACCGGGGAGGAGTCGCGCGGGCATCGCCACCCAGGGCCTGGTATAGCGTCATCTGGTTCTTCAACTGGTTCAGCCGCACCTGGGCCAGGGTGTCCTCGGCGCTGCGGCGCTTGTCCTGCTGGTCCAGCCAGGCTTGCAAGGTGGCCGAGCCGGCCCGGTAACGCAGCGCGTAGAGCTGCTCGGCCGCGCGTGCCACCTCGACGTTGCGGGCCTGCAGCGCCTGCTGCCGGGCATATTGCTCGCGCGCCGACAGGGCGTTTTCGACATCGCTGAAGGCGGCGTACAGGGTCTGGCGGAACTGCGTGAGGGCACTGTCGTAGTCGGCCTGGGAGACGCCGACCTTGAGCTTCATCTGGGTCTGTTGCAGGAAGGGCAGGGTCAGTTGCGCGGCCAGCGAAGCCACCGGATTCTGCACCAGACGCAGCAGGGCATCGCTGCTGGTGCCGAGCGAGCCGGTCAGGCTCAGCTGCGGATAAAAGCCGGTCCGTGTCAGGTCGACATTGGCCAGGGCTTCGCGCAGTCGCAATTCGGCTGCCCGCAGATCCGGACGTCGTCCCAGCAGTTCGGCCGGCAGGCCCGCCGCCAGGGACGGCAAGGGCTGCTCCGGCAGGGCCGGCGGTAGTTGGCGACGCTGGCCGGGCGGACTGTCGAACAGGATGGCCAGGGCATTGTCATTTTCTACCCGCTGCTGCACCAGTTCGGTATAGCTGGATTGCTGGCTCAGCAGGTTTTGTCGGGCCGTGAGCACCTCCAGGGATGACACCGCACCGGCACGGTACTGGGTATTGACCAGGTCCAGCGTCTTTTGCGCGTAGGCGATGCTTTGTTCGGCGTTCTGGATGCGCTGGTTCAGGTAGGCGCCGGTCCAGTAGAGGTTGGCGGTGGTGCCGACCAGGGCCAGGGCAGTGGCGGCGCGGTCCTGCTCGGTGGCCAGGGCTTCCCAGCGGGCCACGTCGTAGTTGGCGCCCAGGCGGCCCCACAGGTCGACTTCATAGGACAGACTCACCGAATTCTGGCTGGCGCGGGTGGTCTGGCCGTTGCCATCGAGCGCTTTGCCGGCACTGCTGCCGAGCTGGGCGCTGAGGGCCGGGACGAAGGCATCGTTGGCGATCCCGGCCTGCAATTGGGCGCGCCTGAGCTTGATGGTCGCCACCGCCAGGTCGTTGTTCTTGCGCAGGGCCTCATCGATGAGGCCGTTGAGGGTCTGGTCGCCGAAGGCTTGCCACCATTGGCTGGCGTTGACGCCAGCGGCCGGGTCACCCTGTTGCCAGGCCGCAGGGGTCCGGGTCGCCGGTGCGGTGTAGGGAGTGCGCACCAGGCTGCTGCAGCCGCCCAGCAGGGCCAGTGCCAGCAACAGCGTCAGGCGGGAAAGTGAAGGGAAATTCGGGAGCTTGGACATGGCGTGCAATTTCATTCGCGGGCGAGGGCGTCCACCGGATTGAGGCGCGCGGCATTGCGCGCCGGCAGGAAACCGAACACCACGCCGATCAGGGTGGAGCAGGCAAAGGCGCTGACGATGGAGACAGTCGAATAGATCAGGTGGAAACTGCTGACGAAGTGGGCAAACACCGCGCCAAAGGACAGCGCCACCAGCACGCCCAGCAGTCCGCCGGCCAGGCAGACCAGCACCGCTTCGATGAGGAACTGCTGCATGATGTCGCCCTGGCGCGCGCCCACGGCCATGCGCACGCCGATCTCGCGGGTACGCTCGGTCACCGAGACCAGCATGATGTTCATCACGCCAATGCCGCCCACCACCAGCGAGATCAGCGCAATCATGGACACCAGCAGGGTCAGCGTGGCGGTGGCCTTCTCGATGGTCTGGCGGATGCTGTCGGTGTTGAAGATGTAGAAGTCCTTGGTGCGATGGCGCAGCGTCATCAGTTGCGTAATGCCCTGCTCGGCGGCCGCGCTGGGGACCTTGTCGCTGACCCGCACGGTGATGCCGCTCAGGTAACGCTGGCCGATCACGCGGGTCATGGCGGTGGTGTAGGGCACCCAGACATTGAGGGCGCTGTTGTTGCCGAAGCCGTTCTCGCGCTTCTGCGTCACGCCGATCACGCGGCATGGCACGCTGCCCAGGAAGATCACTTCGCCCAGTGCATTGCCGCCGTTGGGGAAGAGCTTCTTGTAGGTATTGGCATCGATCACCACTTCCTGCGCCTGGCGGCGGATGCCGTCGTTGTCGAAGCTCATGCCCTGCGCCATCTTCAGCCCGCGTACGCGGAAATATTGCTCGCCCACGCCGTTGATGGTGGCGCTGACCGAGATGTTGCCATAGCGTGCGGAGGAGGCCGTGGACACGCTGGGTGTGACACTGTCGACATAGTTCTGCTCGGCCAGGGCGGCGGCATCTGCGGGCGTGAGGGTGCGGATGGCGGCTGATTTCATGTCGCCGAAATCGGTGCCGGGGAAGATGTCGATGGTATTGGTGCCCATGGCGCTGATGTCCGACAGGATCTGCGCGCGCGAACCGCTGCCCAGGGCGACCACCGATACCACCGAGGCGATGCCGATGATGATGCCCAGCATGGTCAGGAAGCTGCGCAGGCGGTGCGCATTCATGGCCAGCAAGGACATGCGCAGCGCTTCCTTGAAGCGATCCAGTCCGGCGCGCCAGGCGCTGGCCTGTCGGCTCTGCTGGCCTTGCTGCTTGTGCGCGCTGCTCACCGCTGCCGCTGCGGGTACCTGGTTGCGGCGATCCGCAACGATCACGCCGTCCTTGATCTCGATGATGCGCTGGGCATTGCCGGCCACCTGCATGTCATGCGTGACGATGATGATGGTGTGGCCTTCGGCATGCAGTTCCTTGAGGATGTTCATCACCTCGTGACCGCTGTGGCTGTCCAGCGCGCCGGTCGGTTCGTCGGCCAGGATCACGTCGCCGCCATTCATCAGCGCGCGCGCAATCGAGACGCGCTGCTGCTGCCCGCCCGAGAGCTGGCCCGGCTTGTGGTGGCCGCGCTCGGCCAGGCCCAGTCGCGCCAGCAGTTGCGCGGCGCGCTGGCGGCGCTGGGCCGGTTCCTGACCGGCATAGACCGCCGGTACTTCCACGTTGGCCGTGGCATCCAGGTCCGAGAGCAGGTGGTAGCGCTGGAAGATGAAGCCGAAATGCTCGCGCCGCAATTGCGCCAGTTCGTCCGGCTCCAGCTTGCCGGTCTCGCGTCCGGCGACCAGGTAGCTGCCGGCACTGGGCTTGTCCAGGCAGCCGAGGATATTCATCAGAGTCGACTTGCCCGAGCCGGAAGCGCCGACGATGGCGACCATCTCGCCGGCAGCGATGTCGAGGTTGATGTCGTTGAGCACGGTGATGGTGTCATCACCGGCGGGAAAGTCGCGGCGCAGTCCGCGCAGTTGCAACAGGGGCGTCGTCATGGCCGCCTTACATGCGCGGCGGCGGGCCACGGCGCTCGCTGCTGCTGTCGGCGCTGCCCGCCAGGGCGGTGCCGGTCACCACGCGCTCACCGGCCTTGAGTCCTTCGATGATCTGTACCTGGGCATTGGTGTTGATGCCGATGCGCACTTGGCGCTCCTGTGCCTGGCCTTGCGCATCCAGCACTCGCACGGTGTAACGGCCCTGCGCATCCTTGGCCCCCAGTGCGGTGGAGGGCACCACCAGCGCATCCTTGGCCTCGGCCAGCACGATGTTGACCTGCGTGGTCATGGAGATGCGCAGCTTGCCATCCGGGTTGGGCAGGTCCAGCAGGCCGTTGTAGTAGATCGCCGTGGAGCTGGAACTGCTGCTGGTACTGGTGGTGGTGCTGGTACTGGTGTCGTCCTGCAGGATCGAATCCGGGGCCGGCTCGATGGCGCGCAGGGTGGTGCGATAGCGGTGGTCGGGGTCGCCCAGGATGGTGAAGTACACCGGCAGGCCAGGCTTGACGCGGACTACGTCCGCTTCCGAGATCTGCGCCTTGACCGTCACGGTATCCATGCGGGCCACCTTGATGATGGTCGGAGTGGACTGGTTGGCGTTCACGGTCTGGCCTTCCTGCGCCACGATGGCCACCACTTCGCCGTCGATGGGGGCGGTGATGCGGGTATAGCCCAGGTTCAGGCGGGCGGTATCGACCTTGATGGCGCCGTCCCTGATCTGCGCCTGCAGGGCGGCGATGTCGGCGCGGGTGGAGTTCAGGGTCGCCTCGGCGCTCTCGAAGTTCTCGCGCGAGCTGGCCTCACCGGCCAGCATCATCTGCTGGCGCGCATAGGCCAGTTGCGCCTGCTTCAAGGTGGCTTGCTTGGAACGCAACTGGGCCTGCAGGTTCTGCAGCGAGTATTCGGCGCTGGCCAGCGCATTGGCCTGGGTCAGGGAATCGATCTCGGCCACCAGTTGGCCCTTCTTGACGTGGTCTCCGAGCGCGACCTTGAGTGACTTGATCTGGCCCGACACCTGGGCTCCCACGCTGACCTGCTTGTAGGCCTTGACGGTACCGCTGGCCAGGACCACGTCCTGGATGTCGGCGATGGCCGCGGTGGCGGTAAGGTAGGCGGGCGGCGGCGGCGGGGTGAAGGCCCGGTACCCCAGATAGCCTGCGAGCAGCAGGATGGCAAGCGCGGCGAAGATGATCTTGGGACGGCGGAAATAGGCGATGTTCATGCGTCAGAAGGCAGTGCGAAGGAAGGCCCTGCGGACCTGGCCGCAGAGGCGACAGTGTGAGGCAATTCGGCCGGAGTGCACGTCAGGAGACGTAAATTTTGTGCAAGCGGAGGTTGCCGGCCTCAGGGCCTGGGCAAGGCATTGACCGGCGGTACGCTGCCCAGCAGCCGCACCATCTCCACGCCCTCGACCAGGAAGCGCTGCAAGGGGGTGAGCATGTAGGGCAGGGCCAAGGCGATCAGGACGAAGCCAGCCAGCATGGTAATCGAAAACCCGATGCCGAACAGATTCAGTTGGGGAGCCGCACGGGTAAGGATACCCAGGGCAAAGTTGGTGATGAGCAGGGCGATGAGCAGCGGTAGCGACAATTGCACCCCCATGCTGAATACCTTGGCGCCCCACAGGCCCAGTTGATGGAAGCCTTCGGTGGTGATCGGTACGCCGGTGATGGGCAGGGTGTGAAAGCTTTCGGCCATCACCTGCAGCAACACCAGGTGGCCATTCAGGCTCAGGAAGACCATGGTCGCCAGCAGCGAGAAAACCTGGCCAATGACGGCTGTACGCCCCTGTGTCTGGGGATCGAAGAAGGCCGCGAAGGACAAGCCCATGGTCGAGCTGGTCAGCTCCCCGGCGGCCTCCACGGCGGCAAAGACGATACGCATGGCAAAGCCCATGGACAGACCGATCAGCAGTTGCTGCAACAGGATCAGCAGGCCCGTCATCGACATCGGATCGATGGCCGGCGGCACCGGCACATCCGGTGCCAGCACCGCGCCGATGGCAATGCCCAGCAGCACCTTCACCAGCATGGGGACACTGGTGCTGCCGAAAGGCGGCGCAATGGAGAGCAATCCTAGGATGCGCGTGGTCGGCCAGATGAACATGGCGACCCAGGCATAGAGCTGCTGGCTGGAGAAGGTGAGCATGGTCGGCAAGCGCAGGGCGGCGGCCCCGCGCGCGGGCGTGCTACTGGACCATGGCGGGGATGCCGCTGAACATGGTGTGCATGTAATCGAGGATGATGGTCAGCATCCAGGGACCGGCGATGATCATGGCCAGGAACACGCCGACCAGCTTGGGGATGAAGGCCAGGGTCTGCTCGTTGATCTGGGTCGCGGCCTGGAAGATGCTCACCAGCAGTCCGATGAACAGGGCAGTGAGCAGCATCGGGGCCGCGACCAGGAGGGTGACTTCGATGGCCTGGCGGCCCATGGTCATGACGCTTTCGGGTGTCATAGTGATCCTTGCCTTGGTCGGCGACTAGTAGAAACTCTGGGCCAGGGAGCCGATCAGCAACTGCCATCCGTCCACCAGCACGAACAGCATCAGCTTGAAGGGCAGCGAGACGATGGCCGGGGACATCATCATCATGCCCATCGACATCAGGATGCTGGCCACCACCATGTCGATGATGAGGAAGGGAATGAAGATGGCAAAGCCGATCTGGAAAGCGGTCTTCAGTTCACTGGTAACGAAGGCCGGTACCAGCAGGCGCAGCGGCACGTCTTCCGGGCCTTGCAGGGCCGGTCCGCGCGAGAGCTTCACATACAGTGCCAGGTCGGCCTGGCGGGTCTGCTTGAGCATGAATTCCTTGAGCGGTGCGGCCCCCTTGTCGAGCGCTTCCATCATCTGGATCTTGTTTTCCGAGAAGGGCTGGTAGGCCTCGGTGTAGATGCGGTCGAACACCGGACTCATCACGAAGAAGGTCAGGAACAGCGACAACCCGACCAGCACCTGCGTGGGTGGCGTGGACTGGGTGCCCAGTGCCTGGCGCAGCAAGGACAGCACGATCACGATGCGGGTGAACGAGGTCATCATCAGCATCGCCGCCGGAATGAACGACAGCGAAGTGAGCAACAGCATGGTCTGGATCGGCAGCGAATAATTCGTGCCGCCGCCTGGGGCGGGCATGCTGTTGAGCGCGGGCAGGCCCTGCTGGGCCGAGGCCGCCAGCGGCAGGCACAGCAGCGCCAGCCACCAGTAGGGGCTGCGCAGCAACGCGGCGGTGCGGTGGCGCAGGAAAGAGAGTGTGCCTCGCGGCTTAGGATGTGCTGCCATCATTACCCGGACGGTCGCCGTTGCCGGTACCGCCATTTCGTTTGTCCATGGTGTGCTTGAGCCAGGTGGCAAAGGCCGGTCCGGCCGTGACCGGTTGGGCCGCCACGCCTTCCTGGCGCGGCAGGGTGGCCAGGGCATTGACCCGACCGGGAGCCACACCGACCACGATCCACTGGTCGCCGACTTCGACCACCATCACCCGCTCGCGGGTACCCACCGACACGCCGCCGACGACCTTGGCCACGGCGTTGCCGCTCATGCCGCTGGCCAGGCCGAAGCGCTTGAACAGCCAGGCGACTGCGGCCATCACGGCCAGTACCGCGACCAGCCCCAAGAGCATGGTCAAGACACTGCCGGTGGAGGAGGGAAGAGCGCCGGCTGCTGCCGGTGCCGGGACAGCGACGCTGCCGGCGGTGGTGTTGTCGGCCCGGCTTTGGGCCGTGACAGCCAGACTGCCGCCCAGAAAGATCAGGGCGGACACCAGGTCCGCCCGGGACTGACGCAAGGCTTGTCTCATCGATGCTGCGTAAATACGTCTCATGAAACGGAAGTCATTGCGCTCAGCGGTTGAGCTTGCGAATGCGTTCGGCCGGCGTGATGATGTCGGTCAGGCGGATACCGAACTTGTCGTTGACCACCACCACTTCGCCTTGTGCGATCAGGCAGCCGTTGACCAGTACGTCCATCGGTTCACCGGCCATGCCATCGAGTTCCACCACCGAGCCCTGCGCCAGTTGCAGCAGGTTCTTGATGGCGATCTTGGTGCGGCCCAGTTCCACGGTGAGTTGTACCGGGATATCGAGGATGAAGTCGATGTCGTTGGGGGTATTGGTCTTGATATCGGCCGCACTCAGGTCCTTGAAGACGGTGGCCATCGCAGGGGCTGCGGTGATGCCTTTCTCGTCTTCCATCTCGCCTTTTTTCTGCGCCTCTTCGGCCTCGCTCTGCTCGGCCATGGCCGCGCCCCACGGATCGTCTTCCGCTGCGCCTGCGCCTGCTACGTTCTCATCAGCCATTGCTAATCTCCTTGAAAGCTTTCCGGTGTTTCTTGATGGGTGATGGACAGCAGTTTCTCCACGCGCAGGGCGTATTGACCATTGGACTGGCCATAGCTGCATTCCATCACCGGTACGCCGTCAACCTGTGCCTCGACGGTCGTATTGGTCTGCAGCGCGATGACGTCGCCGACCTGCATGTTCAGCAGATCGGTGAAATTGACTCGGGCAGTACCGAAATTGACGATCAGTTCGACCTCGGCGGTCTGGATCTGCTGCTTCATCAGGCGGATCCAGCGCTTGTCCACTTCCAGCGCTTCGCCCTGCATGCTGCTGGTGAGACGGTCACGCACCGGCTCGATCATCGAGTAGGGCGTGCAGATGTGGATCTCGCCCGACACCGGCCCCAGCTCGACGGTGAAGGTGGTCGAGACCACCACTTCGTTGGGCGTGGCGATGTTGGCGAACTGGGTATTCATTTCCGAGCGGATGAATTCGAATTCGATCGGATAGATCGGTTCCCACGACTTGGCGTAGGTCTCGAAGGTGATCTCCAGCACGCGCATGATGATGCGCTGCTCGGTGGGCGTGAATTCGCGGCCTTCGATGCGGGTATGGAAGCGACCATCGCCGCCGAACATGTTGTCCACCAGCATGAACACGAACTGCGGGTCGAACACCACCAGCCCGATGCCACGGAAGGGCTTGATGTGGACCAGGTTCAGGTTGGTCGGGACCACCAGGTTGCGGATGAATTCACTGTACTTGGACACCTTCACCGGACCGACCGAGATCTCGGCGGTACGGTGAATGAAGTTGAACAAGCCGATGCGGAACAGACGCGCGAAACGCTCGTTGATGATTTCCAGCGTGGGCATGCGCCCACGCACGATGCGTTCCTGCGTGGCCAGGTTGTAGGTACGTACCGTACCAGGAGCTTCTTCGACGATTTTTTCTTCGTCTTCATCTCCCGTCACGCCCTTCAAAAGGGCATCGACTTCTTCCTGTGATAGAAAATGCTCGGCCATGGTCGACGATCTCTGACTTCGATACGGTGTTACTGCTGTTGGATCACGAACGAGGTGTAGAACACGTCGGTGATCTGCGGTCCCTTGCCCTTGCCCGAGAACGGCTCGCCCAGTTGGTCGATGATCTCGTCGGTCAGACGGCGCTTGCCTTCGCTGGTGAGCAGTTCGGACGCCTTCTTGCTGGAGAGCACCATCAGCAGGCGGCTGCGCACCTGGGGCATGTACAGCTTGAGGGCTTCGGCGGTCTGGCTGTCGGGCACCTGCAGGGTCATGGCCACTTGCAGGTACTGGTCGCCGGTTTCCTGCTGCAGGTTCACCACAAAGGGTTCGATCACCACGAAGGTCGGCGCCTTGGCCTCGACCTTTTCTTCGGCATGATCCTCACCCTTCTTGCCCTTGCCACCCATCATGAAGAAAGCTGCTGCACCACCGATCACCAGTACCAGCACGACACCGATGATGATGAAGAGCATCTTCTTGCTGGATTTTGCCGGTGCTGCTTCTGCTTCAGCTCCCTTGGCCGGGGCTTTTCCTTTTGTTGCCATCTACTATTCCTTTCAGTTCGTCAGCGCGGGTTGAGGGCTTATCTGCTTATCGGCAGCCAAATCGCATTGTTGAGTCCCGCACGGACGAAAATTGCATGTTTTTTAAGGTTTCCGGTCTCGGCGCTTACACGAAGGTATCGACCAGGCCCAGTCCACTGGAGGTTGCGGCTGCCGTGACGCTGCCGCTGAGGGCGACGTCGCCCTCCTGTTCCTTGCCGAAGCTGGAGGAGGACCCGCTGCGCGCCTGCTGCTGGCCATTGCCTGCCCCCTGATGCTGGTTGGGCATGCCGGTCTGGACATTGGCCTGGCCGAGCTGGATGCCGGCCTGGTCCATCATTTCGCGCAGCTTGGGCAGGGCCGCTTCCAGCGCCTGCTTCACTTCCGGCTGGGCGGTGATGAAGGTGGCATCGGCTTGTTGGTTGTGCACGTTCAGGACCACCTGCATCGGGCCCAGGTCCGGCGGGTTCAGGCTCAGCGAGGCACTCTGCATGCCGGCGGTGGCCATCCAGGTGATCTTGGTGCCCAGGGCCTGGTTCCAGCCGGCGCTGCCGACGTTGGACTGGATCTTGTCGCTGTAGGCCGGGGCGAACACGGCCTGCGTCTGGTTGGCCGCAGCGGTTTGCTGCATGACGGGCAGGGCCAGCGGCTGCGGGGCCGCCTGGGCCTGGTCCTGTCGGGCAGGCGCTGCCATCTCGGGCGCGGTCTTGTTCAGCTGGGCACGTGCGGCCAGGGCGCTGGCATCTTCCTTGGGCTCGGCCTTGGCGGCGGCGCTGAGGTCGATGGCTGGCTTGCCGTCCTTGCCGTGGCCGTTTTGCTGGGGCGGGTTGGCCTCGGCGTTGCTCTTGCCGGCCAGTTCGCCGGCGGCGGCACCCTGCTTGCCTCTGGCGGCAGCCAGGGCATCCTGCAGGGCGGTCGGATCGAGCTTGCCTTGCTTGTCTTCGGCCAGGGCTTGCTGCTGATCCGCCAGGGACAGCTTGCCACCGCCGCGCTTGGCCTGGGCCAGCAGGTCGGCCTCGCTGCTCTCGCCCTTGGCCTTGCCATCGCCGGGCTTGACGGCGTTCTGGGCGATGTTGGCCACCAGGGCCAGCAGTTCGGCCGAGGCCTGGGTGGTGGTGTCGCTGCCGTCTTCGTCCTTGTCCTTGTCGCTGACCTGGCTGCTCTCGTCACTGCCGTCGCTCTTGCCGGCGTGACTGGCGCTGTTGGCGGCGTTGGGGGATTGCTGGCTGGCAGCCGATTGACTGGCGGCCGCCTGTTTGGCCGCAGCCTGGGCATTGGCGGCCTGGTTGTCGGCGTTCTGCTGGGCCTGGCGCGCCTGGGCCTGGTTGTCCTGCACGCGCGTGCTGACCTGGCTGTTGAGCACCTGGTTGAAGGGGACATCGGCCGAGAAGCTGTCGGCAGGATTGCCCGAGCGCGCGCCTGTGGCGGCCTGGGAGCCGGTAATCACGTTCAACAACGGCAGGGAAGTGTTCATGATGGTGGGCCTGTCGGTAAGTGCTGTCTGCTGCTCTAGGATGCGGGTTGTGGTGCGTTGCGTACGGTTTCGGTATTGCGTGGCCGGGCGTTTGAGCGCTCAGCGCTTGTAGAAACTGATGCGGGCGGCATGCTCGTCCATGGACTTCTGGTCGCGCTTGTTTTCCTTGCGCTGCTCCTGGTCCCGGGCGCGGGTGGCCAGGGTGTCATAGGACATGCGCTTGCGCTCGCAGGCCTGCCATGCTGCACGGGCTTCGGCCACACGCTGCTGGCTGCTTTGTACCACGTTGACCTGGCCGTCGATGGCGTTGTCGATCTTTTCCAGGAACAACTGGAAATTGCGATAGGCCAGCGCAGTCAGGCCATTGGTCAGTGTTTCCTGGAAGCGCGCGGCGTAATCGTCGCGGTATTGCTGCAGGATGCCCAGCTTCTGCTGTGCTTCTTCACTCACGCGAATAGCCCGACCGAGGCGCTTGGTCGCTTCGTCGGTCTCTTTGGTCGCCAATTCAATCAGCGTATCAAGTGCGGAGGGAGTAGCCATGATCGCTCTGATTATATTTTTGAGGATGCGCGCTCAATCACCCGAATAGAGCGGTAAGTTGCCTCAAGCTCTCTGATACATCGGCTTGCTCATGGATGCCTTGCTGCAAAAAGGCTTCCATTCTTGGCAACAAGGCAATGGCTTCATCCAGGATCGGATCGCTGCCGGCGGCATAGGCGCCCACGCTGATGAGGTCGCGGTTGCGCTGGAAACGTGAATACAATTGCTTCAGATGGCGTGAACGGCGCTGATGGTCGGCGTCGGTAATGCTGTGCATGGCACGGCTGATGGATTGCTCGATGTCGATGGCCGGATAGTGGCCGGCTTCGGCCAGCTGGCGGTTGAGCACGATGTGGCCGTCCAGGATGGCGCGGGCGGCATCGGCGATCGGGTCCTGCTGGTCGTCGCCTTCGGTCAGCACGGTGTAGAAGGCGGTGATGGAGCCGCCTCCCTCATCGCCATTGCCGGCGCGTTCCACCAGGGCCGGCAGCTTGGCGAAGACCGAGGGCGGGTAGCCCTTGGTGGCCGGCGGCTCGCCGATGGCCAGGGCAATTTCGCGCTGCGCCATGGCGTAACGGGTCAGCGAATCCATGATCAGCAGCACATCCTTGCCCTGGTCGCGGAAATACTCGGCAATGGAAGTGCAATACGCGGCGCCCTGCAGGCGCATGAGCGGCGGGGTGTCGGCCGGTGCAGCCACCACCACCGAGCGTGCCAGGCCCTCGGCACCGAGGATCTGTTCGATGAATTCCTTCACTTCGCGGCCGCGCTCACCGATCAGCCCGACCACGATCACATCGGCGCTGGTATAGCGCGCCATCATGCCCAGCAGCACGCTCTTGCCTACGCCGGAGCCGGCGAACAGGCCCATGCGCTGGCCCCGTCCCACGGTAAGCATGGTGTTGATGGCGCGAATGCCGGTGTCCAGGATGTCGCGGATCGGTGCGCGTCCCAGCGGGTTGGCGGCGCGCACGGCCAGCGGGGCCGAGCGTTCGGTATGCAGGGGGCCCAGATTGTCCAGCGGCCGACCGGCACCGTCGAGCACGCGGCCCAGCAGTTCGTCACCGACCGGCAGGCGGCGGCTGTGCTCGTCGGCGCGGCGCGGGGTGAAGCTGATGGGGCCGGTGCGCGGCGGTGGACGCACCGGTTCGACGGGATAGACGCGGGTGCCGGGAACGATGCCTTCGACATCGCTCTGCGGCATCAGGAACAAACGTTCATCTTGAAAACCGACGACTTCGGCTTCGATCATCGTGCCGTTGGGCAGCGGCACATTGCAGGGGCTGCCCACAGGAAGCTTCAGTCCGACCGCTTCCATCACCAGTCCGGCCACGCGCGTGATGCGCCCGGCTGTGCGGGTAGGCTCGGCCATGGCCACCAGGCTGCGACAGTTGTGCAGATAGGCTTGCCACAGGCTGCTATGGGATGGCATCGGGGAGTTCATGCGGGTCTCCCGTTCAGGTCGGTATCACGGCGGACACCTCATTCCAGCCAGTCGAGCTGCTTGGACAGCGACTCGCCCAGACGCTGCCAGCGCGTCTGGGTGGTGGCATCGATCTGGTTGGTGCGGGTTTCGACACGGCAGCCGCCGCGGTCGAGCAGGGCGTCTTCCTCGATCTTCCAGCCTTGCTGGGCCAGTTCTTCGCCCAGGTGCTTGCGCACCAGCGCGGCATCGTCCGGGTGCAGTGTCAGGCTGGCCGGCAGTTGCAGCACGGGCAGGGCGTGGATGGCGGCACTCACCGTCGGCAGGATCAGTTCGGGGCGCACGTTCAAGGCCGTCTTCAACATGGACTTGGCCAGGTCCAGTGCCAGGTCCAGCAGTTCGGGGGCCATCTTTTCGCTGCACTGGGAGACTTCGGTGCTGAAGTTGACGGCGATCTGGCGGAAGTGCTGGATGACTTCGTTGACTTCCTGCTGGCCTTGCTGCAATCCGGCCATATAGCCCTCCGAGCGGCCGGCCTGCAGGCCGTGCCCGCGGCCTTCGGCAAAGCCCTCCTGGCGTGCGGCCTCGCGGATGGCGTCGAGCTGCTCGGCCGTCAGTTGGGGGACTGGCGGCGGTTCTTCCAGAAACTCTTCCTCTTCCGGCAGCGGTTCCGGCTCCGGTTCGGGCTCTTCGTTGAAGGACGCCAGCTCCCAGCGCTGGTAGGGCGTCATCTCTTCCTTGGGTATGATCTTTGCACGCATGGCTTCTTTGACTCCTCAGGCCGGCATGCCGACAGCATCCTGCATGGACCGCTTCAAGTGCATCAGATGAACGCGTCCTCGCCCTTGGCACCCAGCACGATCTGGCCTTCGTCGGCCAGGCGGCGCACGATCTGCAGAATGGCCTTCTGTTGCGCATCTACTTCGGACAGGCGCACCGGTCCCTTGGACTCCAGGTCTTCCTTCATCATCTCGGCCGCACGCTGCGACATGTTGGCGAAGATCTTGTCGCGCAGGCCTTGCGAGGCACCCTTGAGGGCCACGATCAGCGACTCGGACTGGACTTCGCGCAGCAGCAGCTGGATGCCGCGGCCGTCGATATCGATGATGTTCTCGAAGACGAACATCTCGTCCATGATCTTCTGCGCCATGTCCTCGTCGTAGGAGCGCAGGTTGTTCATCACCGAGGTCTCGTTCTCGCCCGACATGAAGTTGAGGATCTCGGCCGCAGTACGGATGCCGCCCATCTGTTGCTTCTTGAGGCTTTCGTTGCCGGTCAGCAGCTTGGTCAACACGTCATTGAGTTCGCGCAACGCGGCCGGCTGCACGCCGTCCAGAGTTGCAATACGAAGGATGACGTCGTTGCGCAAACGTTCCGTGAAATTGTTGATGATGCCGCAGGCATGGTCGCGCTCCAGGTGGACCAGGATGGTGGCGATGATCTGCGGGTGTTCGTTGCGGATGAGCTCGGCCACCGACTGCGCGTCCATCCACTTGAGGCTTTCGATGCCGGACGCATCGCGTCCGCCCAGGATGCGGTTGAGCAGGGAGGTGGCCTTGTCGTCGCCCAGGGCCTTGGTCAGCACGCTACGGATGTATTCGTCCGAATCCAGTCCCAGCGAGGAGGCCTGGCCGGTCTCGGCGACGAAGGCTTCCAGCACTTCGTTGATTTCTTCGAAGCTGACATTGCGCAGGGCCGACATGGCCGCGCCCAGCTTCTGGACCTCTTTCGGACCCAGATATTTCATGACTTCGGCGGCCTCATCCTCGCCCAGGGCGAGCATCAGGATGGCGCCTTTTTGAACGCCGTCGTTACTCATTGTTCACCCATGACTTGATGATGCTTGCCACCAGTTTCGGATCATTCTTGGCCCACTGCTTGGCGGTTTCCAGATTGGCCTTGTACTGGGCACGTTCGTCCACTGCCGGCTCGCCGGAGAGGTTGACGATGGCGTCCGGATCGTCCGGATCGAAGCCGGCGGCAACCGCTGCGGCAGCGGCGGCGGCTTCGGCCTCGGCCTTTTCCTTGGCCAGACGTTCGCGTTCTTCGCGGCCCGACAGCTTCCAGACGATGGGGCGCAGCACGCGGAAGTAGAGGAACAGCAGGACCGCGGCCACCAGCACGTACTTGCCGATTTCCTTGGCCAGTTCGATCATGCCCGGCTGCTTCCACAGCGGCACTTCCGGTTCCATGTCGGTGCTGAACTGGGTGTTGACCACGTTGAGCGAGTCGCCGCGATCCTTGTTGTAACCCATCGCCTCCTTGACCAGATCGGTGATCTGGTTGCGCTCGGCTTCGGTCAGCGGGCGCATGACGATCTTGCCGGTGTTGTCCAGGGTGCGCTTGTAGTTCACCACCACGGCCACCGTCAGGCGACGCACGCCACCCATGGGTTGCTGGGTGTAGCGCACCGTCTTGTCGACCTCGTAGTTGATGGTCTCATCTTTGCGCGAATTGCCGCTGGCCGCAGGAGTCGGTGCTGCGCCATTGGGCGTGGCCGCAGTATTCTGGTTGGCTGCACCATTGGCGGCCGCCGGATTGACGATCTGGGCGGTGGCCGGGGCAGGGGGCTGGTTGGTCAGCGCGCCGGGTACGCCCGACGTGCCGGAGGTGGCGCTGTTGGACTCGCTGCTCTGCTTGCTGCGAACGGCGGCGGTGTCGCGGGTCTGATTGGGCTTGTAGGCTTCGGAAGCCTGCTCGGAGCGGGAGAAGTCCACATCGGCCGTGGCCTCGGCACGCACGTTGCCGTTACCGACGATGGGTGCAATGATGGATTCGACGCGCTTGACGATGTCCTGCTGCAGATCCTGGACATACTTCAGCTGGGTCGGATCGAGGGTGTTGGTCTGGCCTTGCTTGGTGGTGTCGGAGAGCAGATTGCCGTTCTGGTCGACGATGGTCACGGCCTTGGGCGAGAGCTCGGGGACGCTGCTGGCGACCAGGTGCACGACGGCACTGACCTGTTGCTGATCGAGGTAGCGGCCCGGATAGAGGCTCAGGATCACCGAGGCGGTCGGCTTTTGCTGGTCGCGCACGAACACCGAGGCTTTGGGCAGGGCCAGGTGCACACGGGCGGTCTGGACCGGCGCCAGGGATTCTACCGAGCGCGCCAGTTCGCCTTCCAGGGCGCGCTGGAAATTGACTTGTTCCAGGAACTGGGAAATGCCCAGCTTCTGGTTCTCCATCAGCTCGAAGCCGACATTGCCACCCTTGGGCAGGCCCTGGGCGGCCAGTTTCAGGCGCGCGTCATGCACCATGTTTTCGGGCACCAGGATGGCCGTGCCGCCTTCGGAATACTTGTAGGGCACGTTCATCTGCTGCAACGAGGCCACGATGGCGCCACCGTCGCGGTCATTGAAGTTGGCGAACAGGACGCGATACTCGACCTTCTGGCTCCACAGCCAGATGCCGGCCATCAGCGCCAGAGTCGCGGCGGCGGCAATGATGAGCAGAATACGCTTGCCCTGGGGCGAACGGGCGTAGCCCATCATGCCGCCCTGGGCGGACTGCCCCTGGGGCATGCCCTCGTTGTTGCCGAGTTCGCCCGAATTGTTGGTCTCGCCGGTCATCGTGCCGTCGGCTGCTACCGCCATGATTTCCCCTCTGGCGTTCCCTCGATTGCCAGCTTGATGAATACTTTGATCACTGCCTACCTTTGTGAGGTTTTTTGCTCAGTGTGGATTGTCCGTTGGTAGCGGGAATTTGATCGGCCGAACAGAATGGCAAATTCCCCGCTTATTGGTGCGATTTGTCAATGCAGCAGTGTTAAGGTGCTGCTGTAGATGGCGAAGGTGCGCGTGGTACTTTTGCCAGGCGGCAAAATGAACTCAAGAGGTGGGAAATGGCAATTGACAGCGTGATCGACACCAGCAAGATCGAAGCAATGGTAGCCCAGCTGAAGGCGGCAGCGGCCCGCGCCCAAGGGGGTGTGGACCCGGTTCAGAGCAGCGTGGCAGCCGAAAAACCGGCCCAGCGGGTGGATTTTGCCGACGTGCTCAAGGGCGCGATCGACCAGGTCAACGATTCTCAGCAGAAGGCGGCCAAGATGTCGCAGGCCTTCGCCATGGGGGATGACAACGTGAACCTGTCGGATGTGATGATCGCTTCGCAGAAAGCCAACATTTCCTTCCAGACCAGTATCCAGGTGCGCAACAAGCTGGTCTCGGCTTACCGTGACATCATGACCATGCAGGTGTGAAGTTTTCTGCTTGAGGTCGCCCCTGGCAAGGGGCGGTCGTGCATGACAAAACACCCCAGAACCGGTGATCCGGTTGCTGGGGTGTTTTGTCACTGGCGCGCCCGGCGGGGCGCACCGGCTTACATCATGCCTGAGGCCTTGGCGTTCTGTTCGCGTTCCAGCTTGGTGATGAAGCGCTGGATCGCGGCCAGTACCGTACGCGGGATGTCGATGAACTGCAGACCGAAGCGATTGACCACCTTGCCATTGGTCATCTTGAATTCCTTGCAGTCGCGCACCTGCAGCTTGACCGATACCAGGGTGTTGTCACCCAGTTCCAGTTGGCAATCTTCGTAGGTCACGCCCGGAGTGGTGGGGAGCAGCTTCTTTTCGTCGGTGATGCCCACGCCGCCGGCGCTGATATTGTTGAGCAGCGTAACGACCGTGATGAAGGAGCCATCCGGCTGGGTGATGCGGAAAGTGCAGCGCAGCGGCTTGGCGATCGGCGTGGGGATGCGGAAATACTCGCGGCGCTGCAGGCGCACCAGGCTTTCGGGGATATCGACCCGCAACGCCGGGCGGCTCTGGTATTCGACCTGGCGTGCGCCGTCGACGGCAAAGGTAATGCGGATGCTGTTGTAGAGCGCCTCGAAATTGATGCGCTTGCTCGATACGATGCTCTCGTTGAGCATGGCGCTGGGGGCGGCGTCGATGATGAGCGAGTCGTCATCGTCATCGACTTCCAGAATGGAAGTGATCACGGACTCGGATCCGCCCTTGATCAGCAGGCTCAGGAGCTGGTTCTTCTCCATCATGCTGGTCAGCAGGGCAATGATCTCCCTCCGTGAATGAACCCGGTATGGGCTGTCGTCGTCGATCTCGTCGTGGTTAGCCATCTGTGCGTCTTGTACGTGTGAATTCAGCGAGTGGGATCGCTTTCCCCTGAGGATTTGTTGGAATAATTTAACCCCGTATCATACATCACTGACCCGCTTAATTGCATATTTTCAATACGATATAGCCAGGCCAGCAATTCCGCCACGGTGCGGTACAGGGCAGGGGGGATCTGCTGGTCCAGTTCGACCTGCATCAGCAGTGAGACCAGCTCCTTGGATTCATGGACATAGACGCCCGCATCGCGCGCCCGCGCAATGATGGCTTCGGCCACCAGGCCGCGGCCCTTGGCCACCACCTGCGGGGCTGCCTGGCTGGCGTTGTAGGCCAGGGCCACGGCGTTTTGCAGGGGGATATTAGGTTTCTCCATCGGCTTGCTTGACAATCAGTGAGTCCAGGGAGGTGCCGGCAGCCGCCATGGCACCGGAAAACAGCGCGCTGTTGCCGCGCAGGGCAGCGGCGGCGGCTTCGTTGTCGGCTTTCACCTGTACGTGGATCTGCTGACCAATCAACCGGATCGAGGCCGAGACGCTGCCCAGGTGGGCAAAGTTGAAGCGCACCACGCTATGCCAGGTGGGCGTGTTCTCGTCCTCGGCGCCGGCTTGTTCGCGGCTGTTCTGGCCCTGTTCCTGATTGATTTCCCATTCCATCTTCTGGCCGGGCCAGACTTCGCCGTGCCAGACCACGCGCTGCTGTTCCAGGGCGTTGAGCTGGAGGTTGATGATTTGTCCCAGCTGATTCTGGGAGGGATCGCTGTCGCTGAGCAGATTGATGTCGCCACCCTGTCGCGCAGCGACCTGGGCTTGCGGTTCCTTCATCAGGTCTGCGGCCGGACGCTGGCCGGCGGCCCAGGCGGCCACGTGCGACTCGTAGAAGACGCCGCTGTTGGCAATGGCATCCTTCAAGGCTGCGGCCATCTGTTCGGGGGCGACCCCGGCCTTGGGCAGCAAGGGGGTGGCCGCATTGATGTGATCGGCCACGTCGCCCTGTTGGGATGCGTGCAACAGCGTGTCGATCAGACGGCCGGCATGGCTGAGCGTGGTGGTGGTACTGGCGGGAGCGCCCGATTGCCCCTGGCGTGGGCCCTTGGCCTGGGCATCGGCAGCGATATCCTCGTTCTGCGCGATCTGTCCCGCACCGCTTTCGTCGCGGGTAACGAACTGCAGCGACTTCAGATCCTTCTGCATCGCGCGCCCGGCACTGCTCAAGGCCACGGAGGCGCTTTCCTCGTCAGGGTGGATGCTGCCTTCGTTGACCGAGAAAGTCGGGCGGGGATCCTTCGAGACCAGCGTCAGGGTCAGGGTATCGCCTACCTTGGCGCTGTTGGGCAGCACCATGCGCGCGGCCGTATTGGCGATGCGCACCAGGAAGGTGCCGTCGTTGAAATTGGAGAGGATGCGGCCCGACATCTGCTGGCCCACCGCAATCTGGGCCAGGCGACTGAAGGCTTCCTGCCGCGCATCGGCAACCGAAACGACGGCGGTCGCCGCTTCGACAGGATTGACGGGCTGGACGGCGCTGGCAATATCGGCCCGCGGCAACATGGTCAACTACCCATGCCGTAGGTATTGAGGAGCTTCTGTTCGGTCTGGTTGCTCTGGATCATTGCCGACAGTTTGCGCAATCCCGGTTCGGTGAGGTTGCGGATGTCGCGGTCGTCTTCGAGGATCTTCTTGATGATGTCGACCTTGCGATGGCGCAGCGGCTCGGGCAGGGCGACATGTTCCTCGCTGTCGCGCAGGCTGGCGATGTGCTTGCCGCACTGGGCTTCGAGTGCGGCCAGCAAGTCCCAGTCACCGGCACGGGCGGCCGACAGCATCTCGTTGGTCAGCTTCGAGATGGACTCGTAGAGCGCGATGACGTCGTCACCGTTCATGTCAGTCATGCCTTTGCAAAGCTGGAGAGAGGGACGTCTTGCACCATGGCCATCGGCGCAGCGGGCTGCGCTGCATTCGGACCGATCTGTTCCCACGCGGAACGGATATCCTCAAGCAGTCCGTGGATCTCGTCGAGGATGGCCGGGTTGTTGGTCGCGTTGGCCTCGAACAGGCGGCGGCTCATGTATTCATAGAGCGAATCGAGATTGAGCGCCAGTTCGCCGCCGACTTCCTTGTTCAGGCTGGCGCGCAGGCCGTTGTCGATGATCAGGATGGCCTTGGTGATGGATTCGCCCTTGTCCTTGATGTTGCCCTCGCCCATGGACTTCCTGCCCAGTGCGATGGCCACCAGTGCCCCGTCGAAGAGCATGGTGATGAGCTTGTGCGGGCTGGCCGCAACCACCCCGGTTTCCACGCCGATATTTGCGTAGGCGTTGGCCCCGCGTTTCATGGTTCCGAACATGACGTTCTCCTATGTTCGCGGTGTCACTTCAACCGCTCTTGGCCAGGCTGGCCAATTGCTGGGTCAGGTAGCTCTGGGTGGACTGCATGCTGGCCAGCGTGACGTTGAGGCGGTTGAACTGATTGGTATAGTCGTCTTTGAGGTTCGACAGACGGGTCTGCACCGCGGTCTGGCGATCCTGGTTGATCTTCAGACTGGCTTGCAGTCCGTTGGTCTTGGAGGCAATGATGCCGGTATCGCTGAGCAGATTGGTCATCAACGTCTGCAACTTGGTGACGATACCATTTTTGGACGATGTGGTGTTGGTCGGATCCGGATCAGTGGCAGTGAACAGATTGGCAATGCCCGCGAAGTTGTTGGTGGTCGCCGTCGACAGCTTGGTCGCATCCAGTGCCAGTGTGCCGTCCTTCTGGAAGGCGATACCGATGTCGGAGAGGGTGCTGATGCCGTTGCCGCCATCCACGCTGGAGAACAGGGTGTTGCGCAACTGGCTCATGATGGTCTGCACCGATGACTCGCTGGCCAGCGGTGCAGACGTATTGGCCTCGCCCAGGGTGGTCGAGGGTGTCTGCGAGGTCATGCTGGCCACGGCCTTGGCCAGGGTGTTGTAGGCCGATACGAAACTGTTGGCCGCCGTGGTGATGCCGGAGGTGTCGTTGCTGATGTTGAGCGTGAAGCTGTCGGACGAGGTGGTGACCTTGGACAGGTTCAGCGTCACGCCCGAAATGACGTTTTCGACCTTGTTGCTGGTGCTGGTCACGGTCACGCCGTCGATGGACAGCTTGGCATCCTGTGCCTTGAGCAATTGGCCCATGCCGCTCATGGTCAGCCCGGAATAATCACCGGTCCCGGTCAGTGAAACAGCCGCCGTCGCGCTGCTGCCGGTGGGTGTGAGCACCAGGTGGTCGTTGCTGCCATCGTTGCTGATGGAGGCGGTCACGCCCGCGCTGGCGCTGTTGATGGCGCTCATGACCTGGTTCAGGTCGATGTTGCCGCTGCCGTTGGCAGTGGGGTTGATGGCCACGGTGGTGTCGCCCACCTTCAGGTTCAGCGTGCCGGAACTGTAGGTCTGGCTGGTGCTGACGTTGGGTGAGATCACCGTGCCGCTGGGGTCCGAGCTGAACACCGAATAATTGCCGGTGCCGGTGATCTTGATGGTGTTGGCCGCACCGCTGTCCTTGGCCGTGATGACCAGGTGGTCGTTGGTACCGTCGCTGACAATGGTGGCGTTCACGCCGGCATCGCTGCTGTTGATGGCATCACGCACGCCGGTCAGGCTATTGGTGGCAGGCTGGATGATGGTAGTCGAGCCGGTGCCGGTCTTGATGGCCAGGATGCCACTGTCGAAGGTGGTGCCGGGGGCGATGCTGGCCGAACTCAGCTTTTGAGTTTGTGCCAGCTGCGACACGCTGACCGAATAAGTGCCCGAGGCCGCCTTGGTGGCGTCACGCGGCGCCTGGGTCTGGGTCATGGTGCTCGGTGTCGAGCTGGACGGGTCGTAAGCGAAGGCGGACAGGCTGTTGTTGGCGCTCACCTTGATGGTGTTGGCCGTGCCGCCGGTGTTGGACTCCAGCACCAGGTGATCGCCGCTGCCATCGGTGACGACGGAGGCGGTCACGCCAGCCTTGGCGGCATTGATCGCGTCGCGTACGCCGGCCAGGGTGGCGTTGGCCTTGAGGGTGATGAAGGTCGGTGAACCCGTGCCGATCTTGATCGCAATCGAATCCCCGGCATTGTAGGTGGTGCCGCTGCTCACGCCGGCCGACTGGATCTTCTGCGCCAGGATCTTGGTGGAGTCGTCGCCGTTGATATCGGCGGTGAACGGATCGGTGGTCAGAGTGGACCCGGTACCGGCGTTGTTGACTGTGCTTTTCTGCGAACTGAAGCTGGCCGACGTGAGCGACTTGATCGCCGACTGGTAGCTCGACAATGCACTCTTGAGGCTTCCATACGCGGAGATGAGCGTGTTGTAGCTGCTCGCCTGGGTGGTCAGCGGGGTCAGTTGCGATTGACTCTCGGCCGAAACCAGCTGGCTTACGAGAGTGGCTACATCAAGCGGGCCTGCCGATGTGGAAATGGTGCCGGTGGAAGTCGCCACGGTTCAACTCCTGATACTTTGCGTGAAGCACAGCGCTGTGCAGTTTCCAGCGCGGTCAAGAGGAGACGGGCTCTCGAGTACGGCGTCGGGGAAAGAGGGACGCTGTGCGGGATGACTATCTGAATCCGTTATGAACTAGAGTAGTCGAATCCGACATGCGCAATGAACGAGCATTGACGCATGCGGTTATTCGAGCCACTGCAGTTCGTACCAGACTCGAGCTGACACTCAAGCCTTGTCCTTGATCAACAGGCCTTGCATCTTGTCGATGGACTTTGCGATGGCAATCGCTTCTTCGCTGGGAATCTGGCGAATCACGGTGTCAGTGGCAGTATCAACGACCTTGATGATGGTCTTGCCGGTATCCTGGTCCTTGGAGAAATTCAAGGCGGCGGCATTGGCGGCGGCAAAATCGTTGAGTTTGCCGACGGCATCATTGACTTCGCTTTCGGTTGCGCGGCGGGCTTCCGGAGTGGCCGCCGGTGCGACCGTCGATACCACGGGATTGGGCTTGTCGGCAGCCTTCGGTGCTGCATATGCAGTACCGGAGTCGCCAGCAGCAGTGATGTTAAGTGGGGCAATCGACATGGTACTACTCCCTTCCTTAAAGGAACGTGCGGAGAATAAGGTCTATCCCCCGCACGTCATCCTACCTAGCTATCAGGCTTATTTCAACAGCGACAGCACTTGCTGGGGTGCCGAGTTCGCCTGCGACAGCATGGCGGTACCAGCTTGTTGCAGGATCTGCGCACGGGTCAGGTTCGCGGTTTCCTGCGCGTAGTCGGTATCCATGATACGGCTGCGCGACGAGGTGATGTTCTCGCTCGACACTTGCAGGTTGCTGATGACGGCGCTGAAGCGGTTCTGCACTGCACCGAACTCTGCACGCTTGGAGGAGATCAGGCTGATGGCCTTGTCCAGGTTCTTGATCGCCTTCTGGGCATCGCTCTGTGCCGACGGAGCAGCCACT
The DNA here is from genome assembly GCF_057809315.1 of Herbaspirillum sp. FG34. Lineage (NCBI taxonomy): Bacteria > Pseudomonadati > Pseudomonadota > Betaproteobacteria > Burkholderiales > Oxalobacteraceae > Herbaspirillum > Herbaspirillum sp. FG34. The sequence continues at coordinate 290,683 of NZ_JBMDJS010000004.1, read as the reverse complement.
GCCTTGTCCAGGGACAGCTTGGCGCTGTCCACGGCCTTCTGCAGGGTCACAGCCGAAGCAGCCAGGGCGCTGGCCGACAGCGAGGAGCCGGTGGCGAACAGGTTGTCCAGGGCAGCCTTGGCCGAGGTGTAGGTGGTTTGAGCAGCGCTCACGCCGGAGGTGTCGCCCAGACCGATCAGACCCTTGGCGCTGGTGCCGATGACGTCGGCCATGGTGCCGTTGTTGGACAGGTCATCCAGAGTGATGGTGATCTGGTCGTTGAGCTTGTTGTCCGACACGTTGGCGCCGACCTGGAAGGACAGGGTCAGCGAAGCCTTGACGTTGGCCGACGAAGAGCCCACGCCAGCCGAAGCACCTTGACCGACACCGGTGAACAGGTTCTGGCCGTTGAAGCTGGTGCCGTTCAGAACGCGGAACACTTCCTGCGACAGCTGGGTGTATTCGTCGTTGAGGGTCTTGCGGTCTTGTGCGCTGTTGGTGCCGTTGGCAGCCTGCACAGCCAACTCACGCATACGTTGCAGGTTGTCGCCGACGGTCGACAGAGCGCCTTCAGCGGTCTGCGCCATCGAGATGCCGTCGTTGGCGTTACGCTGTGCAACTGCCAGGCCCTTGATCTGGGCGTTCATGCGGTCGGCAATGGCCAGACCGGCGGCGTCGTCCTTGGCGCTGTTGACGCGCAGGCCCGACGACAGACGTTGGATCGAGGTGTTCAGCGACGCTTGCGACGAATTCAGATTGCGCTGGGTGTTGAGCGACGCAATGTTGGTATTAATGACTGCTGCCATGTTAATTCTCCTAAGATTTGAGACCGATGATCCGAGTTTCAGTGCTTAACTTTGGTCTTCTACCCATGAGCCCCAGGCGTTTCAACCGCTGTTGATTGCTTTATCGGGCAGTCTTGGAAAAAGTTTAGGGTTTGCTGCAAAAAAATCTTTTTCAAGGCTTTCCGACCTAAAACTACGTGCTTTGAAACTCCAAGCACATGTTTTTCGACGGCACTTCAGAAAACTTTAGCGATTTTTTGTTGAAACTGAGAAATTTTGTCCGCCGCTGACAAAAAGCCCCGCTGGTGCTGCGCACAAAGCGGGGCGGTCTCTGGAGAGGGGCGTCTTATCCCTGCATTTTTTTCTGTTGCAAGATGACCAATTCGTCGGCAAGCCGGGTCAGGACCGAGTCCCAGTCGCTGATGGCGGGCTGGCGGAACAGGCGCATGCTCGGATACCAAGGGGAGTCGTCGCGATTCTGGAGCCAGCGCCAATCCGGTACATGTGGCACCAGGGCCCAGGTCGGATGGCCCAGGGCACCGGCCAGGTGAACCACGGAGGTGTCGACGCTGATCATCAGGTCCATATTGTGGATGGCTGCGGCGGTATCGGCGAAGTCCGTGCACAGATCGCCCAGGTTGTGAACCTTCTGTTCTGGCGGCAGGGTGCGCAGCCCTTCGGTGGGCTTGCCTTTCTGTAAAGAGTAGAACTCGATGTTCGGCAGGCTGAACAATCTGGCAAATTTGTTCAGGCTGATGGAGCGATGGCGGTCGTTGCCGTGTTCCGGATTGCCGGCCCAGACTACGCCCACACGCAGCTTGCCGGGTGCCGCGCCGCCCATGGCGGCGATGCGCTCGCGCCAGACCTCGACCAGGGTCGGATCGGCTGCCAGATAGCTCGGGAATGCCGGGATGTCTTCCACCGTATCGGTTCCCAGTGCGTAGGGCAGGCTCATGAGCACATAGGCGCAGTCGCAGGGTGGCAGCGGATCGCTTTCGCGGATGAGCGTGATTTCCGGGGTGAAGGACTGGAACAACCGGTACAGAGGATTCTTGACGTGCAGCGCTACCCGCGCGCCCTGTGCGACCAGCAGCCGGACATAACGGAGGAACTGGATGCTGTCGCCGAAGCCTTGCTCGTGCATCAGGAGGATGTACTTCCCGGCCAGCGAGGACTTTCCATCCCATTTCGGGATGATGCCGAAGAGCTTGTGGATCAACTTGTAGACATGGGCGCGCTCGCGCGTGATCAGACGGCTTTCGTGGCAGGCCCAGCCTTCCTTGAGTTCGCCGTGCAGCAACAGGCTCAAGGCCAGGTTGTGTTGCGCCGTCGGATAGTTGGGGCGCAGCGTCAATGCCTTGCGGAAGTTGGCTACGGCCTCATGGGTGTCGCCGTGATCATGCAGGACCGCGCCCATGTTGTTGTAAGTCAGCGCCTGCCTGGGATCCAGTTCGAGGGCCTTGTTGAAGAGCTGCATGGCATCCTCGAAGCGGTCCTGGGTCGCAAAGAGGCTGGAAGCAAGGCGGATGTAGCTGTTGGGATCCCTGGGGGCAATCTCGATGATGCGTTGCAGGTGCTCGTGCGCTTCGCTGATTTTCTCCAGTTTCAGATAGGCATCGGCGATCTTGATCTGGGCATAGGTGTCTTGAGGGTCGAGCAGGATGGCCGTCTTGAGCGATTCCAGTGCTTCCTTGTACATCTCCATGCCGTAAAACGCCTCGCCCAAGGCGGTATGTCCGGGTGCGAAACTGATGTCCAGTTCCAGCGATTTGAGAATCGTGGCCACCGCCTCCTGGTAGCGTTTGGCCTCGACCAGGGCGCGACCGAGGTGGGACAGGGGGCCGGGAGCATCCGGCTCCCGTTTGACTGCGTCCTCGAAGTAGGCAATGGAGGCTTCCGGGTCATTCTTTTCGTGCAGCGCATTGGCCAGGCCGATGCGTGCTGCCCGGTTTTCCCGGTCTAGCGAAATGGCCTGCTCGTACAGCTTGATGGCCTCGTCCACCCGGTCCTGTGCCAGCACGGCGGCGGCCAGGTTGCTGAGGTATTCGGCATTGGCGGGATCGGCCGCAAAGGCCTTGCGCAAATAGTGCTCAGCCTCCGGGTGCAGTCCCTCCTGGGTGGCGATCAGGCCGCGCGCGTGATTGGCGAAAACCAGTTCCGGGTCGCGTTTGAGAACGGCCACGCAGATGGCCTTGGCTTGTTCGGTCTGGCGACTGTCCAGCAGATCGAGACTCTTGCGGACATCCAGCAGATCCTGCAGGTTGGCCTTGGCGGCGGCCGGGGCCGGAACGGGTTTGCCGTGCTTGTTGCTGCTCTTGCGCGTCGACATCGAAAGGGGTCCTCTTGGTTGGGCGCATCGCTGGCGCCGGACATAGCTATCCAGCAGGCATGATATGCGCAACCCGTCACTTGCGAAGAGCTGAATAGAAAGCAAAAAACCTCCGTTTTAGGCGGAGGTTGATGCAGCAAGAGACGGCGCGCAGCCTGCTGGAGCGGCTTGCGGCCTGCTCGCCTGGTGCGGGGCGGTGGGCTGCCCCGGGGATCAGTTCCAGCTGCGCAGCAATCCGACGGCCAGTCCTTCGAGGGCGAACTGGTCTTCTTCCGGCTTGACGATGATGGGTTCGAATTCCGGATTCTCGGGGAAGAGGGTGATGACGCTGCCGGTCTTCTGATAGCGCTTGACCGTGACTTCATCGGCCAGGCGGGCCACCACGATCTGGCCGTTGCGCGCCTGATCGGCGCGGCGCACTGCCAGCAGATCGCCGTCGAGGATGCCGGCGTCGCGCATGGACATGCCGCGCACCTTGAGCAGGTAATCCGGCTTGGCCGGGAACATGGCCGGGTCGACCTGGTAGGTCTTTTCCACATGTTCCTGGGCGAGGATGGGCGAACCCGCCGCCACCCGTCCGATCAGTGGCAGGCTCAGCTGCATCAGCGCCGGATGGGGCAGGGCCATTTGTCGCGCTGCCACGGATCCTGGGAGCGCGCCGGACTCGCGCAGGCGGATGCCGCGCGAGGTGCCGGGAGAAATCTCGATGGCCCCCTTGCGGGCCAGGGCCTGCAGATGCTCTTCGGCCGCATTGGCGGAGCGAAAGCCCAATTCGGCGGCGATCTCTGCGCGCGTGGGAGGGAAGCCGGTGTTCTCGATGGCGTTCTTGATCAGGTTCAGGATCTGTTCCTGGCGCGCAGTCAGTTTGAGCATGGGGGTGGCCTTTCTCGGAGGGAAGGCTGTCTGGATGAACAGTCTGTATTTTTATACAGGTACAATCCTTGTGTCAACGGCAACATGCACTTTGCGAGGCGGAAAAGGCAATCTTTCTCCTGCATATATATAGGCAGACACATGAGATTTGATGCCGCCAAGTCGGAAAGTGTGGCGCGCTGACCGCTCGATCTCACCGCCGGGGCGGCGTTTGTGGGCTCAGACATTGCCCTGGTGGGCGAAAGCTAGTATGATCTCGGGTTTTCCTCTTCCCACACCCGTCTTGACGCCGGGGTGGGCGTCTTCAATAAGTCCATAAGGAGTCTACATGCGTCATTATGAAATCGTATTTATCGTCCACCCGGACCAAAGCGAGCAAGTGCCGGCGATGATCGAGCGTTACAAGGGCATCGTCACCACCCGCGGCGGCAAGGTCCACCGTGTCGAAGATTGGGGCCGTCGTCAACTGGCCTACCAGATCCAGAAGCTGGCCAAGGCTCACTACGTCTGCCTGAACATCGAAGTCGACAGCGAAACGCTGGCTGAAATCGAAACCGGCTTCAAGTTCAACGACGCCGTCCTGCGCCACCTGACCGTCAAGATGAAGAAGGCCGAAACCGGTCCTTCCCCCATCCTGAAGGCAGTGCAGAAGGAAGACGCGGCCAAGAGCCGTACCGAAGCACCGGCAGCTTAAGCGCTGCGAACATCGCGGAGAGTGAACCAGTTTCAAGTCATCGCCAGCCTGGCAGAACGTGATGTTTTACGTTACACGCCGGCCGGTATCCCGATTGTCACTGCCAGGTTGCAGCATCAGTCGGAACAGATGGAAGCTGGCATGCAGCGTCAGGTCGAATTCGAGATCGCAGCGCTGGCAGCAGGGGAAATCTCCGGTGCCCTCAACAAGGCGGCACTGGGGGAAGTCTTCCGGTTCACCGGCTTTCTGGCCCGCAGGAATCGCAACAGCAAGAGTGTCGTGTTTCATATCGTTGATTTTGGCCCGGTCGCGTCGGATTGAAGACGCAAGGTAGCCAAACAGACCTTACCCAATTTTTAGATACAGGAGCCAACCATGGCATTCGGTAAAAAGTTCGATAAAAGCAAGCTGAAAAACAAGCGTCAACAGCAAAACCCGCTGTTCAAGCGCAAGAAATTCTGCCGTTTCACCGCCGCTGGCGTTGAACAGGTCGATTACAAGGACGTGGACACCCTGAAGGACTTCGTCCAGGAAAACGGCAAGATCATGCCGGCACGCCTGACCGGTACCAAGGCCCACTACCAGCGTCAAGTTGACACCGCCATCAAGCGCGCGCGTTACCTGGCCCTGCTGCCGTACACCGATCTGCACAACGCCTAATCAGCGTCGAGAAATAGGAGAAAAACATGCAAGTCATTCTGTTGGAAAAAATCGTGAATCTCGGCGGTCTGGGTGATGTCGTGCGCGTCAAGGACGGTTTCGCACGCAACTTCCTGATCCCGCAACGCAAGGCCCGCCGCGCTACCGATGCAGCCATCGCTGAATTCGAAGCCAAGCGCGCCGAGCTGGAAAAGGCCGCTGCCGAGAAGCTGGCCGCCGCTCAAGCCCAAGGCGAAAAGCTGGCTGGCGCCACCGTGGAAGTCGCTCAGAAGGCCGGTGTTGACGGTCGTCTGTTCGGTTCCGTGACCAACTTCGACATCGCTGAAGCGCTGGGCAAGAAGGGCTTCGCCGTCGAAAAGTCGCAAGTGCGTCTGCCCAACGGCCCGCTGAAGATCGTTGGCGAACACCCGGTGTCGGTGGCTCTGCACACCGACGTGGTGGTCGACGTCACCATCGCAGTCAAGGGCGAGCAAGCGTAATACGCCTGTTTGCTGCAATTCGTTTTGCAATGGAAAAGCCGGGTTCGCCTGGCTTTTTTATTGTCTTTGCCTCCGGCGTCCCGCTGGCGGTCGTCGCGATCCGCCGGGATGTCGGGGGCTTCATATGGCATTCGTTCATATGAAGTGGCAGGTCGTGCAAAAACGTTCGGCCTGACCTACGGCTTCACATCAGCAGGTTATAATGCGCGCCATGAAAGAATCGTCCCGCGGCAATCCAGAATTTTTCCGTGGCCAGAAGGAGTCCTCCGATCCCCAGATCGATGCGCTCCGCGTGCCGCCACACTCCATCGAGGCCGAGCAGTCGGTGCTGGGCGGCCTGCTGCTGGACAACGCAGCCTGGGACCGCATTGCCGATTTCGTCAGCGCTGACGACTTCTATCGCTACGACCATCGCATCATCTTCGAGCACATCGTCAAGCTCATCAACAGCACCAAGCCGGCTGACGTCATCACCGTCTATGAAGCCATGTCCACCAGCGGCAAGGCCGAAGAGGTGGGTGGCCTGGTGTATCTGAATGCGCTGGCGCAAAACACCCCTTCTGCTGCCAACATCCGCCGCTATGCCGAGATCGTCCGTGATCGCGGTATCCTGCGCAAGCTCATCACGGTGGCCGACGAAATTTCCGGTAACGCCTTCAATCCGCAGGGCAAGGATGTGAAGTCCATGCTGGACGAGGCCGAATCCAAGATCTTCGCCATCGCCGAAGAAGGTTCGCGTGGCTCCCAGGGTTTCATGGAAATCCAGCCGCTGTTGACGCAGGTGGTCGAACGCATCGACGAACTCTACAACCGCGACAGCTCCAGCGACATCACCGGCGTACCCACCGGCTTCATGGACCTGGACAAGATGACTTCCGGCCTGCAGCCGGGTGACCTGATCATCGTCGCGGGTCGTCCTTCCATGGGTAAAACCGCTTTCTCGATCAATATCGGCGAACATGTGGCCATCGAGTCGGGTCTGCCGGTGGCCGTGTTTTCCATGGAAATGGGCGGGGCCCAGCTGGCCATGCGTATGCTGGGTTCGGTCGGTCGGCTGGATCAGCACCGCCTGCGTACCGGCCGCCTGCTCGACGAGGACTGGCCGCGGCTGACGCACGCCATCCAGAAGATGAACGATGCTCAGTTCTACATCGATGAAACCCCGGCGCTGTCGCCCATCGAATTGCGCGCACGTTCGCGCCGCCTGGCGCGTCAATGCGGCAAGCTGGGCCTGATCATCATCGACTACCTGCAGCTCATGTCCGGCAACGGCGGCAGCTCTTCCGAAAACCGCGCCTCCGAAATCTCGGAAATCTCGCGTAGCCTGAAGGGCCTGGCCAAGGAACTCAATTGTCCGGTGATCGCCCTGTCGCAGCTGAACCGCTCGCTGGAGCAGCGTCCCAACAAGCGTCCCGTGATGTCCGACTTGCGCGAATCGGGTGCCATCGAGCAGGATGCGGACGTCATTTTGTTCATTTACCGCGATGAAGTTTACAATCCGGACTCGCCCGACAAGGGCACGGCGGAAATCATCATCGGCAAGCAGCGTAATGGCCCCATCGGCAGCATTCGCCTGTCCTTCCTGGGGATGTATACCAAGTACGACAACTATATCGGCAATCTGGCGCAGCCTTACGGCGGCGACTGAGGCCATGGGCGACGCGCCGGTCAGGTGCGTCGCCGGAGGATCACGGGCAGCCTTTGGGCGCCCGTGGCATGCAAGGCGGACGGCTCCCAAGGCCGTTCGTGCAGGACCGGCAGGGCGGGATACCGGCTTCCATGGGGGCAGCCGCAGGCCGGTTCGAAACGGCGCTTGAACCGGGCGCTAACCATTGATGAGAGAGAAAAATGTTTGGACGATTGATGCCGACTGAAGGCAAATTCTTTGACCTTTTCAATCAGCATGCAGAGCTGGCGGTCAAGTGTGCGAAGGAAATGGTAGCGCTGATGACCAATTTCGATGACCTCGAAATCCGTGTGCATGCCATTGAAGCCGTCGAGAAGGAAGCCGACAAGATCACGCACAATGCCATCGAACTGCTGCACAAGACTTTCATCACGCCGCTGGACCGTGATGACATCCACCAGCTGATCACGCGCATGGACGATATCCTGGACCTGCTGGAAGACGCTGCCCAGACCATTTCGCTGTACGACATCAAGTCCATCACGCCGGAGGCCAAGCGCCTGGCCGAGCTGTGCCTGTCCTGCGCCGAGAAGGTGCAGGCGGCCGTGGGCCTGCTGTCGAACATGGACAATTCGCGCCAGATCCTGGCGATCTGCCAGGAAATCGACCGCCTGGAATCCGATGCCGACCACGTCATGCGTGCGGCCATGTCCAAGCTGTTCCGCGATGAACCTGATGTACGCACCCTGATCAAGCTCAAGGCCATCTACGAAATCCTGGAAACCGTCACCGACCGCTGCGAAGACGTGGCCAACATCATCGAAGGCATCATCGTCGAAAACGCCTGATCTGTCGGCGTAGCGGCGATTCCCTCGATTTCCGACGGGGACGCCGCTGGTTTCACACAACGGTTTCCCCATGCAAACAATCCAAATCAGCTTACATATTCTCGCGTTGTTGATCGTCCTGGCCTTGCTGTTCGATTTCATGAACGGTTTCCACGATGCCGCCAACGCGATCGCTACCGTGGTCTCGACCGGCGTGCTGCGCCCGCAGACCGCCGTGGCCATGGCGGCCTTCTTCAATCTGGCCGCCGTGTTCGTGTTTCACCAGCTGCACGTGGCGGCCTCGGTGGGCAAGGGCACCATCGAGCCAGCCATCGTTGACCAGTACGTCATCTTCGGAGCCCTCATCGGTGCCATCTTCTGGAACCTGGTGACCTGGTACTACGGTATTCCGTCCTCGTCCTCGCATGCTCTGATCGGCGGCCTGGTCGGTGCGGCCGTGGCCAAGGCCGGTACCGGGGCGCTGATCTCGGCGGGTCTGTTGAAGACGATTCTCTTCATCGTGCTGTCTCCCTTGCTGGGCCTGGTGTTCGGCTCGCTGATGATGCTTGCGGTATCGTGGATCTTCTACCGCTCCACGCCGCGCAAGATCGACGGCTGGTTCCGGCGCCTGCAATTGCTGTCGGCCTCCATGTACAGCCTGGGCCACGGCGGCAATGATGCGCAGAAGACCATCGGCATCATCTGGATGCTGCTGATCGCCTCCGGCTATTCCTCGCCGGATGCACCGCCGATGTGGGTCATCATTGCCTGCTACTGCGCCATCAGCCTGGGTACGCTCTTCGGTGGCTGGCGCATCGTCAAGACCATGGGCCAGAAAATCACCAAATTGAAGCCGGTCGGTGGTTTCTGCGCCGAAACCGGTGGCGCGATCACCCTGTTCATCGCCACGGCGCTGGGCATTCCGGTCTCGACCACGCACACCATCACCGGCGCCATCGTCGGCGTGGGGGCAGCACAGAAGATGTCGGCCGTGCGTTGGGGCGTGGCCAGCAACATCGTCTGGGCGTGGATCTTCACCATCCCGGCCTCGGCCTTCGTGGCGGCGATCGCGTGGTGGATCGGCGTGCACGTGCTGTAAGTCGTTCCCGTTGGCGCGGCACTCGCCGCGCCGTGCAAAAGCAAAAAGCCACGTTTTCACGTGGCCTTTTGCATTGATGCTGAAGAAAAATGATTACAACACGTCGCTGGCGTGATCGGCCAGGCGCGAGCGTTCGCCCCGCGCCAGGGTGACATGCCCGCTGTGCGCCCAGCCCTTGAAGCGGTCGACCACATAGGTCAGGCCGCTGGAGCCTTCGGTCAGGTAGGGCGTGTCGATCTGGGCAATGTTGCCCAGGCAGACGATCTTGGTGCCGGGACCGGCGCGCGTGACCAGGGTCTTCATCTGCTTGGGCGTCAGGTTCTGGGCCTCGTCGATGATCAAGAACTTGTTCACGAAAGTGCGGCCGCGCATGAAGTTGAGCGACTTGATCTTGATGCGCGAGCGGATCAGATCCTGGGTTGCAGCGCGACCCCATTCACCGGCATCGCCATCGGACTTGTTGAGCACTTCGAGGTTGTCATCGAAGGCGCCCATCCAGGGCCCCATCTTCTCTTCTTCCGTTCCCGGCAGGAAACCGATGTCTTCACCGACCGGCACCGTCACGCGGGTGACGATGATTTCGTTGTAGAGCTTGGTCTCCAGCACCTGCGCCAGGCCCGAGGCCAGTGCCAGCAGGGTCTTGCCGGTACCGGCCTGGCCCAGCAGGGTGACGAAATCACACTCCGGGTTCATCAGCAGGTTCAGCGCGAAGTTCTGCTCGCGGTTGCGCGCAGTGATGCCCCAGACACTGTTCTTGGCATGGCCAAAGTCGCGCAGGGTCTGCAACACGGCGGTCTTGCCGTTGATCTGGCTGACCTGACCGTAGAAGGCCGGCTCGCCATTCTTGGGTTCGATGAAGACGAACTGGTTGACCAGCAGCGACGGCACGTAGGGGCCGGTCACACGGTAGTAGGTATAGCTGCTGCCGTGGCGGCTTTCCTGCCAGGACTCCATGCCCTTGCCGTGCTTGTTCCAGAAGTCATCCGGCAACTGCTGGATACCCGAATACAGCAGGTCGGTATCTTCCAGCACATGGTCATTGAAGTAATCTTCGGCGGGCAGACCGATGGCACGCGCCTTCAGACGCATGTTGATGTCCTTGGAGACCAGCACTACCGGACGTTCCGGATACTGCTGGTCCAGTGCGCGCACCACACCCAGGATCTGGTTGTCGGCCTTGCCCTCGGGCAGGCCTTCGGGCAGGGCGGCGTTCTGCAGCTTGGTCTGGAAGTACAGACGGCCCTTGGCATCCTTGTTGCCCAGCTTGGACAAGGGAATGCCCAGGTCGATCGCATCTTCGGCAATATCCGACACCAGCGCATCCAGCGAACGCGAAATCTGGCGCGCATTGCGGGCCACTTCGGACATGCCCTTCTTGTGGTTGTCCAGTTCTTCCAGCGTGACCATGGGCAGGTAGATGTCGTGTTCCTCGAAGCGGAACAGCGAGGTCGGATCGTGCATCAGCACGTTGGTATCCAGCACGAACAGCTTGGACTTGCCCAGCTTGTCGGCCACGCGGCTGGTGGGCGACTTGGGACGGACTTCGGTGCTCTTGGGAGCGACCTTGGGTTTCTCGGCCACGGCGGCAGTCTTGCCGGTGATGCGCGCACGGGGCGCTGCGACCTTGGTGTCGGAGACGTCGGCAACGGCAACTGCAACTTCTTGTGGTGCAACTACGGCAGCGGAGGTTTCAACGAGAGTGATGTTCGGTTTGACGGGCTTGTTGCGATCGGCCTTGGGATAGTCCTCGGGAGACAGCATCGAAGCTGGTTTGCTCGGCATTTTGGGCAGGGGCATCAGGACCTCGGAAGTGGATGAAGAAAACACCGCTTTGTCAGAGCGAACAGGTGAAGCAATACATCAGACAGCAAAGGGAGGGATCTTGCTGCGGGGCCGGGCATGCCAATGAAATCCTTGCACCTGTCGTGCAGCGTGCCGGACGGGTCCGGACGGTATGCCGACAGGCAATGGGCGAGGGCTTGATTGGCCTGGACGGCGAGGGTGGCAAAGTAAAAAGTAAAAAAGCCGTTTCGGCAGGCCTCGGGCCTTAACCTGAAACGGCTTCCAGCAAACGTTTTTCTGTTTGAATTCAATGGCTTGTATCGTTTGACCGCATGGTTGGAACACGTCGCAGGCACTTGCCAGGTACCGGCGCCGCGGCCTGAATCGAAGTCTGCTTCCGGCGGCTGGACGCAGCAGCCTGATGGGCTATTGCGATGCAGCAACCGGACCGCCTGTTCAGGTATGAAACTTCATTCAGGCCAGGGTTTTGATGAAGGACAGCACCTCATCCACGTGTGCAGGAACCTTCACTCCACGCCATTCTTTCACCACTTTGCCTGCGGCGTCAATCACAAACGTGCTGCGCTCCACGCCGCGCACCTGCTTGCCATACATGTTTTTCATCTTCATGACATCGAACATGGTGCACAGGCTTTCGTCGGGATCGGAGATCAGCTCGAAGGGCATGCCCAGCTTGCCCTTGAAGTTTTCGTGGGACTTCAGGCTGTCGCGGCTGATGCCGAAGATTTCGGTATTGGCGGCCTGGAACTCGGGATGCAGGTCGCGGAACTGCATGCCCTCGGTGGTGCAGCCGGGGGTGTTGTCCTTGGGATAGAAGTACAGGACCAGGTTCTTGCCGCGATAGTCGGCCAGGTTGAAGGTCTTGCCACTGGTCATGGCGGCCGAGAAGTCCGGCACGGTCTTGTTCAGGAGGGATGGTCGGTCTGTCAAAGTGGCGCCCCGTAGGTGAAATCTTGTTGGTGGAGGGTTGGCTGGCGGGATTACATGGCCTGCACGATCATCTCGCCTGAACGGCCGGGCAACTCGCCCCAGGCGATCGGCAGGATGGGCAGGACATCATTCTTGATGCTCTGGTAGTAGTCGCCCATGGACACCAGTTCATAGCCTTGGGCACGCCAGCCGGTGAGCAGTCGTTCGAAAATGGGGCCGAGTTTCTGTCCTTCAAGTTCCGCGTGCAGGGTGAAAACGTGATCACGTGGTTCTTTGGTCAACTGAAGCAAAAACTCAGCGGCATTGCCCGCATCGATCATCTTGCCGCCGATCTCGCGGCCCAGGATTTCGTCCAGCGTGGGCAGCGTGGTCGGCAACTGCACGCAGGACAGCGGTTTGCCGAAGGCCGAGAGGCGATGCGGGCCCGCATCGGCATCGGCCAGGCGGCCATCCTCGCGCAACTGCGCGCGACCGTCCGAAGAATAGGCCATGCCGAACTGGTCCAGTTGGACGAAGGCGTGATCATTCATCTGCCAGCCGGCTGCACCGTGGGTACGCGGCGCCTGGCCGAAGATCTCGCGGTAGCGGGCATGGGAACGGTGCATGGTTTCGACCGTCCATTGGGCCGGGGCGGTGCGCACGTCGTCCTGCCAGACGCGGTGGTCCCAGGTATGGATGCCGCATTCGAAGCCGGCATCCCGGGCTGCGCGCATGAATTGCGCGCAGGTCTTGCCGATATCGGGGGCCGGCAGCAGGGTGCCGTACATCAGGGTCTTCAGGCCGTAGTGTTCCACCACCGAGGTGCGCGAGACCTTGCTGAAGAAACCGGGGCGGAAGATCTGTTTGAGTGCCCAGCCGGTATGGTCCGGGCCCAGCGAAAAGAGGAACGTGGCGCCCGCACCATGGCGACGCAGCTGATTGATCAGGTTGGGGACGCCCACGCGGGTGCCGCGGTAGGTATCGGCGTCGATCTTGAGAGTGAGTTTGGGCAATTCGCTGGACCGGAAAAGAAGGTAATCGGCGGTGGTCCGCCATGTTCTGGGCGTGGCGCCAGGCGTTGGTCTGCGGTGACGGACGACAAGTTGCGAGACTAGCATCCTGCGCGGGATAGAACAATATGCAGCGGCGCAGCATTGAGGGGCAATGCAGTGTCAGCTAAGGGATCTGTTCTGCATTCAAGCCGGCCGGGAAATGAGCAAAAAAGCAAAACCGCGCCGAAGCGCGGTTTGCCTTGGTCCATCTGACAAGCAGACGATCAGTCCATCAGCGCACGAGCCTGAGCCACCTGGCTGCGGTAGGCGTCGAAGATATTGCGCAGGGTGTCGGCCATGGTGGTCTTGGGCGCCCAGTTCAGTTCTTCGCAGGTGTTGGTGATCTTGGGCACGCGGTTCTGCACGTCCTGGTAACCCTTGCCGTAGTAGGCAGCGGAGGTGGTCTCGACCAGTTGCACCTGCTTGGCGGTCTCGGCGTACTCAGGATACTCGGCGGCCAGCTTCAACATCATGTCAGCCAGATCCTTGATGGAGTAGTTGTTGGTCGGGTTGCCGATGTTGTAGATCTTGCCGGAGGCTACGCCGCCTTCGTTGGCGATGATCTTCATCAGGGCATCGATGCCGTCATCGATGTAGGTGAAGGCGCGCTTCTGCTGGCCGCCGTCGACCAGGGAGATGTTCTCGCCACGGACGATGTGGCCGAAGAACTGGGTCACCACGCGCGACGAACCTTCCTTGGGGGTGTGGATCGAGTCCAGGCCGGCGCCGATCCAGTTGAACGGACGGAACAGGGTGAAGTTCAGGCCCGATTCCATGCCATAGCCCCAGATCACGCGGTCCATCAGCTGCTTGGCGCAGGAGTATATCCAGCGCGGCTTGTTGATGGGGCCGCAGATCAGTTCGGATTCTTCCGGATCGAACTCCTCGTCATGGCACATGCCATAGACTTCCGAGGTCGAGGGGAAGACCAGGTGCTTCTTGTACTTGGCCGCCGAACGCACGATCGGCAGGTTGGCTTCGAAGTCCAGCTCGAAGACGCGCAGCGGGGCATTCACGTAGGTCGACGGGGTGGCGATGGCCACCAGCGGCAGGATCACGTCGCACTTCTTGACGTGATATTCCACCCATTCCTGATTGATGGTGATGTCGCCCTCGAAGAAGTGCATGCGCGACTTGTAGGCCTCGTTTTCCAGAATGTCGGTGATGCGGTCGGTCATCATGTCCATGCCATAGACGTGCCAGTCCGTGGTTTCCAGGATGCGCTTGGACAGGTGATGGCCGATGAAGCCGTTGACGCCGAGAATGAGGACTTTTTTCATAATGTTGAGAGCTAGTGAATGGCCGGACTTCAGGAGGCCATGTATTTCAGGTAATTGTTGAGTGAAGCATCCTGATCATTGATCTGGATGCCCAGAATCTGCAGGAAGTTGCCATCGCCACAACGGGCGTACAACTTGCCACCTTCGAAGAACTTGTCCTGCGTACCGTGGGCCCGCTGCAGCGCGGGATGGGCCGCTGGCGGAACCAGCCGGGTTCTCGTGACCGTAATTTTATCACCCGCGATTTCTTCGAAGGCGCCAGGATAGGGCGGGGCCACCGCGCGCACCAGATTATGGACCTCGCCGGCGGTACGACGCCAGTCGATGCGGCCATCTTCGGGCTTGCGGCCGCTGAAGTAGCTGCCTTGCGAGAGCTCATTGGGCAGGTTGGGGGTCTGGCCGGCCAGCATGGCCGGCAGCACGTTCCAGAGCGTCATTTCGGCGGCCACGACGACCTTGCCGAAGACTTCATGGGCGGTGTCGTCGGGCAGGATGGGCACGGCCGTCTGCGCCACGATGGCGCCGGCGTCCGGCTTGACCGTCATTTCATGCAGGGTGGCGCCGGTCTCGGTTTCGCCGTGCAGCACCGCCCAGTTGATGGGCACGCGCCCGCGATACTTGGGCAGCAGCGAGCCGTGCATGTTGTAGGCACCGCGCCTGGCGCAGGCCAGTACTTCCACCGGCAGCATATGGCGGTAATAGAAACTGAAGATAAAGTCCGGCTGTGCGGCCTGCAGCTGGGCCAGCAACTGCGGCGAGCGCGCATCGGCGGGGGTGATGCAGGCAATGCCGTGCTCGCGGCACAGGCCGGCCACCGAACCGAACCAGATGTTCTCGGCAGCGTTGTCCTCATGGGTGACCACCAGGGACACCTGCACGCCGCGGGCGAGCAAGACCTTCAGGCAGCGTACACCCACATCATGGTAGGCAAAGACGACGGCGTTCATAGGGCTTGCTTGTCTTCTGAAGTAGCTTGCTCAAGGATGGCCTGCACCACATAGCGCGGGCGCGAGCGCACCTGCATGTAGATGCGGCCGATGTATTCGCCCAGCAGGCCGATGGAGAACAGGATCACGCCCATCAGGAAGAAGGTGATGGCGAACAGCGTGAACACCCCGCCCACTTCGGCACCGATGAGCAGGCGGCGCAGCACGATGAGGATGAACAGCGCGGCCGAAGCGAACGACAGGGCAATACCCAGCAGCGAGAAGAATTGCAGCGGCACCAGCGAGAAGCCGGTCACCAGGTCGAAGTTCAGGCGGATCAGGCTGTAGAAGGAATATTTCGATTCCCCGGCCGAGCGTTCTTCATGTTCCACCACGATCTCGGTCGGATTGCGCGCGAAGGTGTAGGCCAGCGCCGGTACGAAGGTATTGACCTCGCGGCACTGATTGACCAGGTCAATGACATTGCGACCGTAGGCGCGCAGCATGTTGCCCTGGTCGGTCATCTTGATGCGGGTGATCTTTTCACGCAAGCGGTTCATGGCCTTGGAGGCATAGGTGCGCCAGGCCGAATCCTGGCGCTTGCGGCGGATCGAGCCGACGTAGTCGTAGCCTTCGCGCATCTTGGCCACCAGGTTGCCGATTTCTTCGGGCGGATTCTGCAGGTCGGCGTCCAGGGTCACCACGACTTCGCCACGGGTGGCTTCGAAGCCGGCCATGATGGCCATGTGTTGACCATAGTTGCCATTGAAGAGCACCACACGCGTCACATCCGGGCGGATGCGGTATTGCTCGGCCAGGATGCCGGCGGAGCGGTCGCGACTGCCATCGTTGACGAAGATGACTTCATAGCGGTATCCCAGGGCGTCCAGCGCCGGGTAGAGGCGCTCGAACAGTTTGGAGAGCCCGGATTCCTCGTTGTATACCGGGATGACGACGGACAGTTCTGGTTTCATCAAATATCGTAAATTGCTGGAATTGCGTGGTGTCGGCACGGACGGAGCCGTATCGACGTCCATAAATCAAAGGCCCGATGCGCCACGATCAGCTTCATCGCGGCGTTCAGGCCAGGGAGTGTGCTGCTGCGACATTGCAGGAATGCAAATAAATCGAATTATGCCGAATTTCTTCGCATCAACCGCAAAAATCAGCCAAGCACCAATTTTACCGTTTCAACTGCGCGCTCAACGTCTTCTTTACTCATTGCATTGAACATGGGCAGCGAGACGATGCGCTGGCCGACGCGCTCGGCCACCGGGAACATGCCTTCCTTGAAGCCGCGTTCACGATAGAGCTTCAGCAAATGAATGGCCGGGTAGTGATAGCCGATGCCGATCTGCTTTTCCATCATCTTTTCCATGAAGGCGGCGCGGGTGATGCGTTCCGGCAGGACCAGCTGGAACATGTGCCAGTTGGAGTTCTCGAAGTCGGCCACCGGCAGCTGGGCGCCGTAGTTGGCTTCGAAGTCGCTGCCGAAGCAGGCGAAATAGTGGCGTGCCAGCGCCTTGCGATGGGCGGTAATGGTGTCAATATGGGCGAACTGCCCCAGGCCGATGGCGGCGGCCACATCGGTCATGTTGAACTTGCCACCCAGGACGTCCACTTCCAGGCCGTCGAAGCCGCTGCGGGTGACGCCCTGCAGGCGGTATTTCTCGGCCAGGCGGGCTTCCTCGGCATTGTTGAGCACCAGGAAACCGCCTTCGGAGCTGGTGATGTTCTTGTTGGCTTGCAGACTGAAGGAGACGAAGTCGCCGAAGGCGCCGATGCGCTTGCCATTCCAGGTCGAACCCAGCGCCTGGGCGGCGTCTTCCACCACGCGCAACTTGTGCTTGGCGGCAATGGCGTAGAGGCGGTCCATGTCCACCGGCAGGCCCGACAGGTAGACCGGGATGACGGCCTTGGTACGCGGAGTGATGGCCGCCTCCAGCTGATCCAGGTCGATGTTGCGGGTGACCGGATCAATGTCGGCAAAGACCGGGGTGGCGCCGGTCTCCAGGATCACGTTGGCGGTGGCGACCCAGGAGATCGGGGTGGTGATGACTTCATCGCCCGGCCCGATGCCGGCGATGCGCAGGGCGATTTCCATCGTGCAGGTGCCGGAATTGAAGGTGCGCACGATGCGCCCGTCCAGGTACTCCGACAAGGCCTTTTCGAAGGCCTGCACCTTGGGGCCGCTGGTGATCCAGCCCGATCGCAGCACGTCGCCGACGGCGGCGATGGTGGCTTCATCGATGGTGGGTTTGGCAAACGGCAGAAAGGGCAGGCTCATGGTGAAATCCGGTCAGACGATATTCAGTGGGGGGGGAGGGCCGCGCCAGGCGGCAGGGCTGTTGCCGGCGCGCCGGGCGCACGGCAACGCGGTATTGTAAATCAGCTTCTGGTCAGCAAGACCACACCCACGATGATCACGCCAATGGCCAGCAGGCGCTGCGGGGAGACCGCCTCGCCCAGGAAGTACCAGGCACCGATGGCATTGATGATGTAGCCCAGGGAAAGCAGCGGGTAGGCGATGGTCACATCCACGCGCGACAGGCCGATGATCCACACGCCGACCGAAATCACGTAGCAGGACAGGCCACCGATGATGGGCAGCTGGGTGGCCAGCTTGAGCCCGGTTGAAAACCAGTTGTCCGCCGTCAGGTGGATCGCGCCGACCGCATTGGTGCCGGCCTTGAGCAGCAATTGTGCAACTGCGTTCAGGCAGATGCCGACAAAGATGAAGCCAAATGTCGTCAGGTTCATTTCGCGGCCTTCTTCTCGCCAGCGGCCGGAACGGCGGGGGCCGGATCATTGGCCACGATCACCCGGCGCGGGTCCTGGCCGATCAGGCGCATGGGCAGCTTGCGCTCGACCAGCTGCTTGTAGATGGTCGGATCGATGATGGCGATATCCTTCTTGCCGGCGGTATGGTCGGCCACCCACTGTGCCACGAAGGCATCGACGGTCGGCAGCCACAGCTGCGGTTCCTGCTTGAGGCCGAACTCCATCTCATCGGCATGCTCCACCAGGATCATGGTGCGGCGCAGATAGAAGGGCAGGGCCTGTTCATAGCGGCCGACCAGATAGATCGGGGTTTCCGGCTTCAGTTCGGCCTGCAGGACAGGTACGTAGTCCACGCCTGCGGAATAGCGGCCTTGCGGGTCATGGCCCAGCATCAGCAACTGGCCGGCCAGGAAGGCGGTGGTCGCCAGTGAGGTCACGGCCCAGTCCTTGTGCTGACGCGCCAGACGGATGGCGGCGATGCCGCCGACGAAGAAGATCAGGGCGCCCGCATACAGGTAGGGCACGTGGGCTTCGATCAGCGGCAGGGAATAGGCGTTCTTGGCCAGCGAGGGTACGCGCGGGATGAAGGCCAGCGCCACCGCCGAGGGCAGGGCCACCAGCGAGCCGGCCCAGGCCAGCGCCTTGTAGTCGGCTTCTTCCAGATAGCAGGCGATCAGCAATGCCAGCGCCGGGAAGATCGGCAGGATGTAGGAGGGTAGCTTGGAGTCCGAGATGCTGAAGAACACGAAGATGAATACCGCCCACACCAGCAGCAGTCGCTTGGGCTGGAAGCGTCCGCCGTTGAGACTGTTGTAGCCGGCCGTATCGCGCTGTTCGCGGGTGCCTTTCCACAGGCTCTGGAAGAACACGCCCAGCCAGGGAATGATGCCCAGTACCAGAATGGGGATGAAGTAGTACCACGGACCGGTGCGGCTATGAATCTTGGTGGTGAAGCGCTGGAAGTGTTCGTGGATGAAGAAGAACTGCGGGAACTCCGGATTGCGCAGCGACACCGCCAGGAACCAGGGGGTGCAGATCGCAAAGAACAGGATCAGGCCCTTGATCAGGTGCAGCCGCTTCCAGATCGCCCAGTCGCGCGCGAAGACTGAATAGAGTACCAACACCGCGCCCGGCAGGACGATACCGATCAGACCCTTGGACAGCACCGCCAGCGCCATGCCGGCCCAGCACAGCAGCATCCAGTTGCGCTGGCTCTCGCGGGAGGCGCCGTCGCGCTGCGCCATCAGGAGCGAACAGAGGGCGATGGTCATCATCCCCGACAGCCCCATGTCCAGTGTATTGATGTGGCCCATGCCCGCCCAGAAGAAGCTGGAGGCCAGCACCAGTGCCGCATAGAAGCCCACGCGGCCATTGAAGATGCGGGTGCCGGTATAGCTCGCCAGGCCGATGCCGAGCAGGCCGCACAGGCCCGTCCACAGGCGCGCCTGCCATTCACCCAGGCCAAACAGCTCGAAGGTGATGGCATTCATCCAGGTTTGCAGGGGCGGCTTCTCGAAGTACTTGATGCCGTTCAGGCGGGTGGTGATCCAGTCTTGCGTGGCCACCATCTCGCGCGCCATTTCGGCATAGCGGCCCTCGTCGGTGGGCACCAGCACGCGGGCGCCCAGCATCCAGAACCAGACCAGCAGGAAGAGAATGATCAGCGTCCAGACGAACGCCTTGGATTTGTACAGGTCGCGCATTGACAGTGGTTCCTTGTTGCGTGTTCTTCGGTTTCTTGTCGCGGCAAGTGCCGGCGTCAGGCTTGGGGCGCGATGATCAGCGCCAGGGCCACCTTGCGCCCTTCGGCCATGAGAATGTTGTAGGTGCGGCAGGCCGCCTGGTTATCCATGCACTCCACGCCGATGCGACGCGCGGTCAGCGCCGTGGTCAGCCTGGGATGCACGAAGCGCTGGCGCTCGCCAGTGCCCAGGATGACCACATCGGGCGCGGTAGCATCGATCTGGCCGAAATGCTCGGTGGTGAGTGCCTCGAAGCGCTCTACCGGCCACGGCACCGGTTCACTTTCGGGCAGTACCAGCAGGCTGTTGGTGAACCGGATGGCATTGAGCTCGACACCGTCTTCGTCGTAGGCGGTGACGGTCTGGTATTGCTTGGTTTCGGTCGAATGGAGCTTCATCGCAGATGGGCAGGATGGGTTGCAGGCGGCCCCGCGGGGCGAACGTCCAGGCCATGATGTCAGGTCGACATACATCGCGGCAACGTGGTCGTAAAGTGCGCCATTGTAGCCGTTTCCGACCCTGGCGCACGCCTATTTGATTGATAAAATGCTTAGCTTTGGGCAAAATGGCCGGTTCCCGGCAAGCCCATGGGGCGCCGCCGCAGGCCTCTTTGCAAGTGCTTTACACTGCACTGCAGCAGGCAAAAACATGCAGGAAAATGACGGCAAGCGTGGTAATGGAGAGAACCGCGAGGTAAAGGTTCCGGTCCGGCGCATGCGGCCGATGAAGCAGGGCAGGCCCGGCCGGCAGCCGGTGCGGCCTGGCGCGAAACGAATAGAGGAAGAGCTGTGCGACCGATTCAGAAATCCAAGAAGCTGGCAGATGTGTGTTACGACATTCGGGGTCCCGTGCTGGAAAAAGCGCGTCAGATGGAGGAAGAGGGCCACAAGATCATCAAGCTCAATATCGGCAACCTGGCCGCCTTCGGCTTCGATGCGCCCGACGAGATCGTGCAGGACATGATCCGCAACATGGGCAATGCCTCCGGCTATACCGATTCCAAGGGCCTGTTCGCCCCGCGCAAGTCGGTCATGCACTACACCCAGCAAAAGAAGATCGAGGGTGTCACCATCGATGACATCTATCTCGGCAATGGCGCCTCCGAACTGATCGTCATGAGCGTGAACGCGCTGCTCAACACCGGTGACGAAGTGCTGGTCCCTTCGCCCGACTATCCGTTGTGGACGGCGGCGGTGAGCCTGTCGGGCGGTACTCCGGTCCATTACGTCTGCGACGAGCAGCAAGGCTGGCAGCCCGACATCGCCGATATCAAGAAGAAGATCACGCCCAACACCAAGGCCATCGTCGTCATCAATCCCAACAACCCGACCGGCGCGCTCTATTCGGTGGACGTGCTCAAGGAAATCATCGAACTGGCGCGTCAGCACCAGTTGATCATTCTGGCCGACGAGATCTACGACAAGGTGCTCTACGACGGCAACACCCATACCTCGCTGGCCTCGCTGGCCGATGACGTGCTGTTCATCACCTTCAACGGCCTGTCCAAGAACTATCGTTCCTGCGGCTACCGCGCCGGCTGGATGGTGGTGTCGGGGGAGAAGAAGCATGCCCGCGACTACATCGAAGGCTTGAACATGCTGGCCTCCATGCGCCTGTGCGCCAATGCGCCTGGCCAGTTCGCCATCCAGACCGCCTTGGGCGGCTATCAGAGCATCAACGACCTGGTGGCGCCCAATGGTCGCCTCACCAAGCAGCGCGACCTGGCACACCGGCTCCTGACCGATATCCCCGGCGTGACCTGCGTGAAGCCCAAATCGGCGCTGTACATGTTCCCGCGCCTGGATCCGGAGATCTATCCGATCAAGGACGATCAGGAATTCGCCTACGAGCTGCTGGCCGAGGAAAAGGTGTTGATCGTGCAGGGCACCGGCTTCAATTGCCCCACGCCGGACCACTTCCGCGTGGTGTTCCTGCCCAACACCGACGACCTGACCGAGTCCATGGGGCGCATTGCGCACTTCCTGGAAGGCTACCGCCGTCGTCACGGTACGGCCTGATCCGTTTCTGCAGTCCCCGTCATGTTGCGGCCAGCGGCGTGACGGTCATTTTTCATCAACCACGAAGACAATATGAAATCCATCAAAGTAGGTTTGCTCGGCATCGGCACCGTGGGTTCCGGTACTTTCAATGTTCTCCAGCGCAACCAGCAAGAGATTGCGCGCCGTGCTGGCCGGGGCATTGAAATTACCATGGTCGCCGCTCGCAATACTGCCCGCGCGACCGAACTGACCCAGGGAAAAGTCAAGGTCGTCAACGACGGCAACCTGGTGGTGAACGATCCCGAGATCGATATCGTCGTGGAACTGATCGGCGGTGATGACATCGCCCGCGACCTGGTGCTCAAGGCCATCGCCAACGGCAAGCACGTGGTCACGGCCAACAAGGCCCTGATCGCCAAGCACGGCAATGAAATTTTCAAGGCGGCGCAGGAAAAGGGCGTCATGGTGGCCTTCGAGGCCGCCGTGGCCGGTGGCATCCCTATCATCAAGGCGCTGCGCGAAGGTCTCACCGCCAACCGCATCCAGTGGGTCGCCGGCATCATCAACGGCACCACCAACTTCATCCTCTCCGAGATGCGCGACAAGGGACTGGACTTCGACGTGGTGCTCAAGGAAGCGCAACGCCTGGGCTATGCCGAAGCCGACCCGACCTTCGACATCGAAGGCGTGGACGCGGCCCACAAGCTGACCATCATGGCCTCGATCGCGTTCGGCATCCCGGTGCAGTTCGACAAGGCCCATGTGGAAGGCATCACCAAGCTGCAGGCCAGCGACATCACCTACGCCGAGAAGCTGGGCTATCGCATCAAGCTCCTGGGCATTACCCGCCAGACCGAGAAGGGCATCGAGCTGCGCGTACACCCGACGCTGATCCCGGCCTCGCGCCTGATCGCCAATGTCGAGGGCGCGATGAATGCCGTGGTGGTGCGCGGCGACGCCGTGGGCGAAGCGTTGTACTACGGCAAGGGTGCCGGTTCCGAGCCGACCGCCTCAGCGGTCATCGCCGACCTGGTCGACATTACCCGCCTGGCGACCGCCGATCCGGAGCACCACGTGCCTTCGCTGGCCTTCCAGCTCAATGCCATGGCCGATACCCCGGTGCTGCCGATGAGCGAAGTGGTGACCAGCTACTACCTGCGCATCCGCGTGGCCGACCAGGCTGGCGTGCTGGCCGATGTGACGCGCATCCTGGCTGATTCGACCATTTCCATCGATGCTATGCTGCAGAAGGAGCCGGCCGAAGGCGAGCAGCAGACCGACATCATCATGCTGACCCACCAGACCCAGGAAAAGAACATCGAGGCCGCCATCGCCAGGATCGAATCCCTGGCGACCGTGGTTGGTCAGGTCACCAAGATCCGCCTGGAAGAACTGGGCTGATCAGCGCTCAAGGCAGCAATGAAAAACGGAGCCCGCGGGCTCCGTTTTTCATTAAATCGGGAAAGGGGGTGGTCAAGGCCCCCTATGATCATTTCTTCAGTTCGAAATTGCAGACCGCCTGCAGCATGGCGTCGCCCACTGACATCGGTTTGGGCTTGTTGAACTCTTGTCCCTTCAGGGCATCGCTGTGGTCACGCTTGTCGCCCTTGCCATCGTTCTCGGCGAAGATGATTTCACGCACCAGCTTCATGGAGCCGGCCTTGCAGTTGTACTGATGCAAGTCCTTGTAGGACTTCAGGGTCGGGAAGCTCTGGTCGCCGTTGTTGGGGCGGGCTTGCTTGAAGTTCCACATCGACCAGGCCTCGCGGATGCCGCCGGATTCGATGATGGAGTCGGTGTCCACCAGCAGCTCGGAGCTATCCGTGCCGCCCAGCGATTGCCAGTTCTCGGCATGCGCCGGCAGGCTCGCCAGCAGGGCGCCGAACAGGCCGGCCGTGGCCAGCAGGGTCTTGATCTTGTGGTTCATGCCGTTTTCCATCCTTTTGAGTGTGAAATGCGTCTTTGATGTGGCCAGCGCGCAAACATTCCCGCCATCCCGGCGGTGCTGCACGAAGTGGCGCAGCATAGCCCGGCCATGCGCGGCTTTCAAGGGCGGTAACGTTTTATTTCAGCTGCCCTCCATGTCATGATGATTCGGTGCAACATTGGCCGCGCACGACCAGCATCGTTGGCCATGGCACGGCATCCCGGTGCAGCTTTCTTCCATGCCGCGCTTTTGTGCAGCGCCCGCTGGCCGTATAATCGAGGACTTTCCTCCCACTCCACGCTCTCGCCGCCTGCCGGCGCATCCTATCGACATGCACTACGTTTCCACCCGCGGTCACGCTGCAACTCCTTCCTTTTCTGACATCCTGCTGGGCGGCCTGGCCCCTGACGGCGGCCTGTACCTGCCGGCAGCGTATCCGCAGGTCAGCGGCGCCGAACTGGATCAGTGGCGCACGCTGTCGTATGCCGACCTGGCCTTCGAAGTCCTCAAGAAATTCGCCACCGACATTCCGGAAGCGGACCTCAAGGCGCTGGCCCACAAGACCTATACCGCCGACGTCTACCGCAACGCCCGCGTCGGCGAAGATGCCAGCCAGATCACCCCGCTGCGTACCCTGCAGGACGAGCAAGGCAAGAAGCTGGTGCTGCAAAGCCTGTCCAACGGCCCCACGCTGGCCTTCAAGGACATGGCGATGCAATTGCTGGGCAATCTGTTCGAATATGCGCTGGCCAAAAAGGGCGCGGAATTGAACATCGTCGGTGCCACCTCCGGCGACACCGGCAGCGCTGCCGAATACGCCATGCGTGGCAAGAAGGGCATCCGCGTCTTCATGCTGTCGCCGCACAAGAAGATGAGCGCCTTCCAGACCGCCCAGATGTTCAGCCTGCAAGACCCCAACATCTTCAACCTGGCGGTCGAAGGCGTCTTCGACGACTGCCAGGACATCGTCAAAGCCATCTCCAACGACCTGGAGTACAAGGCCACCAAGAAGATCGGTACCGTCAACTCGATCAACTGGGCACGCGTGGTGGCCCAGGTGGTGTACTACTTCCGGGGCTACCTGGCCGCGACCACCAGCAATGAGCAGAAGGTGTCCTTCACCGTCCCTTCGGGCAACTTCGGCAACATCTGCGCCGGCCACATCGCCCGCATGATGGGCTTGCCCATCGACAAGCTGGTGGTGGCCACCAACGAGAACGACGTGCTGGACGAATTCTTCCGCACCGGCCACTACCGCGTGCGCAAGTCGGCCGAGACCTACCACACCAGCAGCCCCAGCATGGACATCAGCAAGGCCTCCAACTTCGAGCGCTTCGTCTATGATTTGCTGGGCCGCGACAGCGCCCGCGTGAAAGCCCTGTTCCACAAGGTCGAGACCGAGGGCGGCTTTGACCTCAGCGGCCAGGCCGGCAGCGACGGCAATGAATTCGCCAGCGTCATGCAGTACGGTTTTGCCTCCGGCAAGTCGACCCACGCCGACCGTCTGGAGACCATCCGCTTCGCCGAGAAGGCCTATGGCATTACCGTCGACACCCACACTGCCGACGGCATCAAGGTGGCCCGCGAACATCTGGTACCAGGCGTGACCATGATCGTGCTGGAAACCGCCTTGCCGGCCAAGTTCAATGAAACCATCCGCGAAGCCCTGGGCCGCGATGCCAACCGTCCGGCGGGCTTCGAGAACATCGAGGCACTGCCGCAGCGCTTCGAGGTGATGCCGGCCGATGCCGCCCGCGTGAAGGCTTACGTGGCCGAGCATACCGGCCTGTAAGCCGCGTAGTCGTCATTGCAACGCCGTCCGCGCCCAGCGCCCGGACGGCGTTTTTCATGGAGCGCGGCGGGGCGCTGATTGCATTAGAATGTCGGGTCGCTGTATCGACCAGAAAACAACGCTCACCCGTCATCCGATCTTCTCCCTCAGGCTTGCCATGTCCGCCACGTCCACTCCCACCGTCGCCCCCTCATCCGACCAGCCGCCCCGTGCTCCCATGCAGGACGTCAGCCAGGCGCTCGACACCTTGCTGGCGGCTGCCGTGCCGGTGCTGGAACACGAGAGCGTTGATGTCCTGGAGGCTGGTGGCCGCGTGCTGGCCGAGCCGGTCACGGCCTGCATCGACGTGCCCGGCATGGACAATTCACAAATGGATGGCTACGCCGTGCGTGCGGCCGATTGCGCATCGGGCCAGGCCCGCCTGCGCGTGTCGCAGCGCATTCCGGCGGGCCACGTGGGCCAGCCGCTGGAACCGGCTACGGCGGCGCGCATCTTTACCGGTGCGATGATGCCGCAGGGCGCTGACGCCGTCGTCATGCAGGAAGCCTGCGAGACCGAGGGCGACTACGTGGTGATCCGCCATGTCCCCAAGAGCGGTGAATGGGTGCGCATGATCGGTGAAGACATCCGCCAGGGCAGCACCATCCTCGCGGCCGGCACCCGCCTGCGCCCGCAGGAACTGGGGTTGGCGGCCTCCATCGGTCAGGCGCGGCTGCAGGTGCTGCGGCCGGTGCGTGTGGCGGTGTTCTTCACTGGCGATGAACTGACCATGCCCGGCCAGCCATTGAAGCCGGGCGGCATCTACAATTCCAATCGCTTTCTGCTGCGTGGCCTGTTGCAGAAACTGGGCTGCCAGGTGAGCGACTTCGGCATCGTGCCCGACAGTCTGGAGGCGACCCGCCTGACCCTGCGCGAGGCCGCTCGCGAGCACGACCTCATCATCACCAGCGGCGGCGTCTCGGTGGGGGAAGAAGACCATGTGAAGCCCGCTGTCGAAGCTGAGGGCCGTATCAACATGTGGCAGATCGCCATGAAGCCTGGCAAGCCGCTGGCCTTTGGCCAGGTGCGGCGCGGAACAGAGGTGGGTGAAGAGGGAAGTGAAGCTTTCTTCCTGGGATTGCCGGGCAATCCGGTGTCGTCCTTTGTGACCTTCCTGCTGTTCGTACGGCCCTTCATCCTGCGTCTGCAAGGGCTGTCGCAGGAGGCCGTGCTGCCGCGACCGGTGGTCATGCGGGCCGACTTCGACTGGCCGCGCGCCGACCGCCGCCGGGAATTCCTGCGGGTACGTCGCAACGCTCAGGGCGGGCTGGATCTTTTCCCCAGTCAGGGGTCGGCGGTGCTGACCTCGACCGTCTGGGCCGATGGTCTGATCGACAATCCGCCCGGACAAACCATCGCTGCCGGCGATACGGTGCAGTTCCTGGCGTTCGATGCGCTGCTGAACTGAAGCCAACGGAGCTCCGATGAGACTGGCTGACATCGATCACTACCTGAGCAGCAGCATTCCCAGCGAGGCCACCGGCTGGCGTCGCTTCGTGCTGGAATTTCTCATGTTCGGCATCAAGGAAGCGCGCTGTTGCCTGTTTGCGGGCCTCTTCTTCGCCGCCGTTTTCCTGATGCCGCGCGCTGGACTGCTCGGCCTTCCCCGCTATGATGCCTTGCTGCTCTTCGCCTTGCTGGTGCAGGCATGGATGGTCTCGACCCGGATCGAAACCATGGCCGAACTCAAGGCCATCAGCGTCTTCCACGTGGTCGGTTTTGCGCTGGAGGTGTTCAAGACCTCGGGGGCGATCCAGTCCTGGAGTTATCCTGACTTCGCCTATACCAAGCTGTTCGGGGTGCCGCTGTTTTCCGGATTCATGTATGCCGCCGTGGGCAGCTACATCATCCAGGCCTGGCGCCTGTTCGACCTGCGCATCCAGCATCATCCCCCGTACTGGATGGCGACCCTGATCGCCTTGCTGATTTACGTCAATTTCTTCACGCATCATTACATCGGCGACTACCGCTGGTATCTGGCGGCTTGCGCACTGGGTCTGTATGCCCGCTCCACGGTGCTGTTCCGCCCGCTGGACCGGGACCGCAAGATGCCGCTGCTGCTGGCGTTCCTGCTGATCGGGTTCTTCATCTGGCTGGCCGAGAACATCAGTACCTTCTTCGGCATCTGGCGCTATCCCAACCAGATGGGGGCCTGGTCCACCGTGCACCTGGGCAAATGGAGTGCCTGGTCGTTGCTGGTGATGATGACCTTTACCATCGTGGTTCATCTCAAGCATATCCGCAGCAAGATTCATATCGCCCACTGAGGGTCTGCTGCCATCATCAAGGACATCCCATGAAAATCGAACTCCGTTTCTTCGCCAGCGTGCGCGAAGCCCTGCAGACCTCGCAGGAAATCATCGAGCTGCCCGACAGCGTCAAGACCGTCGGCGACGTGCGCGCCTTCCTGATGGGCCGGGGCGGCATCTGGGCCGAAGTGCTGGGACCGGAAAAGAACCTGCGCATGGCCTACGACCATGAAATGACTGAGGCCGATACCGAGATCGTCGATGGTGGCGAGGTGGCCTTCTTCCCGCCCGTCACCGGGGGCTGACATGAGCACCGGTCGCGATCCGGTAGTGGGCACGATTGCGCACTACAGCAGCAACGCGCAAAGTTTCCGCGAGGGGACCTGGGATCATGACGTCAGCCAGAACATGGCGGCCCTGCTCGATGCCCTGCACGCCAGGTCGGGGCCAGCCGGGCAGGGGCCGTTCACGATCCTGGACCTCGGCTGTGGTCCGGGACGAGACCTGATCGAATTCACCCGGCGTGGCCATGTGGCCGTGGGGCTGGACGGCACGGCCGAATTCGTCGAGATGGCGCGCGCGGCCAGCGGCTGTGAAGTCCTGCATCAGGATTTCCTGCAGCTGGATCTGCCGCTGGCACGCTTTGACGGCATCTTTGCCAATGCCTCGCTGTTTCACGTGCCGTCCACCGAGCTGCCGCGCGTGCTGGGACAGCTGCATGCCAGCCTGAAGCCGGGTGGCATCCTCTTCAGTTCCAATCCGCGCGGCAATGATCTGGAAGGCTGGAGCGGTCCGCGCTATGGGGTCTGGCATAGCCTGGAAGGCTGGCGGCGCTATGTGGTGCCAGCGGGCTTCGTTGAATTGCGGCATTATTACCGCCCCGACGGCTTGCCGCGCGAGCAGCAGCCGTGGCTGGCCAGCGTCTGGCAGAAGACCGAAGACTCCGGCGCTGCGGGCTGATCTCCAACTGCTCAGGCCATACTTAGGCGACCTGGTCAGTGATCCAGACGCTGGTAGAATCGCAGCCTGCATTCATTTCCTCTGCCGCCATGCCCGTCCGTGTCCAGACTGCCGATTTCGATCTTTCCACTGAAGTGGCGCAGCTGCGCCTGTCCAATCCGCGCGTCGGTGCCGTGGTCAGTTTCGTAGGCACGGTGCGTGATCTCAACGACGGTGCGGCGGTGTCCGAAATGGAGCTGGAACATTATCCGGCCATGACCGAGCGCGCCCTGGAACAGATCGTGGAGCAAGCCAAGGCACGCTGGCCGATCTTCGATGCGCTGGTGATCCATCGCGTCGGTCCCATGCAGCCGCGCGAGCAGATCGTGCTGGTGGCGGTTACTTCACCGCATCGCGGCGAAGCCTTTGCCGCCTGCGAATTCATCATGGATTACCTCAAGACCCAGGCCCCGTTCTGGAAGAAAGAACAGACGCCGGACGGCGCACGCTGGGTCGACGCCCGCGAGAGCGACGACACGGCGCTGGCCAAGTGGGCGCAATAAGGCAGCATCGCCCGGGACGTTGATCCCGGCGACGCCATCAACGGCACAAAAGGGGATTTTCGTCTTGCCATTCACTTTCCGCTTTCCCCGCATCCCGGGTTTGCCCACGACGGCCACGGCTCCGTTCTGCCCTTCCGAAGTCGCCGGTACCGTCAACGTACCGCGCGGTGCTTCGGTCTGGCAGAAGCTGCGCATCTACGTGGGGCCGGGCCTGCTGGTCTCGATCGGCTACATGGACCCCGGCAACTGGGCGACATCGATCCAGGCAGGTTCACAGTTCGGTTACCAGCTGCTGTTCGTGGTGATGCTCTCCAGCCTGGCCGCCATCGTGCTGCAATGCCTGTGCGCGCGGCTGGGCATCGCTACCGGCAAGGACCTGGCAGTGCATTCGCGCGAGCACTATCCGCCGGCCGTGGGCAAGGGCATGTGGGTGCTGGCCGAGCTCTCCATCATCGCCTGCGATCTGGCCGAGGTGCTGGGCTGCGCGCTGGCCTTCAACCTGCTGTTGGGAGTGTCGCTGCCGGTGGGCGTGCTGCTGACGGCGCTGGACACGCTCATCGTGCTGGGGTTGAAGGGCAGGGGATTCCGCCAGGTCGAGGCCATCATCCTGGGCCTGGTCATCACCATCGCCGCCTGCCTGCTGGCGCAGTTGGCCTTCGTCAAGGCGGACTGGCATGAGGTGATGCAGGGCTTCGTCCCCTCGCTGCAGGCCATCTCCAGCCGCGAACCGCTGTACCTGGCCATCGGCATCATCGGTGCCACGGTGATGCCGCACAATCTCTACCTGCATTCCTCCATCGTTCAGACCCGCAGCGTGCAGCGTGATCCGGCCTCGCTGCTGGAGGCGGTACGCTACACGCGGGTCGATACCACGGTCTCGCTGTTGATCGCCATGGTCATCAACGCCACTATTCTGATCCTGGCGGCAGCGGCCTTCCACAAGAGCGGCAATACGCAGGTCGCCGAGCTGGATGAGGCCTATCACCTGCTGGACCCCATCACCGGGTCGGCCATGGCCGCCATTCTGTTTGGCGTAGGCTTGTTCGCTTCCGGACAGAGTTCGACCTTCACCGGCACCATTGCCGGGCAGGTCATCATGGAGGGCTTTCTCAAGCTCAAGATTCCCTGCTGGCAGCGCCGCGTCATCACCCGCGCGCTGGCCCTGGTGCCGGCGCTGATCGGCGTGCTCACCCTGGGACCGCATTCGGTAGGCAAGCTGCTGGTCGCCAGCCAGGTCGTGCTGTCGCTGCAGCTGCCCTTTGCCATGTATCCGCTGATCCGCCTCACCAGCCGTCGCGACCTGATGGGCGACCTGGTCAATCGCTGGTGGGTGAGCGCGGTGGCCTGGCTGCTCTTTGTGACCATTTCGGCGGCCAATGTGTGGTTGGTGTGGCAGGTGTTTGCGGAGTAGTAAAAAGCCATTTGTACATCAAACTATTACGATTAGCATGGCTTTTCGGATCAATAATGATAGTATGATGTGTATATGAAGACTTCCTGCACACTTCAAGTTCATATCGACGGGGCCTGGCGGCAGGCCGGTGCGTTGTCGTTGACTGCGCCGGCCGAGCTGGGCATGGCGGCCTCGACTTACTTCAGCTATGACGCCGTGCACGCCATCGATTACATGGGCAGGCGCGATGCTGCGGCCTTGTCGGTGAACGTGCCGGTGGGGTTGGAGAGCCTTGGTGAGGCGCGCTGGCCAGCTTGCCTGATCGATCTGCTGCCGCAAGGTTACGGTCGTGGCGAACTGTTGCGCCAGCTGGGGCTGGATGAGCGCGCCGAAGCCAGCGCCGACTGGCCGCTGCTGTGTGCTGGCGCAGGCAATCCCATCGGCAACCTGCGCGTGCAGGAAGCCTGGGAGTGGGCGCAGGCGCGCAGCGGACCGCAGCTGCGCGGCTTTGCGATGGAGGACATCGCTGCACGCTCCGAAGACTTCAATGAATACCTCGCCCAGCATGGCCTGTTCCTGGCGGGCTCGTCGGGGGTACAGGGCGAATGGCCCAAGATCCTGCTCACACGTGCCCGTGATGGCTTGTTCTACCTCGACCACGCCTTGCCCGATGAGCAAGCCGAGCGCCATTACATCGTCAAGTTCGGACGCGGGCCCGACCCGGATCTGGCGCACATCCTGCGTCTGGAGGCACCCTACATGCAGCTGGCGATGCACTTGGGCCTGAAGGTCCACGGCGCGCTGGAACTGCATGGCAAGGCCTTGTTCATCCCCCGTTTTGACCGCGAAGTGCGCGGGACCGCAGTCGTGCGCCACGCCCAGGAAAGCATTGCTTCCCTGTGCGGCGTGACGGGCTTTGCGGCCATCCCGTCACACAATGTTGTCTGCGCCAGGCTGGGTGAAGTCGCCACCGATCCGCTCCCCGAGATCATCGAATACCTGAAGCGCGACATCGCCAACATCGTCCTGCGCAACAAGGACAATCACGCCCGCAATACCGCCATCCGGCGCGATGCGCAGGGGCGGATCGGCCTCACGCCGCTGTTCGACTTTGCCCCGATGTGGCTGCATCCGGATGGCATTGCACGGCGCATGCGCTGGGAGCGTGACGATGGGGGCTCGCCGCAGTGGGCCAGCGTCATCACGCAGGCCTGCGAAGCCGCGCAGATCGAACAGTTACCGGTCAGGTCGGCCGTGCGTGAGATGGCATTGCCGTTGGCGAACTTGCTGCAATATGGCCGCAGCCTGGGGATCGAAGGCACTTTCCTCGATCCGCTGGCGGCCACCGTGGACCAGGTACGGGCACAGTTGGAGGCGCTCTGAATGGACAAGCGCTTCAAACCCCTGAGCGCCATCGAGCAGATGGAAGAGCGCCGCGCACTCTTCGATGAACTGGCCGCCGATCCCACCTTGCCGGTACCGGCAGTGGTTCGCAAGATTCGCACCACCTTGCGCCTGACCATCGCCGAATATGCCAAGGTGTGCGGCGTATCGGCCCGTACCCTGCAGGACATTGAACGCGGTGAATCCAGTCCCACCCTGGCCACGGCCGACAAGCTGCTCAAGCCGGTCGGCATGTGCGTCGGGGCCGTGATGCGCAAGCGCCCATGAAAAAGGCGACCCGTCGCCAGGTCGCCTCATCGGTTCATCTCACTGCAAGGTCATCAATTCTTCGCTACCGGCTGCTGCTTGCCGCTGCCCGGCTCCAGCACCACCGTGCAGGTCAGTCCCGAGGCCAGCAAGACGTTTTCAGGCACCTTGTCCAGGTGAATGCGCACCGGGATGCGCTGGGCCAGGCGGACCCAGTTGAAGGTCGGGTTGACGTCGGCCGTCAGTTCGCGGCTCTGCGGGTTGTCGCGGTCATAGATGCCGCGGGCGATGCTGTCCACGTGGCCTTCCATGGAGGCGCCGTTGATCAGCTGGATCTTCGCACGGTCACCGATGGACAGCAGTGGCAGCTTGGTTTCCTCGAAGTAGGCATAGACCCAGAAGGAATGGCTGTCGATCAGCGCGATCTTGGCCGCACCGGCGGCGGCATAGTCCCCCCGCCGCACGTTCAGGTTGGTGATGTAGCCATCCACCGGTGAGAAGACCTTGGTGCGCTCCAGGTTCAGCTTGGCGGTATCGCGTTGCGACAAGGCTGCCTGGTATTGCGCCTGGGCACCTTGCAGCTGGGCCTGGGCCGCTTCCAGCTGGGCTTGCGAGGCGGTGACCTGACTGCCGGCATCCTCGCGGGCTTCACGCGAGACCACCAGGGCGTCCACATCGGCGCGGCGGCGGGCTTGCGCACGGCGCATGTTGAGCTCGGCGCGGCGAGCGTCCACTTCTGCCTTGCGTACCTCCAGCTCGGCCTTGCGGGCGGTGACGGCGGCGTCGGCCTGCTGCAGCGCCAGCGTGTAGCGAGCCGGGTCGATCTCCATCAGCAGGTCACCTTTCTTGACCAACTGGTTGTCACGGACCGGCAATGCCACGATCTGGCCGGAGACATCCGGAGCGACGTTGACGACCTCGGCACGGACGCGACCGTCGCGCGTCCAGGGCGAGTGCATGTAATGCTGCCACAGGCTCCAGGCCAGCAGGATGGCCAGCAGGAAGATGGCCGAGGTGATGAGAACGCGGAAAATCGATTTGACCGACATGGTGAACTACTCCTGTTTGTTTCTTTATCTTTTCGTAAGGGATGCGTGCGTCAGGGGCGCCTGGCTAGCGGTATACCGCCAGCCCCAGCAAGGCCGCCAGGCAGACGAACAGGCTCACCCGGAACAGCGCCGGATGCCAGGTCAGCTCGTAGAAGCCCAGGCGCACCAGCACGCGGTCGGCCAGCATGGCCAGCACGGCGGCCACCACGGCCAGCAGCAGGACGGTCGGAATGTAGGCGTCGAAGAAGGAAATCTCACGTGGCATGGCGGGCTCCCGTTGTATTGTGCGCAGCCCCGGCGCGCATGGTGTGCAGCGGCGATTGCTCGTCGAGCAGGGCGGTACGGATGAAATGCAGATAACTCAAGGTGCGTTGCAGACGATGGCGTTGGCTGCGTTCGCGGTAATGCGGGCCAATGGCGGCCTGGACTTCGGCGATGGTGGCATCGTTGGCGGCCAGGGCGGTGGCCAGGCTCGCCGCCGAGGGCCGGGCGAACAGCGCCGGGATGGCTTCGCGCAGGCGGTTCAGGGCAGCATAGGCAGAGGCCGGCAGCAGATCCGGTGCTTCCGTACGAATGCCTTGCAGCTCGTTACGCAGTTCGATGATGGCGTGGCCCACTTCCAGCGTAGCGAACATCCAGCCCAGCGCCTTCTGGCGCAGCAGCGGACGGCTGCTGGTGAACATGGTGATCTGGTGCATCAGGTCGCGGGTGCCGCTCTCGAACTTCAGGGCCAGATGAGCGAGCTTGCCGAAGCAGGCATCGACCACCTGCTTGCGCAACTGTCTCTCCAGCACGCGCACGGTCCAGTCAGTGGTCGGCGGCAGCAGCACCATGAAGGCCGCGGCCGTGACCAGCAGGGAGATCACCAGCGCCACCGATTCGTTCAGATAAGCCGCCGCATTGAAGTGCGCAAAGTTGTCCGGCACCGCCAGGAAGGGGAAGAAAATGCAGATCCCCAGGCCGTAACCTGCATAAGCGGGACGGGTGGTCAGGTAGACGGCCAGCATCAGTACCGGCATCAAGGCGCTGGCCAGCATCCAGTACCCATCCAGGCGCGGCAGGATATGGAAGGTGTAGACGTAACCGGCCACGGCGGCAAACAGCACACCGATGGCAACCGTCCGGGTGGCCTTGGCCGGATCGGGCGCAGCCGATGTGATGGCGCAGAAGGCGGCGGCGTTGAGCACGGCCACGTCACCGCTGGGCCAGCCGCTGGCGATCCAGAATCCGGCCAGGGCCAGCATCACGATGGCC
Organism: Herbaspirillum sp. FG34; assembly: GCF_057809315.1. NCBI lineage: Bacteria > Pseudomonadati > Pseudomonadota > Betaproteobacteria > Burkholderiales > Oxalobacteraceae > Herbaspirillum > Herbaspirillum sp. FG34. The sequence continues at coordinate 255,983 of NZ_JBMDJS010000004.1, read as the reverse complement.
GCACGGGCACCGGCAATGAGGGCGGTGGTCATGCTGGTCTTGGGGGCATACGAATGTTCCCACTGCTCGCGCTCGTGGTGGCGCTGGGTCAGGGAGGCATAGGTCAGCGTGTAGGCGTGCAGTTCCTCGATGACGCGATAGAGCAGCTCGGAGGCCGTATCGAAGTCCAGCATGGCGCTGTCGCTCTGGCACTGTTCGGACAGCGTGTTGCGGGTGGCACGCACGCGGCGCGGCAGCTCGCGCTTGTAGGCGTCCAGCTTCAGGGCCGCATCGGCGGCGTCCAGCGCACTCATGACCGGCTCCCCGCTGCCGCGGGTGAGCAGGGGCTGTACTTCGCGGTAGTAGGGAGAGAGGGCGTCGATCACCACCTGTGCGCCGGGTGCCGGGTTGGCGTGCAAGCGGTTCATCAACTGGTGCAATGCGTGCATGCGGGTGGACAGGGCCATGAACTCGCTGTTCATGCGTGTGAGACGGCCACTGCGCAGACGTACTTCGGGATCCTCGAAGATGGCCGAACTGCGCATGGCCTCCAGCCCGATGATGTCGCCCACGAAGCGGGCATTGGCGGCTTCGAGCTGCTTGCGGTCAGCGCTGCCGCCGAGCGTGGCGCTGATCAGATCGACGAAGGCCGTGAAGCGGCCACGGATGACGCGTACCAGCCCCGGTGCGCTGGCCTGCGGGAACACCAGTGCGCTGACCAGGCCGACACAGACGATGCCGACCATGATCTCGCTGACGCGCGTCATCACCGAATCGAAAGTGATGGCCGGATGCAGGGCCGAGGGCAGGCCGATCAGGGCGACCGTATAGCCCGAGAGCACGAAGCCATATGAACGAAAATTCCGGTTATGGGCCGAGCCCACGGTACACAGACCGATCCACAGCGCCGAGGCCAGCAGGAACAGTTCCGGTGTCTGTGCAAACAGATCGACGAAGACCACGATGGCTGCCGAGCCGACCAGGGTGCCGATGACCCGATAAAAGCTCTTGGCCAGGATCATGCCGCTTTGCGGCTGCATGACGATGAACACGGTGATGAGCGCCGAGCGCGGCGATTCCAGGTCCAGCCCATAGCCGATGCCCAGTGCCAGCAGGCCGGCGAAGACCATCTTGAAGACATAGACCCAGGTTGCTGCATCGCTGCGCCACCAGTCGGTGGCAGCCTCGCGCAACTGGGCCTTCAGGGAAAGGGCAGGGGTATTCATTGCGCCGCCACCCTGGCTGGTGCTTCATCGTCGATGCCGCCCCCCAGCGCCGTCTGCAGGGCCGCAAAGGCGGCCAGTCGCTGTGCCTGCAATTGCTGCACGATCTGCTGCTGACGCAGCCATTGGGTTTGCGCATGCAGCACGTTGAGGTAGTCGGTCAGGCCGCGCTGGTAGGCACGGGTGGCGATGTCCACGTTCTTCTGTGCGGCCCGCACTGATTCCTGCGCCTGCTTGTGCTGGCGCACTACCGATTGCAGGGTCACGACCTGGTCGGAGATCCCTTTCAAGGCCTGCGACAGCAGGCCGTTGTAGTGCTCCACCGCAATGTCATACCCGGCACTGGCGGCGCCGAGCTGGCCGCGCAGGCGCCCGCCCTCGAAGATCGGCAGCGAGATGGCCGGGCCGTAGGTGGTCTGCAGATTGGGCGCGGAGAGGAAGGAGAACAGCCCGCCGCCCGCCGCCGCCGGGCCGATGCCGGCCAGCAGGTTGATATTGGGATAGAAGGCCGCCTTGGCCACCGAGATGCCCTTGGCCGCCGCCTCCACGCGCCAGCGGGCGGCACTGATGTCCGGACGGCGACCCACCAGATCAGCCGGCAGCACGCTGGGCAGGCCGAGGGCGCTGTGCAACTGCAGGGTCGGACGGGTGATGCCGTCGGCGGCACCGGGGCCGGCGCCCAGCAGCGCGGCCAGTTGATTGCGGATCAGGGCGATGTTTTCCTGCAGGGCTTCGATCTGACGACGGGTTTCCGGCAGCGGCGCTTCGGCCTGGGTGATCTCCAGCTGGGTGCCAAGGCCACCCGTGAAGCGGCGCCGGGCCAGGTCGAGGATATTCTGCTCTTGCTTGAGCATGGCTTCGGTGTTCTCCAGCAGCCCGTATTGCAGTGCCAGTTGCACATAGGTGCGCACCACATTGCCTTCCAGGTCCAACTGGGCGGCGCGTGCATCAGCGGCCACGGCGTGCATTTCATCCTGGGCGCGCAGGGTGGTGTTCTTGTTGCGGTCCCACAGGTCGACGTTGTAGGACAGGCCCAGGGTCGCCGTGTTGTTCCAGGTCAGCTTGTCGCGGAAGGCTGCACCGTAATAGACGTTGTCGGACCAGTCCTTGCGGCCGACCGCCACATCCAGTTGGGCGCCGGGCAGTTCACCGGCATGCGCCACCACGGCCATCGACTGCGCCTGGCGCACACGGGCTGCGGCCACCGCCATGCCGGGATTGCCCGCCACCGCGCGGAGCACCAGCGCATCGAGTTGCGCATCGCCGTAGGCCTGCCACCAGGCGCGCTGCGGCCAACCGGCCTCGCTGGCGGCCCGGCTGATGGCCTGGCCGACATCGAGCACGGCCACGTCCCGCACCTGGGCCTGTGGCTGGATGCCGCCCTGGTCGGCACAGCCGGCCATTGTCAGCGAAAGCGCAATGACGCTCAGCGCGGGCAGCTTGGAGAAGGCGATACGTGTCATGGAATTATCCAAAAATATGCAAATATCAGAAGTTACGTATTCTATTTTGTAAATATCTCAGAAAAAATCCGCTATTTGGCAAAGGTTTATATCGAATACAGCAATAATGATTGCTCCATTCTGAGTAACAATGCTGCCGTGGCGTAGTGCGTCTTTTTGCCGGCAGTGTTGTGTCTGTGCATGCCTGCGCCTTGTACAGTGATAGGAAAACGATGGATACCCTGCAAAACATGCGCGTGTTCGCGCGCGTGGTCGAGGCTGGCAGCTTCACCCAGGCGGCCCAGCAGATGGGCTTGACTACGGCCCATGTCTCGCGGGCGGTGGCCGATCTGGAGCGTCATCTGCGCACGCGCCTGATGAACCGAACCACCCGGCGCATCGCCCTGACCGAAGCGGGCGAACGCTATCTGCTGCGCTGCCAGCAGATCATGGCCTATGTCGACGAAGCCGAGGCCGAGGCCAGTGCGGCCTACGTCAAGCCCTCCGGGCGCCTGCGCATCCATGCCATGACCAGCTTCGGGCAGCGCTACGTGATCCCGTCGATCTCGGGCTACCACAAACGCTATCCGGACGTGGCGGTAGAACTGACGCTGGCCCAGCGCATTCCGGACATGCTCGAAGAGGGCTATGACGTCTCGCTGGTGCTGGCGCGCGAATTGCCCGATTCCGGCCTGATTTACCGCCAGCTTGGTACCACCTTCAGCATGCTGTGCGCTGCACCGGCCTATCTGGATAAATACGGTGTGCCGCAGCAGCCGGCCGATCTGCTCAATCATGCCTGCCTGCAACTGGTGAGCCCCATCTCGCCGCTGGACGAGTGGGTGCTGGAAGGGCCGGAAGGCGGGGCGGTGATTGCCGTCAAGAGCAATTTCCAGGTCAACGTGGCCGAGGCCATGCTCACCGCCATCCGCGAAGGCATGGGCATTGGCGTGCTGCCCATCTATTCGGCGGTGGACGCCCTGCGCGCCGGCACCATCGTACGGGTGCTGCCGCAGCATCGCCTGCAGGACATGGGCGTCTATGCACTGTATCCTTCCCGTCAGTATCTGGATGCCAAGATCAGCACCTGGGTGGACTGGATGCACGAAACGGTGGACAAGACCTTGCAGGAAGATCATCAGGCCCTGGAACGCCTGGGCAGCCTGCGCGAGGAAATGCAGGGCCTGGCGCTGCGCGGCGGCCAGCTGGCCTGATCAATCAAGGGAGAGCGCCATGGGATGGCTGGCAGTGGGAATGGGAGCGGCATTGGGCGCCTGGCTGCGCTGGCGTATTTCGGTCGTCTGGAACGTCGACGGTCACTTCGTGCCGCTGGGCACGCTGGCGGCCAACTGGATTGGCGCCTACGTGATCGGCTTCCTGGTGGCCTATTTCGAGCAGCATCCGGCGCTGGCGCCCGAATGGCGGCTATTTGCCGTCACCGGGGTGCTGGGCGGACTGACCACCTTCTCGACCTTCACGGCCGAATCCATGATCCTGTTGCAGCGCGGTGATTACCTGTGGGCCATCGGCCACTCCGGACTGCATCTGCTGGGTTCCATCGTGCTCTGTGTTGCCGGGTTTGCAAGCTATCGTGCATTGGCCGGATGATCACTCCGCGCGACCTGATGCAGATCAAAACGGACGGCACGATCATTGCTTGAAAATCGCAGGCGCAGGCCCAACTTTCATCTCATTGAAAAATTGGAGCGAACCATGCGTCTCGACAAACTCACCACCAAATTGCAGGAAGCGCTGGCCGATGCGCAATCCCAGGCAGTCGGCCACGACAATCAATACATCGAACCCGTTCACCTCATCCTGGCACTGCTGAACCAGGATGACGGCGGCGCCCGCTCGCTGCTGCAGCGCGCCGGGGTGAACGTCAATGGCCTGACCACGGCCTTGCAGGCGGCCGTCAAGCGCCTGCCGCAGGTGTCCGGAAACGGCGGCGAAGTGCAGGTCGGCCGCGAGCTGGTGGCCTTGCTCAACCTGGCCGACAAGGAAGCGCAAAAGCATGGCGACCAGTTCGTCGCCAGCGAAATGGTGCTGCTGGGCCTGGCGGACGACAAGTCCGAGGCCGGCCGTGCCGCCCGCGAGAACGGCCTGACCCGCAAGTCGCTGGAAGCCGCCATCAAGGCCGTGCGCGGCGGTGCCTCGGTGTCCTCGCAACAGGACGAAGGCCAGCGCGAAGCTCTCAAGAAGTACACCCTGGACCTGACCGAGCGCGCCCGCGCCGGCAAGCTCGACCCGGTGATCGGTCGCGACGATGAAATCCGCCGCGCCATCCAGGTGCTGCAACGGCGCAGCAAGAACAATCCGGTACTCATCGGCGAACCCGGCGTGGGCAAGACCGCCATCGTCGAGGGCCTGGCCCAGCGCATCGTCAATGGCGAGGTGCCGGACAGCCTCAAGTCCAAGCGCGTGCTGTCGCTGGACATGGCGGCCCTGCTGGCCGGCGCCAAGTATCGTGGCGAATTCGAAGAGCGTCTGAAGGCGGTCCTGAAGGAAATCGCCCAGGACGAAGGTCAGACCATCGTCTTCATCGATGAGCTGCACACCATGGTCGGTGCCGGCAAGGCCGAAGGCGCCATGGATGCCGGCAACATGTTGAAGCCTGCCCTGGCGCGCGGCGAACTGCACTGCGTAGGCGCCACCACCCTGGATGAATACCGCCAGTACATCGAGAAGGATGCCGCGCTGGAACGCCGCTTCCAGAAGATCCTGGTGGACGAGCCCAGCGTGGAAGCCACCATCGCCATCCTGCGCGGCCTGCAGGAAAAGTACGAAGTGCACCATGGCGTGGACATCACCGACCCGGCCATCGTGGCGGCCGCCGAGCTGTCGCATCGCTACATCACCGACCGCTTCCTGCCGGACAAGGCCATCGACCTGATCGACGAAGCCGCTTCCAAGATCAAGATCGAAATCGACTCCAAGCCGGAAGTCATGGACAAGCTCGACCGTCGCCTGATCCAGCTGAAGATCGAGCGCGAAGCCGTCAAGCGCGAGAAGGACGAAGCCTCGCAGAAGCGCCTGCAACTGATCGAGGAAGAGATCGAGAAGCTCGAGCGCGAATATGCCGACCTGGAAGAAATCTGGAAGGCCGAGAAATCGACTGCCCAGGGCGGCCAGCAACTGAAGGAAGAAATCGAGAAGGTGCGCCTGCAGATGGAAGAGGCCACCCGCAAGAGCGACTGGCAGAAGGTCTCCGAACTGAAGTACGGCAAGCTGGCCGAGCTGGAAGCCGCCCTGGAAGTGCAGAACAAGAAGGATGCGGCAGGCGTCAAGAACGAGAAGCCCAAGCTGGTCCGTACGCAAGTGGGCGCCGAAGAAATCGCCGAGATCGTCGCGCGCGCCACCGGTATTCCGGTCTCACGCATGATGCAGGGCGAACGTGAAAAATTGCTGCATATGGAAGACGTGCTGCATGAACGCGTGGTCGGCCAGGATGAGGCCATCGTGGCCGTCTCCGACGCCATTCGCCGTTCCCGCGCGGGTCTGGGCGATCCCAGCAAGCCCTACGGTTCCTTCATGTTCCTGGGCCCCACCGGCGTGGGCAAGACCGAGCTGTGCAAGGCGCTGGCGTCCTATCTCTTCGATACCGAGGAAGCCATGATCCGCATCGACATGAGCGAATTCATGGAGAAGCATTCCGTGGCCCGTCTCATCGGCGCGCCGCCTGGCTATGTCGGCTACGAGGAGGGCGGCTACCTGACCGAAGCGGTGCGGCGCAAGCCCTACAGCGTGATCCTGCTCGATGAAATCGAGAAGGCGCACCCGGATGTCTTCAACGTGCTGCTGCAGGTGCTCGATGATGGCCGCATGACCGATGGCCAGGGCCGCACCGTGGACTTCAAGAACACCGTGATCGTCATGACTTCCAACCTGGGTTCGCACAAGATCCAGAGCATGGAAGACAGCGATCCGGCGCTGGTCAAGCTGGCAGTGATGGCCGAGGTGCGCACGCACTTCCGTCCGGAATTCATCAACCGGGTGGACGAGATCGTGGTCTTCCACGCCCTGGACGCCAAGAATATCGGCGCCATCGCCAAGATCCAGCTGCGCATCCTGGAGCAGCGCCTGGCCAAGCTGGAGATCGGCCTGGAGATCAGCGAGGCCGGCCTGCAGAAGATCGCCGAGGCCGGCTTCGATCCGGTCTACGGTGCCCGACCGCTCAAGCGCGCCATTCAGCAGGAGATCGAGAACCCGCTGTCCAAGCAGATCCTGGCCGGCCAGTTCGGTCCCAAGGACGTGGTCCACGTGGCGGTGCAAAACGGCCAGTTGGTCTTCAGCAAGGCTTGAAGGAGCAGGCCCGGGCCTGCGTCATCGAGGTGAAGGCCCCTGCGCCGGCAGGGGCAGAAGCGGCGGGTACATGTTCATGTCCCGCCGCTTTTTTATGACGCTTGTGGCAATAAAGGTGCAAGGACAAGTCCTGGTGTTGGACAGGCGTTCCCGAAAGTTGTAATACATTTAGAATGCCAGGTGAATTTCCATTCCTCCGCGCCCAGTGCGGGTCCTGGCGAGGTTGACGGTCGTGCTTTATTACGCCGCATTGCAAAAAAACCTCCCCGAGCGAGGGGGAATGTGATATTTACTTCACTCTTAGGGGGACGCGCCTGAATTATCGAGACCGGTGCGCCATCGATGAAAGATGCAAGCCAGCGCGGCTGCGGCCGGGTCGGTTTGCCATGCTGGCAGCAAGGAATTCATGGTCATATCCGTCAATTGCGGTCACGTCAGCAGCACCGGCGTATGGGGGCGATTCTGAAGCGATCGTCCCTGCAGCGGCTGTTCATCTTGCCGTTCATCTTCCTGATGGTCTGCCTGATGCTGACCATCGGCTGGTTTCTGTATCGGGCCGGCGATGACGCCACCGAGGTCCTGGCGCGCAATGCGCTCACCGAAGTGATGGGGCGCGTGAGCCAGGCCATCACCCGGCAGACCATGGGTGCCCGCGAAACCCTCAACGTGATCGCACCGCCGCCGGTACCGCCGGCCGAGGCCGGGCAGGCGCCCGCTGCGCTGCCTTTCCCCAAGAGTCGCAAGGAGCTGGAAGACCGCCTGTGGTTGGCCAATTCGCTCTTCGACGCGCCCAGCTACGTCTATTTCGGCGGCGCCGACGGGAGTTTCCTGGGGATCAAGCAGGAGCAGCCTTCGCTGTTCATGTACAGCGTGCGCGAGCCGGGCGAGAAGAATTTCGTGTATTACCTGCGTGGTCCCGGCACCGAGATGAAGCTCACCGCCGTGCAGGACTACGAACCACGCAAGCGGCCCTGGTATCTGCAGGCAGTGCAGCAAGGGCGGGAGACCTGGTCACCGGTCTATGTGGATTACCGTAACAAGGCCATTGTCGGCATCAACCTGTCCAAGCCGATCTACGCCGAGGACGGCAGCCTGCTGGGCGTGGCCAACAGCAGCATCGGCCTGCAGCAGCTGACCGATCTGTTGCGCCAGGTACCGCTGAGCGCGCAGGGGGTCGCCTTTGTCACCGAGTTGAAGGGAGATATGGTGGCCACCTCCCTGGATGAACCGATCTACCAGGCCGGCGAGGGTGGCGGCGAACCCTTGCGGCTCAATGCCAGCCAGAGCAGCTCGCTGCTGGTTCGGCAAGCCTATGAGGAGGTGCGGCGCTACCTGAGCGTGCACCCGGGCGAGCCCGACAGGCTGGTCCTGCTGGGCGCACGTAGCCAGGGCAGCAAGATCGAGGTGGCGTTCCGCCTGGTGCGCGATCCGGCCGGGCTGGCATGGCTTGCCATCAGCGCGGCACCGCGCTCGGACTTCCTGGGATCGGTGACCAGCGGTGTCTATCAGACCCTGGTCCTGGGCCTGATGGCGGTCTGCCTGACCTTCGTGATCGGTTTCCTGCTCCTGCGCTGGGTGCTGCGCGACATCCGCAAGCTGACCCTGGCGGCCAAGAGCATCGGCAACGGCAGCCCCTTCCCGGCGCTCAATATCGACCGCAACGATGAAATCGGCCAGCTCGCCCAAAGCTTCGTGGAAATGGAGCGCAACCTGCGCACCGACCGCCTCACCAACGTCCTCAATCGCGATTCGCTGATCGCCCAGATCGATTTCCGCCGTCGCAACAGCTCGCAGGCCGTACCACTGCATTTCGCCTTGCTCTTCATCGATCTCGACCGCTTCAAGGCGGTCAACGATGAATACGGCCACGACGAGGGCGACAAGGTCCTCATCGCCATCGCCGATCGTTTGCAGCATAGCCTGCGCCATGATGATTCGGTGGCGCGCTTCGGCGGTGATGAATTCGTCGTCTACCTGCATGGCGTGACCGAGATGGAAGTGGCGCGCAGCATTGCCGACAAGATCCGCCACGCCGTCAACAAGCCCATCGAGGGACGCGATGGCCAGCGCTACACCGTGGACGCGTCGGTGGGCGTGTCGCTCTACCCGGACGACGGCCTGGATGTGGAAACCTTGCTGCGGGTGGCCGATTCACGTATGTTCGACCAGAAGCGCCTGCATCGCATCCTGTCGGTGTAACCGCAGCCGCAGCTCCCGACCATCCCATCCATCCCATCGAACGTTCCGGAGAAATTCATGACCCTTGCCAGCTTTGCCACCTGCGACCTGTGCGACGCCAACGAAGACAAGCTGGCCGCCGGGACGCTGCACGTATTGCCACCGATCTTTGCCTCCTTCGGCCGCAGGCAGGTCTTCGCCGGTCCGGCCAGGACGCTCAAGGTCTTCGAGGACAACGTGCTGGTGCGCAAAACCCTGGAGACCCCGGGCAATGGTCAGGTGCTGGTGGTCGATGGCGGCGGCAGTCTGCGCTGCGCGCTGGTCGGTGGCAACCTGGCGCAACTGGCCCAGGACAACGGTTGGGCCGGCATCCTGGTCAATGGCTGTGTGCGCGATGCGGCTGAACTCAATGCCTGCGAGGTCGGTATCCGGGCACTGGCCACCCATCCGCAGCGCAGTTTCCGCAAGGGGGCAGGGGATGCCGATATCAAGGTCGGCATTGCCGGCGTGGCCGTGCATCCCGGCGACTGGATCTATGCCGATGTGGATGGAGTGCTGGTGTCGCGCAGCCAACTTTGAGCGTTTTTCTTCAGTTTCCCTGGTACACCCGCAAGCCCGCCACGCGCGGGCCTTTGTTCCTGCCCGCGCAGCCGCTCAGTCCGGCGCCTTGCGCAGTACCTGATCGATGGCCGCAGTCTGGCTGACAATTTCCTTCAGATCCTGATTCAGCAGGCTGGTACGGCGGCGCAGGTTGTCCCAGCCTGACCAGGCGCTGGCTTCGACCGGCACCGGTTCCGGCGCGACCGGGCCGATCAGTTCGATCTTGCCCGACAGGGCCTTGTCCTCGGCGGCCTCGGGCGCCACCACCACGGCACCGCCGCGCTTTCTCGGCTGGGGTGCCAGCAGGCGCTGGGCTTCGGCCAGGTGCTGGCTGGCTTCGAGGTAGGTTTCTTCGATCAGCCGGGTCACTGCGCTGTGCGGCATGTTCTCCTGATGACGCCGCAGCATCAGGCGCAAGGCGGCGATGTGGGCCGCCACCAGGTAGTTCTGCACGATGAAGCGGTTCAGTTCGCGTACGGCGCGCTGTTTGGTGGCCGGTTCGTCCATCATGCGCACCAGGGCCGAGATGAGCGCGGCCAGGCTGTCCATGAAGCCCTTGCGGCAGACCCGGTAGAAGAAGTCATCCTTGACCTTGCCTTCCAGCAGGTCGCGGCTGGCCGTCAGATAGCGCTGGCTGGCCTTGAGCACGTTGCGCAGCAGCTTGGGCAGGTCGCGGTACTCCCAGGCCGGCAGCACGTAGCTGAAGACCGTGGCGATGAGCACCCCGATGATGGTATCGATGAGCCGCTCGCCGATGACGCCCTGATGCCCGGCCGGCACCAGCAGGTTGAGCAGCATCAGAATCTGCACCGAGGCGGCAATGGCGGTGTAACGGTACTTGATGTAGGTGAAAGCGGGCGCGGCCACGCTGGCGGCAAACAGGACCGCCAGCTGGCCCAGCGGATTGTGCACGAAGCGCAGGATCAGCATGGTGATCAGGCAGCCGATGATGGTGCCGATCAGGCGGTCCGACATGCGCTGCTTGGTGGCGCTGAAATTGGGTTTGAGGATGATGACGATGGTCAGTACGATCCAGTAGCCGTGCGACATGTAGGGCAGGTGGTCGGCGATCCACAGGCCCGTGGTCACCGCCAGCGCCACGCGGATGGCAAAGCGGAAGATCGGCGACTGCCAGCGCAGGTTCACCAGCAGCATGTTGAACTTGAATTTCTGCTGGGTCAGGAAGGGCGTCATGTCCGAGCCCGGCAGGATGGGCAAGGGATCCACCGGGTTCTGCGTGGCCTGGTGCAACTGGCCGATGAATTCAATGATGTCGCCGATCTTGTTGTAGGTCACCCGCAGCAGGGTCAGGGCTTCCCGGGATGCCTGGCGCGGCCCGGGCTGGGCCAGTTCCTGCATCTCGAACTGCACGGCGCGCAGTTCGGCCTTGTAGTTCACGCTGGGTTCGGAAGCTTTCTTGCGGGTAATCGCATAGGCGATCGATTCGATATCCTGCGCCGCCTTGGTCGCCAGGTCGCGCAGGAAGATCATCACGTCGGACTCGCCGAAGTGCTGGCGCAGCAAGGCATAGTCGGCGTGGGTCGAGAGCACCTGTTCATAGAGCTCCAGCATCGACAGGTGCACCTGCACCAGCAGGCCATCCTGCTTGGTATGCAGGTCGCGCAGAATGAGGTCGCGCGAGGCTTGCTGCTTGTCGGCCACCACGATCTGCTGGCGCACCAGCTGGTTGAACTGGCTGGCCAGGTCATGCCTGACATCGTAGAAGTCGGCCTTGATGCGCAGGTAGCGCGCCAGCTCGAAGAGCGCCTCGGCCAGTACCTGCTGCTTGATGCGGCGGCGCAGGAACCACGACACCGTCATCGAATAGGCCAGGTAACCCAGCCCGCCGCCCAGAAACAGGGCCGCATGCAGGAAGGCATCGGTGATGGGTACCTGGTTTTCCATCGACAGGGTCATCACCATGAGCGCGGCGAACTGCAGCGGCATGGTCTTCTTGCCGTAGACCACCATCATGCTGGCGAAGAAGCTCACCACCACCATCATGGCGCTGACCAGCCAGGGCACCGGCGCGCACAGGCTGATGACCAGCATGACCACGGTACAGAGCAGCACCCCGGCCAGCATTTCGTTGAACTTGTGGCGCAGCGGGCTGGGCAGGTCCATCAGGCTGGTACAGAGTGCACCGAGGAAGACCGTCATCGTGGTCGGCATGTCGGCCACGTTGAACACCAGCAGGGTCAGGCCGACCACCCCGATCGCGATCCGCACACCCGTATAGAAATAATGACTGAAGAGGAAGGTGCGAATGTCCAGGGCGTAGTGCATGTAGACAGGGCGGCGTTGCATCGCCGTTTCTAGAATGAGTCAGGGGCTTATTCTCTGCCTTCTTTTCCAATTAGACAACCCGAGTGCATCGGGTGAAGAAAGACAGTTAAACAAGCGGAAAGATGAACAAAAAAGCTGATTTCGTACCGCCTTGGCGGCCCGGATCGGTAAAAAGCATCATCAATGATCGCGTTGCTATGAACAATACGCGTGCAAGAGGTTTCATATCGGCGTCTTTTTTACGATACGAAATCGCCATTTCGTATTGTGAAAAGCTCGAGTGCGCTGCATCAAAATTCTTTTTCATTCTCCGGATTTTCGTTTCGTATCGCAAAATAGAGCGTTTAAGTCATTGATTTAATTGGTATAAAAATTTTACAGATATCTTATATAAGACATTGTTGCTCCGCGCCGCCAGGCCTACTATGAAGTCATGGAATCAACGATTTCATCCGGTTTCAAGCCACTTCATATTGACCAACAAGGAGATCCACATGAGCACACGTGAACAGCAAATCCAGGCCCTGGAACGCGATTGGGCAGAGAACCCGCGCTGGAAGGGCATCAAGCGCAACTACAGCGCAGCCGACGTGGTCCGCCTGCGCGGCTCGCTGCAAATCGAGCACACCCTGGCCAAGCGCGGTGCCGACAAGCTCTGGAACCTGGTTCACAACGAACCCTTCGTCAACGCCCTGGGCGCGCTGACCGGCAACCAGGCCATGCAGCAGGTGAAGGCCGGTCTGAAGGCGATCTACCTGTCTGGCTGGCAAGTGGCCGGCGACGCCAACCTGGCCGGTGAAATGTATCCCGACCAGTCGCTGTACCCGGCCAACTCGGTGCCGATGGTGGTCAAGCGCATCAATAATACTTTCGCCCGCGCCGACCAGATCCAGTGGTCCGAAGGCCGTGACGACATCGACTTCTTCGCGCCCATCGTGGCCGATGCCGAAGCCGGTTTCGGTGGCGTGTTGAATGCCTTCGAACTGATGAAGTCCATGATCGAAGCCGGTGCCGCTGGCGTGCACTTCGAAGACCAACTTGCTTCGGTCAAGAAGTGCGGCCACATGGGTGGCAAGGTGCTGGTGCCGACCCGCGAAGCCTGTGAAAAGCTCAACGCCGCCCGTCTGGCCGCTGACGTCATGGGCACCAGGACCCTGGTGATCGCCCGTACCGATGCCGAAGCCGCCGACCTGCTGACCTCCGACGTGGATGCCAACGACAAGCCCTTCCTGTCGGGCGAGCGCACCGTCGAAGGTTTCTTCAAGACCCATCCGGGCATTGATCAGGCGATCTCGCGTGGCCTGGCTTATGCCGAGTATGCGGACATGGTCTGGTGTGAAACCGGCAAGCCCGACCTGGCTTTCGCCAAGACCTTCGCTGAAGCCATCCATGCCAAGTTCCCGGGCAAGCTGCTGGCCTACAACTGCTCGCCGTCCTTCAACTGGAAGAAGAACCTGGACGATGCCACCATCGCCAAGTTCCAGCGCGAGCTGGGCGCCATGGGCTACAAGTTCCAGTTCATCACGCTGGCCGGTTTCCATGCGCTGAACTACTCTATGTTCAATCTGGCCCATGGCTATGCCCGCAACCAGATGTCGGCCTTCGTGGAACTGCAGGAAGCCGAATTCGCTGCCGCCTCCAAGGGCTTTACCGCGGTGAAGCACCAGCGCGAAGTCGGCACCGGCTACTTCGATGCCGTGACCCAGGCCATCCAGCAAGGCCAGTCGTCGACCACGGCGCTGCACGGTTCGACCGAAGATGAACAATTCTTCGATGACAAGGCCAAGAAGGCGGCCTGAAGCGAGACAGTTCCGAGTCCTGAGTGAATGTGTGTGAGGAAAACCGGCCCGCATCCTTGCGCGGGCCGGTGGGGCGATCCCCGAACTTGATGCCGTACTCCACAAGAGTGCGGCTTTTTTTCGTCCCTGTTGGGGCGATCAGCCGTGATGCAGGCGACCGTCGCGCAGTTCGAAGACGGTCTGCCCCAGTGCTTGTACATCGGCCGGATCGTGCGTGATCAGCAGCATCGGCACCTGCAGCCGGGTTTGCAGCTCGGCCAGCTCGCTGCGCATGCGCTGGCGCAGCGACAGATCCAGGGCCGAGAAGGGTTCGTCCAGCAGCAGCATGTCCGGTTCGGCCACCAGCGCCCGCGCCAGCGCCACCCGCTGGCGCTGGCCGCCGGAGATCTGGGCCGGGCGGCTGTGGGCGATGGCTTCCAGTTCAAACGCCTGCAGCCACTGGCGTACCTTGGGATGTTGCGCCGGGTGGAGCAGGTTGAAACTGCCGCGCGCCAGGCCGAAGGCGATGTTCTGCGCCACCGTCAGATGCGGGAAGAGGGCGTAATCCTGGAACAGATAGGCGACGTTGCGCTCCTGCACCGGTACATCGATGCCTTGCGCGCTGTCGAAGAGCGAGCGTCCCTGCACGCGGATGTGGCCGCTGTCAGGCCGCATGAGTCCGGCGATGGCCTTGAGCGTGAGGCTCTTGCCCGAGCCCGAGGGACCGTAGAGCACGATGCGCTGACTGTCCGAGGCGAGGGTGATATCGAGCGAAAAGACCCGGTCGGCGGCGCGCAGTTGCTTCTGGAGGTGGAGGTCGACGCTCACGTGATCGTTCAGGTAACAGGAGAAAAGAGGAAGAATCTTAACGGAGCGGCAGCCGCGCGCGGTCCGGCATCAGACGCCCGGCCAGCATCAACAGCACGATGCTGGTGAGCGAGGTCACCACGACCAGGAAGGTGGCCGTGCCGTCGTCACCGGCCTGCACGGCTTCGTAGATGGCGACCGACAGGGTTTGCGTGCGCCCCGGCAGGTTGCCCGCCACCATCAGCGTGGCACCGAACTCGCCCAGCGCGCGCGCGAAGGCCAGCAGCACGCCGGCCGTGATGCCGCGCGCAGCCAGCGGCAGGCTGACGCGGAAAAACACGCCCGCTTCGGACACGCCCAGTACGCGGGCGGCATCCTCCAGTTGGTGATCCACGCTCTCGAAGGCCGCCCGCGCCGCCTTGAGTACCAGCGGAAAGGCCACGACGGTGGAGGCCAGCACCGCCCCCTGCCAGGTGAAGACCAGCTCGATGCCCCATTGCTCCAGCCAGGCGCCCAGCGCGCCACGGCGGCCGAACAGCACCAGCAGGTAATAGCCCAGTACGGTCGGCGGCAGCACCAGCGGCAGGGTCAATACCGAATCGATGAAGTCGCGCAGCGGCGAACGCCAGCGCGAGAGGCCGAAGGCCGCCGCCACGCCCAGCACCAGATTGAGCAGGGTGGCCAGTCCCGCGACCTTCAGCGAGAGCAGCAGGGGTATCCAGACCGGGTGCATCAGGCGCGCCGCGTCGGGGCTTCAGGGTTTCTGGAAACCGTAGCGCATCAGCACCGCCTGTCCGTTGGCCGACAGCACATGGGCCACGAACTGTGCCGCCAGCGCCTGTTGCCGGCTACCAGAGGTCACGGCGATGGGGTAGGTGGCCGGGGTGGTGGACGGGATGCGCAGGGCGACCTTGACCTTGTCGGGCATGATGGCCGCATCGGTGGCAAAGACGAAGCCGGCATCGACCTCGCCACGCGCCACGTAGTCCAGGCTGGTGCGCACGTTTTCGGCCAGCACACCCTTGGCCTGTACTTGCGTCCACAGTCCGGCCTGCTCCAGCGCTGCCTTGGTGTAGCGGCCGAAGGGGACGGAGGCCGGATTGCCCAGGGCAATGCGCTGGTAGGCCGTGCCGGTCAGGTCGGCCAGCGTGGCCGGTTGCTCCCTGGCGTCGTGCGGGACGATGAGCACGATCTGGTTGGCGGCAAAGGTCTTGCGCGTGGCCGGGTCCACGGCCTTTGCGGCAACGGCCTTGTCCATGGCGGTCTGGTCGGCCGAGGCGAAGACGTCAGCCGGAGCGCCGCGCACGATCTGCTGCATGAGGATGTCGGAGGCGCCGAAGTTGGTAATGACCTTCACGCCGGGATGCTGCTGTTCGAAGCTCTGTGCCAGTTCCTTGAAGGCATTGGTCAGGCTGGCTGCCGCCGACACCACCAGGTCGGTGGCGTGCGCGCTGGTAGTAGCCAGCAGCAGCGTGGCGGCGCAGGCGGCGCCCAGGGCGGCCTTGAGGCGGGCGGTTTTCAACATGATGCAGTCCTTGGTCGTGACAACTGAAGAAAAAGGCAGAAAAGCGAAGCAAGTCAAGTCGGCGAAATATACGCAAGGATATAACGAACGTCAATTGCGTGCAGCTGCCTCGCCGCTTTGTCTGCCCGCTAGTACAATCACGCGCATGAATGATTCCAAGACCCTAAGAGTGCGCGTGATGCAGGGGCAGACCATTGCCTTCGGCCCGGGGAAGGCCGACCTGCTGCAGGCGATCGCGCAGACCGGTTCGATTTCCGCGGCGGCGCGCGAGATGCAGATGTCCTATCGGCGTGCCTGGCTGCTGGTGGAGGAGATGAACCGCTGTTTTGCCAGTGCGCTGGTGGCCACCGCCACCGGGGGCGCACGCGGGGGCGGGGCGGCGGTGACCGAGCTGGGGCAGGAAGTGCTGGCGCGCTATCGCCGCATGCAGAAAAAGGCCGCGGCCAGCATTGCCGCCGATCTCGCGCATCTGCAGGGGCTCATGCGCGCCCCTGACGACGCCGGCCATGCAGCGCGCGATGAAGAGGGTGACGGTCACGATGCGTGAACTCTGGATCAAGTCCCGGCTACGCGTCTTGAATGCCTGCCGCGTGTCAGAAAACCATTCCATGCTGCTGTGGGGCGCGCTGGCCGGCTTCGTCGGTGCGCTGGCCACGATTGCCTTCCGCGAATGTATTGCGCTGCTGCAGATCTGGCTGACCGGTCACGATGGCAGCTTCGTCGATATCGCCAAGAGTTTGTCCTGGCCGGTGCGCCTGCTGCTGCCGGCCTGTGGCGGGGTGGTCGCCGGCTTGTTCCTGGTCTGGGCCAAGCGCACGCCAGCCGGTAACGGCGGCGACTACATGGAAGCGGTGGCCATCGGCGATGGCGCCATCCCCGTGCGCAATACGCTCTTGCGCAGCATTTCCTCGCTGGCCTCGATTGCCTCGGGCGGCTCCATCGGTCGCGAAGGTCCCATGGTGCAACTGTCGGCACTGTGTGCATCGCTGATGGGCAAGTTTTCGCATTTTCCTTCATCTCGCCTGCGCCTGCTGGTGGCCTGCGGGGCCGCAGCGGGCATTACCTCGGCCTATAACGCGCCCATCGCGGGCGCTTTCTTCATTACGGAGATTGTGCTCGGTTCGCTGGTCATGGAAAGCTTCGGCCCTGTCGTGGTGGCCTCGGTGGTGGCCAACATCACCATGCGCGAACTGCCCGGCTACCGCGCCAGCTACCAGATGCCGTATTTCCCCGAGATCGGCGGCTGGGAAGTGCTGCTGTTTCTGGTGCTGGGCGTGCTGGCCGGGATTCTGGCGCCGCAGTTCCTGCGCGTGCTCGAACTGGGCAAGCAGGGTTTCGCCAGGTTCAGGCTGCCGCTGCCGGTGCGACTGGGCGTGGGTGGCCTGCTGGTGGGGCTGATCTCCGTTGAGGTGCCGGAGGTCTGGGGCAATGGCTACAGCCTGGTCAATTCGCTGCTGCATACCACCTGGCTGTGGCAGGCAGT
Organism: Herbaspirillum sp. FG34; assembly: GCF_057809315.1. NCBI lineage: Bacteria > Pseudomonadati > Pseudomonadota > Betaproteobacteria > Burkholderiales > Oxalobacteraceae > Herbaspirillum > Herbaspirillum sp. FG34. The sequence goes on along the minus strand of NZ_JBMDJS010000004.1, from coordinate 238,380 downwards.
GCTGGTGGTGCTGGTGGTCAAGGTGCTGGCCACGGCCATCACGGTCGGATCGGGGGCGGTCGGCGGTATCTTTACGCCCACGCTCTTCGTCGGTGCGGCGGTGGGCTACCTGTTCGGCGATGCCGCGCAGGCCTTGCTGCCCTTCCACATGTCGCAGCCCTTCGCCTATGCCATGGTGGGCATGGGAGCCTTCCTGGCGGCGGCGTCCTATGCGCCGCTGATGGCCATCCTGATGATCTTCGAGATGACCCTGAGCTATCAGGTCGTGCTGCCGCTCATGCTGTCCTGCGTGGTGGCCTATGTGGTGGCGCGCAGCGTCGATGGTCGCTCGATGTACGAGATCACCCTCAAGCGCCACCATGACAACGAGGAGCGACTGCGCCTGCGCGGCACCCAGATGAGCGAGCTGATCCGGCCGGCCGAGACGGTACTGCCCGAGACGGCCAGTCTGCAAGAGCTCAGCGCGCTGTTCCTGAAGTATCCGGTCAAGTATGTCTACATCGTCGATGCGCAAGAGCGCTACCAGGGTGTGGTGGCCTTGCAGGACATCACCTCCTGGCTGCTGGACAAGAAGGAAGCGACAGGCCGCGTGGCGCGCGATTTCCTGCGGCCGCATTTCCTGCATGAGGTCACGCCTGACATGTCCCTGGGCGAAGCGCTGCAGTTGTTCCTCGATCACCAGGGCGAGCGCCTGCCGGTGATCGCCAGCGCCGACGATCCGCGCCTGCTGGGCGTGGTCTTCAAGACCTCGCTGCTGGATGCCTATTTCCGCCTTGATCGCGCCGGCAACTGAGGATGTCGGCGCGCATCCGCAGCGACCCGCACCAGTGCAGGGCGGAGCGCTGCGGCAGGCGTTGTTTGTAACAATGACAGAGTAGTCCGACAACTGCTCACTTATCCTTGATAAAATGCGAAACGTTTCCGCCTTATCGGTGGTCTTGGCGCAAACTGCATTCGCATCCGTGCGTCATCCGATTTCAACCCCCATCCTAGAAGTGAATTTTCCATGCTGAGTTATCGCCACGCTTTTCACGCCGGCAACCATGCCGATGTCCTGAAGCATATGGTGATCATCCAGTTGATGCGCTATCTCGGGCAGAAAGACACTGCCTACATGGTCATCGACACCCATGCCGGCGCGGGCGTCTACGCGCTCGATGGAGATTACGCCAGCAAGAACGCCGAATATGAAACCGGCATCGCCAAGCTGTGGGAGCGCAAGGACCTGCCGGCGGTGGTGAAGGAATATGTCGATCTGGTCAGGTCGCTCAATCCCAGCGGCAAGATGCGTTATTACCCCGGTTCGCCCTACTGCGCCGAGAAGACCATGCGCGAGCAGGATCGCCTGCGCCTGTTCGAAATGCACCCCAGCGAAGTGAAGGTGCTGGAAGACAACTTCCGCAAGCTCGAAGCCCACGCCGCCGCCCAGGGCCAGCGTCCGTCCGCGCGCGGCAAGCGGGTGATGGTGCATCGGGGAGACGGTTTCCAGGGGCTCAAGGCGCTCTTGCCGCCGCCCTCGCGGCGCGGCCTGGTGCTCATCGACCCGCCCTATGAAGACAAGCGTGACTACACCCATGTGGCCCAGGTACTGGCCGATGCGCTCACCCGCTTCCCCACCGGCACCTACGCGGTCTGGTACCCGGTCCTGCAACGCAATGAATCACGTCAGTTGCCCGAGCGTCTCAAGCGCCTGGGCGCCAAAAGCTGGCTCAATGTCACCCTGGCCATCCATGGCCCGGCGCCGGATGGCTTCGGCCTGCACAACAGCGGCATGTTCATCCTCAACCCGCCCTGGACCCTGGAGGCGCAGTTGAAGGAAGTCATGCCCTACCTGATCGAGGTGCTGGGCGTGGACGACAGCGCAGAGTATCTGCTCGAATCGGGCGAAAACTGAGCCATGCAGGTCTGGCGTGTGAATATTCGTGATTTTTTCACCGGGACTGGCGGCAATGTCGCTGAAACCATGCCAAATCGGCATACAATAAGCGGATTGCTGCACGTCAAGATAGATCGCAACACCAGGGGCCCGTAGAAGAACAACCATGTCAGACCAGTCCGCCGACCCAACCGCATCGCCCCTTCCCGCACACCAGGCCCTGGATTTCTTCCTGGCGCGCCAGCCCATCCTGAGCCGTGAGCAAGACCTGATCGGCTACGAACTGCTGTTTCGCAGTGCCGCCTTCGGTCCGGCCAATGTGAAGGATGACGTCACGGCCACCGCAGCCGTGATTGCCCATGCGTCCGAGCTGGGGCTGTCCAACGTGATCGGCAATCTGCACGGCTTCATCAATGTCGATGCAGCTGTGCTGATGAGCGACTTCATCTATTTCCTGCCGGCCGACAAGGTGGTGCTGGAGATCCTGGAGACAGTGCGCGTGACGCCCGAGCTGGTGATGCGGGTGCGTGAACTGGTGGCGGCCGGTTACGTCTTTGCGCTGGACGACGTGGTGGCCGAATCGCAGGAGATCGAAGAGCTGCTGCCGCTGGTGAAGATCATCAAGATCGATGTCATGGAAGTTGATCCCAGCAAGCTGCTCAAGCTGTCGGTGCACTTCAAGCGGGCGCAGAAGGAACTGCTGGCCGAGAAGGTCGAGAGCCTGCAAGTGTTCAATGACTGCATGACCTTCGGTTTCGACTACTTCCAGGGATACTACTTCGCCAAGCCGATGATCCTCCAGGGCAAGAAGCTGGAAGCCTCGAAGATGATCATCATGCACCTCTTGACCCTTCTGGTGCGCAATGTCGACAATGCCGAGATCGTGCGTTACATCAAGCGCGACGTGGCCTTGTCGCTGACGCTGCTGCGGCTGGTGAACACGCCCGTCTACGGTTTTCAGAAATTCATCGATTCGTTGGGCCAGGCGCTGATCGTGCTGGGTCGCCGACAGCTCAAGCGCTGGCTGCAGATCCTGCTGTTTGCCAATACCGACAAGGATCGCGCCCATGCCATGTCGCCGCTGATGATCCTGGCGGCCACGCGCGGCAAGATGCTCGAACTGATCACCGCCAGGATTCGCCCGGGTCGTCGCAAGATGTCGGAGATGGCCTTCACGGTCGGCATCATGTCACTGGTCGATGCACTCTTCGGCATGAGCATGGAGGCCGTGCTGCGCCAGATTACCGTCAGCACCGAGATCCGTGAAGCGCTGCTGCGCCGCACCGGCTTCTATGGCACCGTGCTGCGCCTGGTGGAGTGCACCGAGCTGCGCGCCCCCGACCAGGCCGAGATGCAGCGCCTGCTGGAAGAGCTGCATCTGTCGGCGGACGATTTCTTTGCCGCCGAAAAACAGGCCTTTGAGTGGGGCAACAGTATCGCCAACAACAACATCGGTCAGCATGCCACCATGCAGATGGCTGCCCCTCCGGAAGGCTACATCGATGACGATGACGACGATGACTGAGCCCGCCGTTGCCGACGGAGAACCCATATCGCCATGAAAATCCGGGCTGCATTTTTGCAGCCCGCTTCATTTCTGCGATCAGAAACCTGAATCTACTTGCTACGCATGCGGGCCACCAGCCGGCGCAGCAGCCGCAACAGCCGGGCTGACGGCGCTGTAGGCGCGGTGGTCATGCGGGCCGCCAGTGTGTGTCTGAGGGTGGCGATGGAGGTCTTCACCGCCCGCAGCAGGCGCTGCACCCGCTGCCACAGCGCCGTGGCTTGCAATTGCGCCGTGAGCCTGGCTTTGAGCGCGAGCAGTCGGTCGTGATAGCGCTGGAACCATGCCAGCGACAACAGGCTGCGCTTTGTCAGTGCATAGATGCGCGCCACCAGGGCTGTGCCCAGCACCTTGGCGGCCAGCACGATGATCAGGCCCAGGGTAGGGTGGCCGTGCGTGATCGACAGCAGTGCCAGGATCTTCACCGGCAGCAGCAGCAAGGTCGGCGCCAGGAAGACCGCCAGTGCCGCATAGGGTGAGCGCCGTTCCACCCAGCGCTGCAGGCGGACCAGCCAGGGCCAGTCGGGGATACGCGCCAGTACGGCCTCGGTAGCCTCCCATAGCCATTCTTCCAGCATCAGCAACAGGGCCGCCGTGTAGATCAAGGGGGCCAGCAGGCGTCGGCGCCAGCGGGAGGGCCGACGCGGCGGCGCAGTGGCGTCAGTCATCCGGCAATCAGACGGCGCGCGCCTTGATGAGCGAGAGCCAGCGGTCCCCCCATTTCACGTCGCTCATGCAGGAGGCGTAGCCGGTGACGGTGCGGGCGGCGCGTTCCAGCAGCTGGATATCGGCTTCGTGCTGGCGGGCTACGTGCGGGTCTTCGAGGAACAGTACGCGGCGGCACTGACGTTCGAGGATCAGTTCGGCGATCTGGGCATCGCCTCCAAGGGGGCCGGAGAGGAAGGGCTTGACCCAGTGGCGGCCCGCTTCACCCTTCTTCTTCATGGCCAACTGGTTGAGCAGGCCGCCGGTGGTGCCGGTGGCGCAGCGGAAGGCGAACTGGTCGAGCACCTCGAAGTGCTTTTCGGCCAGTTCCAACATGCGCGTCTTCATGGCGTCGTGGGCGATGAGGGCAATCCCTTCGTCTTGCAGATGGAAGCGATCATCCAGGAAACTGTCCGGTGCCGCACCGTTGGCCAGGGCTTCCAGCTCGAACCATTCCTGGGCGCCCGCCAGGGTCGAGAGGAAGGGCTTGCCGTGGATCACGCACTGGCGCTTCAGGGCCACCGCTTCCGGGAAGGTGGAGGAGGGATCGACCGGGTCGATCAGGTAGATCACGGCATCGAGGGTGCGCTCCGGATCGGGATCGACGGTGCGCGAGACCAGCTTCATCAGGCCGCCATGACGACCATAGGGAAAGCGTACCAGGTGTTCGTAGCCGGGCAGCAGATTCATCTGGCCGATGGCATCGAGCGTGCGGCCGACCACGATCAGTTCAGGTTGCAGGCTTTCGATGCGATGGCGCGAGCCGGTCAGCAACTGGACCAGGGCGGAATCGGAAGCGTCCTGATGGGCGCGGTTGGCAATGAGACCGATGCGATAGCGGGGAGCGATGGAAGACATGGGCGCAAGCAGGCGAGTTGGAGGACCTGGCATGGAGAGCATGCGCAGGCGCGAGTGCAGATTATCGCCGAGTGCGCCGCAAAGGGCGAGCCTGACACAGTGCTACGCGCATTAATGGACGCAACTGTACCGTTGCACGCCCCCGCATGCGGCTACAATAAGCGCAAACCTGCATACCAACTCCACTCCAGCATGAACAAGGCTTTTGTAAAAGAATCCGACGGTGCCGACGACGATGACGAGATCGCCTTGCCGGCCATTCCGCCCGGCAGCAAGAATTACATGACCCCGCAGGGGCATCAGCGCATCAAGGATGAACTGCTGCACCTGATCGATGAAGAGCGGCCGGAAGTGGTACGTGTGGTGTCCTGGGCTGCCTCCAATGGCGACCGTTCCGAAAACGGCGACTACCTCTACGGCAAGAAGCGGCTGCGCGAGATCGACCGTCGCATCCGCTTCCTGACCAAGCGGCTGGACAATGCCGAGGTGGTCGATCCTTCGGTGCACCATGGCAGCGACCAGATCTTCTTCGGTGCCACCGTGACCTACGAAAATCAGCGCGGCGAAGAGCACACCGTGACCATCGTCGGCATCGATGAACTCGATCCCCTGAAGGGGCGCATCAGCTGGATCTCGCCGGTGGCGCGGGCACTGACCAAGGCGCGCGAGGGCGACGAGGTGGTCTTGCAGACCCCGTCCGGCGTGGAGCAACTGAGCATCCTGGAAGTATCCTACCCGGCGCCGCAGTAGCATCGGTGCCCGCTGCATGGGGCAGGCCGCTGCCGTCAGCGATGCTCCCGGCGCCGGGGACACCCCATTTCAATCCTCCACGAGAATCTTCATGTCCATCGTCTTTGCCAGCCTGAATCACCCGCAGCGCGTCGTCCTGGCCGCCGAGGTGCATTCGCGCCCCTTTCTGCAGCTCACGCGCTCGGAAACCCTCACGCACCTGGCCGTCTACGTGCGCGAGGACGGTAACAGCGGCCGTCACGCCAGTGCCCAGCATGCCCTGCTGGACGAGCTGTGCGCACATTTCGGCGTGGTGGCGCCGGGTGGCGAGGCCAAGCACTTCTATCACGATTTCGGGCGGTTTCGCCTGAAATGGGAATGTCACACCGAGTTCGCCACCTATACCTTCGCCCAGGCCCATGAAGAAGACCTGGGCACCGATGAGGCCTTCGCCCGCGCGCCGCTGGCGCATATTCCGCAGCATTGGTTGCTGGGACTCAAGGGCAAGCTGATGGTGGCCGCCCACGTGGTGGTCGAGCCGGGCGCCGATGATACGGCTGCGACCGCGCGCCAGATGCAGCGCATCTTCGAGGGCAAGCTGATGAGTTCCAGCAAGGTCTTGCAGGGTGGCGAGATCTGGACCGATTTCCAGATCCAGTCGGATGGTTTCTCGCGTTTCGTGGTACGTGACATCGGCCTGCGTGAACTGCAGGGTGGACGTCTGGCACAACGCATCCTGGAGATCGAGACCTACCGCATGATGGCGCTCCTGGGCTTGCCGCATGCCCAGCAGTCCGGTCCCTTGCTCAACGAGATCGAAGGTGATCTGGCCGCCCTGACGGCCGCCATGGTGCAGTCCGAGCAATCCACCAGCGGCACGCCCGAGGAGATGGCCGAAGATGAGCGCATCCTGCGCAGGATCACCGGGCTGGCTGCGCGGATCGAAAAGCTGTCGCTGGAAAACAGCTATCGCTTCTCGGCCTCGCAGGCCTATTTCCGTCTGGTGCAGGCGCGTATCGAGGAATTGCGCGAGCAGCGCATCGAAGGGGTGCCCACCATCGGCGAATTCATGGAGCGTCGCCTGGCCCCGGCCATGAACACCTGCCAGGCCATCGCCCGTCGCCAGGAAGCACTGGCCGAGCGCATCGCCCATACCAACGACCTGCTGCGTACCCGCATTGGCATCGTGCAGGAGCGCCAGAACCGCCAGATCCTCGAATCCATGAATGCCCGGGCCGCCCAGCAACTGAAGCTGCAGCAGGCGGTGGAGGGCCTGTCGGTGGCGGCAATCTCGTATTACGTGATCGGCCTGCTGGGTTATGCCGGCAAGGCGGCCAAGGCGGCGGGGCTGCCCATCAATCCCGACCTGGCCACGGGCCTGGTGGTGCCGGTGGTGGCGGCCTGCGTCTGGTTGGGCTTGCGGCGCATGCACAAGGACCTGGGCAACCATTGAAGACGCTCCAAAGCCAACGGGGCGCACCGCGTTGGCGGCGCGCCCCGTTGCAGGGAATTGTTCAGGCGAGGATCAGACCGCAGCGTTGATCTTGGCTTGCGCGTCGGCCACGGCTGCCTTGGCGGCTTCTTCACCCATGGATACGCCTTCTGCGACCACCAGTTCCACATCGGTGATGCCGATGAAGCCCAGCGCGCCCTTGAGGTACTTGCCCTGGAAGTCCAGCGCTTCCATCGGGCCTTCGGAATACTTGCCGCCGCGCGAGAGGATGATGACGGCCTTCTTGCCGGTGGCCAGGCCGACCGGGCCGGTCTCGGTGTACTTGAAGGTACGGCCGGCGCGGAAGACGTGATCGATCCAGGCCTTCAGGGTCGACGGCGGGGCGAAGTTGTACATCGGTACGCCGATGACGATGGTGTCGGCGGCCAGCAACTCGTCCACCAGGGCGTCGGACTGCTTGATCACTTCTGCCTGCTCGGCGCTGCGAGCGTCAGCCGGGGTGAAATAGGCACCCAGCAGCGATTCGCTCAGGTGTGGCAGGGCATTGGCCGCCAGGTCACGGTGCACCACCTTGCCGCCGGGGTTCTTGGCTTGCCATTGCTGGGCGAAGGAAGCGGTCAGTTGACGGGAGATGGAACCGCCGCTGCGAGCGCTGGAATCGATGTGCAGGAGAGTGCTCATGGTATGTCCTTTCGTTGTTCGGTGGGCAACGCCTCCAATGAGGGCGTTTGCATTGGGGTCAACGATACCCAGTTTTCATTTCTTCCAATAGATGCGAGAATCGCATTTCACTGATCCATTTTTGGTGGGAATCGACTATCGCCATGCTAGACCTCAACGACATCTGGCTGTTCGTCCATGTGGTGCGCGCCGGCAGCTTTGCAGCGGCCGGGCGCAAGCTGTCCATGCCGCCCAATACCATCAGTCGCCGCTTGCAGGCGCTGGAGGCGGCCATGGGCGTGCGGCTGCTGCAACGTTCCACGCGCCAGCTCAACATGACCGCGGCGGGACGCGAATTCTTCGCGCGCTGCGCGCCGGGTCTGGAAGACATCGAACACGCCAGCGTCAGCCTGACCGAAAGCCAGGGCGAGCCCTCCGGCAGCCTGCGGGTGGCGGCGCCGGTGGATTTCTTCGACAATTTTTCCATCGAGTGGATGCACGAGTTCATGTATCTGTATCCCAAGGTGCAGTTGGAGTTCGTGCTCAACGATGGTCGTGCCGATCTGATTGCCGAGGGTATCGATCTGGCCTTTCGCGGCGGTGTCCTGCCTGATTCCAGCCTGGTGGCGAGGAAGCTGGTGCAAAGTCACATGGCCCTGATTGCCAGCCCGCGTTATCTGGAACGCAGGGGCACGCCGCAGACCCTGGCCGATCTGGTCGGACATGCCTGCCTGGCGACCTCGCAGGCCCCGCAGCATACGGTGTGGAAGCTGGAAGGGCCGCACGGTCCGGAAAGCGTGCGGGTGGTGCCGCGCCTGTGCATCAATACGGCACAGGGGCAATTGCGGGCCGCGCGCTCCGGCCTGGGGATTGCGCTGCTGCCGACCATGCTGGCCTCCGAAGATCTGCGCAGCGGCAGCCTGGTCAACATCCTGCCGGATTACCAGCGCGACACCATGGGCTTTTATGCGGTGTACGTGCACCGGCGCCAGTTGCCCAGCGCGGTGAGCGCACTCATCGAATTCTTCGCCGACAAGCTCGAGCGCGGCATCGCCGACAAAGGTGCGCAGGCTTGCCAGAAAATTCTGGAAGACGAGGGCAAGGGCATTTCGGTGCCGGTCAAGGCGGTGGCCTGAACGAGCGCCTGGCCCGGCTCAATGACAAACGCCCGCAGTCAGCGGGCGTTTGTCATGGCGGGCAGGCAAGACGGCTCAGCCGCGTTCGCGCAGGATACGCGCCACGCTGTCAATCTTGCGGATGCCGCGCATGAGGCGCGCCAGATGGACGCGATCATCAACCTGGATGGTGAAGCGCAGATACTTCATCGAGGCATTGCCCCCTTCGTCATCCATGGCCACCGACACGATGTTGGCGTCCGATTCGCCGATTTCGGCGGCAATGCGCGCCAGCGTACCGCGCTCGTTGTGGATCAGGATGGTGATGCGGCAATCGAAGCGACGGTTCAGGTCGTGGCCCCAGACCAGATCGATCCAGCGGTCGGGTTCCTTCTCGTGCAGGCGCTTGGCGGTGTCGCATTCCTGGGTATGTACGATCAGGGTCTGGTCCGGCTTGAGGTAGCCGGTCAGGCGATCACCCGGGATCGGCATGCAGCAGGAGGACAGTTGTGCCGAGGCTCCCTCGCTGCCGGTGATGACCACCGGATCGGGCTTGTTGGGCAGCATGTGACCTTCCGGATCGAGCTGCGGCACGCTCACGCCGGTATCCATCATGGTCATGATGTGGCGCGCCACCAGCGGCGCCATGCGGGTGCCGATGCCGATCTCGGCATACAGGTCATCCATGGTCTTGGCGCTGGATTCGTTGAGCAGTCGCTCGACGATATGGGAAGGAAGTTCAGGTTCAATGCCCAGCGTATGAAGAGCGTTGCCCAACAAGCGGCGTCCGACGGCTTGTGACTCGACGCGATTGGCCGTGCGCAGGCGGTGGCGGATGGCCGAACGCGCCTTGCCGGTGCGTACATAGCCCAGCCAGTTGGGGCTGGGGCGCGAGGTCGGCGAGGTGATGATCTCGACGATGTCGCCGTTGTGCAGCTCCGAGCGCAGCGCGGCCGGTTCGTGGTTGATGATGGCCGAGGTGGTCTGGTCGCCGATGTCGGTGTGGATGCTGTAGGCGAAATCGAGCGCCGTGGCGCCACGGGGCAGGGCGATGATCTTCGATTTGGGCGTGAAGACGTAGACCGAATCGGGGAACAGGTCGACCTTGACGTGCTCCAGGAACTCGGCCGAATCGCCGGTCTGCTTCTGGATGTCCAGCAGCGACTGCAGCCAGGCATGGGTGCGCTGCTGCAGGTCGGTGAGGCTGCCCTCGTCGTCCTTGTAGAGCCAGTGGGCGGCCACGCCGGACTCGGCCACGCGGTGCATGTCGGTGGTGCGGATCTGGAACTCGACCGGCGTGCCGTAGGGGCCGATCAGGGTGGTGTGCAGCGACTGGTAGCCATTGAGCTTGGGAATGGCGATGTAGTCCTTGAACTTGCCCGGCATGGGCTTGAACAGCGAGTGCAGGGTACCCAGCGCCACATAGCAGTTGGCGAAGCTGTCCACCACCACGCGGAAACCGTAGACGTCCAGCACCTGCGAGAAACTCAGGTGCTTGTTGCGCATCTTGCGGTAGATGCCGTAGAGGGTCTTTTCGCGGCCATCGACCTGGGCCGGGATGCCGGCGGCGATCAGGGTGCTGGTGACCGATTCCATGATCTTGGTCACCACTTCGCGGCGGTTGCCGCGCGCGGCCTTGACTGCCTTGGACAGGGTGCGGTGGCGCAGCGGATACAGGTGCGAGAAGGACAGCTCCTGCAACTCGCGATAGATGTTGTTCAGGCCCAGACGGTGCGCGATGGGCACGTAGACTTCCATGGTCTCGCGCGAGATACGGCGCTTCTTCTCGGGAGGCATGGAGCCCAGCGTGCGCATGTTGTGCAGGCGGTCGGCCAGCTTGACCAGGATCACCCGTACGTCGCGCGCCATGGCCAGGAGCATCTTGCGGAAGTTCTCCGCCTGCGCTTCGACCTGGCTCTGGAATTCGATCTTGTCCAGCTTGGACAGGCCATCCACCAGCGAAGCGACCGAGGCGCCGAAGCGTTCGATCAGCTCTTCCTTCTTGACGCCCTGGTCTTCCATGACGTCGTGCAGGAAGGCGGCCATCATGGCCTGGGCGTCCAGCTTCCATTCAGCGCAGATCTCGGCCACCGCCAGCGGATGCGAGATATAGGGCTCGCCGGACTTGCGCATCTGGCCCAGGTGCATCTCATCGGCGAAGCGATAGGCTTCCTTGACCTTCTTCAGTTCGGAAGGGGTCAGGTACTCTTCAAGCTTGGGGATCAGATGCGCAAAAGTCGCCACGCCGCTGTGGGCGGTCGGGGCGACTTCAGGGAGAGATGCGGTGCGGCCGGAACCGGCGGCACGTTTGGAGCTAGCAGCGGCTGATAAGGTGGAGTCGGTAGTGGTGAGGCTCATACTGGTCCGTTATCAGCTTCATGGACGGAGCAGGATCAGGCCGGAACCTTCTTGAGCATCTCGATGCCGACCTTGCCGGCGGCGATTTCGCGCAGGGCGGTCACGGTCGGCTTGTCCTTGGCTTCCACCTTGGGGGTGTGGCCTTGCAGCAGCTGGCGGGCGCGGTAGGTGGCCGACAGGGTCAACTGGAAACGGTTGGGGATCTGCTTGAGGCAATCTTCGATGGTAATGCGGGCCATGTGATACTCCTGAATGACGGTCTTGCTTGTGGATTGATGGGTCCGGCGCCGGTGGCTGGTTCGCCTCGTGCCGCTCAGCTCGCGTGGATGCCCAGCTGGGTGAAGAGGTAGGCATTGCGGGCGGCTTGCTGCGGGAAGCGGCAGCGGGCGGCCTGGACAATTGCCGTCAGTTCGGACAAAGCAACGGCAAATTCTTGATTGATAATAACATATTCGAACTCCGGCGAGTGAGCGATTTCGCCGCCCGCGGCCAGGATGCGGCGCGTGATGACGTGGGGTTCATCCTGTCCGCGCTTCTTGAGGCGCTCTTCCAGCGCCGCAATGGAAGGCGGCAGGATGAAGATGCCGATCGCATTGGAAAACTGTTTCTTGACCTGCTGCGCACCCTGCCAGTCGATTTCCAGCAGCACATCGGTGCCGTTGGCGATCTGGTCGGCAATCATCAGGCGCGAAGTGCCATAGTAATTGCCGTGCACCTCGGCCCATTCGAGGAATTCGCCTTCTGCTTGACGCTTCAGGAAATCTTCGGCATCAGTGAAATAATATTCACGACCATGTTCCTCGCCCGGGCGCGGTGGGCGGGTGGTGTAGGAGATTGACAGCTTGATGGCCGGTTCCTGCTTGAGCAGGGCGTTGACCAGGGTGGATTTGCCGGCGCCGGATGGGGCGACCACCATGAAGAGGCTACCGGAAGTGGGTTTTTGGACGGGCATGGGGTCCTCGCTGAAAATGTCTTTTAACTGATCAAGGTCGGGGCGGAATGGGGCCGTGGCAGCGTCATTCCAGATTCTGCACCTGCTCGCGCATCTGGTCGATGAGCAGCTTCAGTTCCATGGAGGCATCGGCCAGTTCCTTGACGGCGGCCTTGGAACCCACCGTGTTGGCCTCGCGGTTCAGTTCCTGCATCATGAAATCGAGGCGCTTGCCGACCTGGCCGCCCTTGTTGAGGATGTGGCGGGTTTCGCCCAGGTGGGCCGACAGACGCGCCAGCTCTTCGGCGATGTCGATGCGGATGCCGTAGAGGGTGACTTCCTGGCGGATGCGTTCCAGCGACTCTTCACGGGTGGCCACCGGGGCGGCGCCGTTCTGGGTCTGCAAGGCCAGACCCAGGGCTTCGGTCATGCGTTCGGTAGCCTTCTGCTGGAATTGCTCTACCAGCTGCGGCACCAGCGGGGTGATGCGGGCCACGATGGCTTCCATCGCATCCACCCGCGCCAGTATCACGGCTTGCAGGGCAGCACCTTCACGGGCGCGCGATTCGACGAAGGCGTCCAGCGTCTGCTGCATGGTGGACAGGATGTCGGCTTGCAGGGTGTCCTGGCTGATTTCGGCTTCTTCCATCACGCCGGGCCAGCGCAGCAGCTCATTGATCGACAGCGGCGCGGCATCGGGGAACTGGGCGCGCAGCTGGTCTTGCAGGCTGGCCAGCTGGCCTATCAAGGTGTGGTTCAGGGCCTGGCTGTTGCCACTGGCGACCTTGCGGCCGAAAGACAGACGGCATTCCACCTTGCCACGCACCAGGCGGCCCATGATGGCTTCGCGCAGCATGGGTTCGACTGCGCGCAGGTCATCGTTGATGCGGAATTGCAGGTCGAGGAAGCGCGAATTGACGCTCTTCATTTCCAGAGTGACCGTGCCGGCAGTGGTTTCACGGGTGGTGACGGCATAGCCGGTCATGCTGTAGATGGTCAAGGTCGGGACTCCATAAAGCGGGCGGACGGCGCAGCCAGGGCGCGCCGGCGGATCGTGTTGCGGGTGGGGTGGGCGAGGGGCAGGGACTATGTTCGATGACCGATGCCGCGACGGCAGGCATCGTGTTCCTTTACAATGCCGGACTTGAATGTTCCGGCGCTGCTTGCGGCCTGCCCGGGTGCCACCCGGTCGGAGCCCGCATTTTAATGAAGTTTGGCGGCGCCGCGCTATCAAAAACATCAATCGGCCGGATTTTGGCGGCGATTGGCCCCCGACAAGCCGCATTGTGCGCCCGTGGGCCGGCCCGCCACCGGACCAGCCACGCTCAGACCAAGACAAGGAATACCATGACCACTTCCCACCGCCCCAGCGGCCGCAGCGTTTCGCAATTGCGCGACGTGCGCCTGACCCGCCAGTACACCAAGCACGCCGAAGGCTCGGTGCTGGTGGAGTTCGGTGATACGCGCGTGCTGTGCACCGCCTCCATCGAGGAAAAGGTCCCCGGCTTCCTCAAGGGCAAGGGACAAGGCTGGCTGACCGCCGAGTACGGCATGCTGCCGCGCTCCACCCATACCCGCATGGACCGCGAAGCCGCCAAGGGCAAGCAGTCCGGTCGCACCCAGGAAATCCAGCGCCTGATCGGCCGCGCCCTGCGCGCCGCCTTCGACCTGGAAGCTTTTGGCGAGCGCACCCTGCAACTGGACTGTGACGTGCTGCAAGCCGATGGCGGTACCCGCACCGCCGCCATCACCGGTGCCATGGTGGCAGCCTATGACGCTTTCAACGTGCTCAAGTCGCGCGGCCTGATCGAGACCATTCCGGTCAAGCAATTCGTGGCGGCGATCTCGGTGGGCGTCTACCAGGGCGTGCCGGTGCTGGATCTGGACTACCTGGAAGACTCGGATTGCGATACCGACATGAATGTGGTCATGACCGATGGCGGCCACTTCGTCGAAGTGCAGGGCACCGCCGAAGGTGCGGCGTTCGATCGCGCCACCTTGAACAGCCTGCTGGACCTGGCCCAGCAGGGCATCACCACGCTCAACGGCTTGCAGAAGCAGGCCCTGGGGCTGTAAGCCCCGGCCACGTCCCGGCGCAAATCGCCGTACAATGCGGTTGAGAAGCGATATGAACAAAAACGCCATGTGCCACACCGACATGGCGTTTTTCATTGGAGACGCGGTGGCGAAGATGCCCATCCCGCGCGCTCCGTAGAGATCAGGACCAGACATGCAGCCCAAGCAAAAGATCGTGATGGCGTCCAACAACGCCGGCAAACTGAAGGAATTCGCCAGTCTCCTGGGCGAGATCGGACTGGACGTCCGCCCCCAGGGCGAGTTCGACGTGCCCGAGGCGGAGGAGCCCTTCGGCACCTTCGTCGAGAACGCGCTGGCCAAGGCCCGCCATGCCGCCCGCCTGACCGGCCTGCCGGCGCTGGCCGATGATTCCGGGGTCTGCGTCAATGCCCTGGGCGGTGCGCCGGGCGTATACTCCGCCCGCTATGCCGGCGAGCCCAAGTCGGACGCCAACAACAACGCCAGGCTCATCGCCGAGCTGGCAGCGCATGCCGACAAGTCCGCCTATTACTATTGTGTGCTGGTCTATGTGCGTCATGCCGACGATCCGCAGCCGGTCATCGCCGATGGCCTCTGGAAGGGCGAGATCATCGATCAGCCGCGCGGGCAGGGCGGTTTTGGCTATGACCCGTACTTCCTGCTGCCTGCGTTGGGCAAGACCGCTGCCGAACTCACGGCGGCCGAGAAAAATGCCGTCTCCCATCGTGGGCAAGCCCTGCGTGCCCTGGTCGGGAAGCTGGCATGATCCCGATCAAGCCGGTACCGGCCGATATCCCGGCCAGCCGCGCGGCCAGCGGCCCGGCCCAGGCCGCGCTGGCCTTTTTGAAGCCGGGCAGCCTGCAGCTGACGGCCTTGCCGCCTTTGTCGCTTTACGTGCATTTCCCCTGGTGCGTGCGCAAGTGCCCTTATTGCGACTTCAATTCCCATGAAGTGAAGGGCAGTTTCCCGGAAGAGGCTTATCTGGATGCGCTGCGCAGTGATCTGGAGCAGTCACTGCCGCTGATCTGGGGACGCAAGATCCACACCATCTTCATCGGTGGTGGCACCCCCAGCCTGCTGTCGGCGGCCGGCCTGGACCGCCTGCTGTCCGATCTGCGCACCTTGCTGCCCTTCGATAACGACATCGAGATCACCATGGAAGCCAATCCGGGGACCTTCGAGGCTGACAAGTTCCGCTCCTATCGGGACAGCGGCGTCAATCGCCTCTCCATTGGCATCCAGAGCTTCAACAGCCGGCATCTGCATGCCCTGGGGCGCATCCATGATGGCGATCAGGCGCGCAAGGCGGTGGAGATCGCGCACGCCAACTTCGACAATTTCAACCTCGACCTGATGTACGCGCTGCCGCAGCAGACCCTGGAAGAGGCCCGCACCGACATCGCCACGGCCATCGGCTTTGCACCGCCGCATCTGTCGCTGTACCACCTGACGCTGGAGCCCAACACGCTCTTTGCCAAGTATCCGCCGCCGGTGCCGGATGACGACACCAGCGCCGACATGCAGGACATGATCGCCGAGCTGACCAATGCTGCCGGCTACGCCAACTATGAAGTCTCGGCCTACGCCCAGCCCAAGCGCCGCGCCCGGCACAATCTGAATTACTGGCAGTTCGGCGACTACCTCGGCATCGGTGCGGGGGCGCATTCCAAGCTATCCTTCCCGCATCGCATCGTGCGCCAGATGCGGTACAAGCATCCCCAGGCCTATCTGGACCATGTCCGGGCCGGTACCCACATTCAGGAGGAAGCCGAAATCGGTCGTGATGCCCTGGGCTTCGAATTCATGCTCAATGCCTTGCGCCTGACCGAAGGATTCTCACCGAATCTCTTTGCCGAGCGTACCGGCATGAGCTTGAACCAGATCGGGAAAGCGCTCGACCTGGCCGAGCAGAAAGGCATGTTGTATCGCGATCACGCTTTGATCCGGCCAAGCGATCTCGGACGTCGTTTTCTGAATGATTTGCAGGAAATTTTCTTGTCAGAGTAAAGCCATGTTGCAAGGTGGCTTTTATCAGGTATATTTAGAAAAAATTTAATTTTAATTAAGTATTCTGCTGGGAAACTTGTTAATATTCTTTTAACATTGCAGAGCGTCTCAGCAAATCGATGCGGCGCGCCACGATAAAAATATGGCTGTTCAGGATAAAAGCGTTCCATTTCCACTCGTGTTTTTGCAACCCGTTGCGGACGTTCATCACGTCTGGACCGCGTTGTCGCTGCACATTTCACCTGCGGTGGAAGACGACAATGCCTTGCTGTCTCGCTTGTTCAATGAATTTGACCTGCATGACGCACTGGGCGGCCTGAGCTGCATCATCCCGGTGCGTGATCCGGCCGTCTTCGCGCCGGAATTCCAGCACGAGATTCCGCAAGGTCAGCTCGCATTGCGCGTGCCGGTCGAACATTGCGTCGATCCCGGCAAGATCGATGCCCTGGACTGGCTCTACAGCCGGGGTTTTGCCATCATCGCTGATGGCTTGCCGGCACAGGGGGCCAGTGTCTTCCCCTTCGTCGAATCGATGGCGCTGGACGCCGGTGTCGGCCACCTGCCTGAAACGGGTCAATGGCTGCAACGCCTGCGCGGTCCGCATCTGGCCGAGAACGTGGGCGATGCGATTCAGTTCGATGCCTGCCGGGTGGAAGGTTTTCGCTGGTTCTCGGGCGACTACGCCCTGCATCCCGACAGCCGCCTGTCGCAAAAGAATTCCATTTCCCGTGCGCGCCTGCTCAAGCTGCTTGAGCTGGTGGCGCGCGATGCCGACGCCAATGAACTGGAATCCCTGTTGAAGCAGGATCCGGCCTTGTCCTATCAGCTTTTCAAGCTGGTCAGCTCGGCCGCCTTCGGCTTCTCGGCGCATATCACCAATTTCACCCAGGCCATCAACCTGCTGGGCCGTCGCCAGCTGCAGCGCTGGCTGCAATTGCTGCTGTATGCGCGCTTCCCCGGCGACGAGTCGGCCAATCCGCTGCTGCCGCGCGCGGCAGCCCGTGCGGCGATGATGGAGGCGATGGCACAGAAGGTCACCTGCACCCAGGAAGAACTGGATCGGGCCTTCATCACCGGCATGTTCTCGCTGCTGGACATCCTGCTGGGCATGCCGCTCAACGACATCATCGAGCCGCTCAAGCTGCCGGTGGATATCGTCAATGCGCTGGTGCATCGCAGCGGTCGACTGGGCAAGCTGCTGGACGTGGTCGAGCGCTCCGAAGATGGCCGCATTCCGCTGCGCCACGTGGATCTGGATGCGGCCGGTCTTGATGCCGAGGTGTATTGCCGTTGTCTGATCCAGGCCTTCAATTGGGCTACACGCGTCAGTACTGAGGCGTGATGACGATGATTTCCTCCGTGGGCACTGACGATCTGGCATGCTGTTCGGCACTGCTGGACGCCATGCAGAGCCTGCAGGGCATGGCCCTGCATGCCGCACTCGGAGGGATTGCGTCGGGTTTTCTCAAGCGTCCCGGTGGACGCTATGTCCTCAGCCCGCCAATGGAAGCGCCCAACGGGCTGTGCCAGGCGGTGGAGCATGAGGGCGCCCAGTTCGGTTACTTCGTCTTCCCGGCCCTGACCCGTCCTTACACCGAGCTGGAGCGCACCCGCCTGACCATGCTGGCGGCCTTCCTGGGCCGACTGATGCAGCGTCGCGCCGAGACCGACAAGCGCGCCCGTTCGCTGGACCAGATCGAGGCCAAGCTGGAGCAGCAGGCGCAGATCCTCAATCAGATGCACGAGTCCGTCATCACCATGGACCCGGCTGGTTTCATCACCAGCTGGAACCGGGGCGCCGAGCAGCTCTTCGGTTACAGTGCGCTGGAGGCCATCGGTCGCAATGTGCTGTTCCTCTATGAGAACGAAGAGCAAGAGGATTGCCTGCACGACCTGTTCCTGGAGCAGGGCGGCCGCGAAATGGAAGTGCGTCGCCGCAAGAAGTCCGGCGAGGTGTTCTGGGCCAGTCTGTCTCTGTCGGTCATGCGCGACCAGAATGGCCATCCGATCGGTCTGATCGGTTATCTCAACGACATCACCGAACGCAAGAATGCCGAAAAGCTGATTCATCACCTGGCCTATTACGACGCTCTGACCGGACTGCCCAACCGCACCTTGCTCACGCGCACGGTCGACCAGGCGCTCACGGAAGCGCGTCATGAAGACATGCACGGCTGCGTGATGTTCATCGACCTGAACCGTTTCAAGCCCATCAACGACACCTTGGGTCACGTCGCCGGCGACATGCTGCTGGTGGAAGTGGCCATTCGCCTGCGTCGTGCCTTGCGCGAGCAGGACGTGGTGGCGCGCCTGGGGGCTGATGAATTCGCGGTGGCGCTGTTCGACATCGACAAGGACTATCACCCCGGCTTCGTCGCCCAGAAACTGCTGGCCGTATTTGATGATCCCTTCTTCATCGACGGCCATGAGCTGCGCGTGGGCGCCAGCATTGGCGTGAGCATGTATCCGGAAGACGCCACCGATACCGAAACCCTGCTGCGACTGGCCGACATCGCCATGTATCGTGCCAAGCAGGGCGGCGATAACAATGAAGGCGGCTACGTCTACTACAGCGAAGAGATGAACCGCAACACGCTGGACCTGTTGCGCATCGAAACCGGCCTGCTGCATGCCTTCGAATACAACGAACTGCTGCTGTATTACCAGCCCAAGGTGGATATGAACACCCTGGCCATCACCGGTGGCGAAGCCCTGGTGCGCTGGCAGCATCCGGAGCGCGGGCTGCTGCTGCCGGGCGAATTCATCCCGATTGCTGAAGAAACGGGTCTGATCGTCCAGCTCAGTGACTGGGTACTGGATGCCGTGTGCCGACAGGCGCGTTCATGGCGGGATGCCGGCCTGGCGCCGATCCGCATCGCCCTGAACGTGACGGCGCGTGAATTCACCCGCTCGCTGCCTGATCGCGTGCGTGCCGCCCTGAACCGCCATTCGCTCAGCGGCGACTGGCTGGAGCTGGAAATCACCGAAAGCATGCTGATGCACAGCACCGATCGCGTCATTTCCATCATGGAAAAGATCTGTAGCCTGGGTATCACGATTTCGCTGGATGATTTCGGCACCGGCTATTCCAGTCTGTCCTATCTGAAGCGTTTCCCCATCAATACGCTCAAGATTGACCGTTCCTTCACCATGGGCATTCCGGACGATACCAATGACTGCGCCATTGCCAGCGCCATCATCGGCATCGCCAAGCAATTGCGCCACAAGGTCATTGCTGAAGGCGTGGAGACTGAAAAACAGTTCAACTTCCTGCGCGAGGCCGGTTGCAATGAATTGCAGGGCTTCCTGTTCTCGCGCCCGATTCCTGCTGCGGACTTCCATGCCATGCTGCTGGAGGGGCGCAAGCTCAACGTCGCACCGGATACGATCCCGCCTGCCACCGGTCTTCCTGACCAATGATGCCAATGATGCCAGTGAGCGGGCAGCGCCTTCTCGCTGGTCGGCTTCCTGCTGTCTTCCTCAACTGACGATTTGTCCTCTGCCTGGGCCTGGGCCTGGTCCGGGAGCGCGGGAGCGTGTTGCCGGAAACTTGATACCTTCGGGCATTCTCTAGAACTTTTTCGGTCTGAGGGGAGAATGTTGTCCAGATTTCATCGCGGATTTCGCCGGTTTTCCGTGTGCTGCCGTGTCAGTGCTTATTCTTCACCTTTCAACCAACGAAGGAGAATGACCATGAAACAACGTATAGCATTGCTGGCCCTGTTGGCCGGCGCATCTGCGGCTTCGGCCGCCATGGCTGCCGGTGAGTCTGTCAAGGTGGCGCTGAACCTGGTCAATGGCCAGGGGGTGGTCTCCCCGGCGGGGGAGGTGACCATCAGCCAGACGCCTTATGGATTGGTATTCCAGCCGACGTTGTCGGGCTTGCCTGCCGGTGTGCACGGCTTCCATCTGCATCAGAACGCTTCCTGCGCGCCGCAGGAAAAGGATGGAAAGATGGAGGCGGCACTGGCTGCGGGTGGTCACTGGGATCCGCAGCAGACCGGTCAGCATGAAGGTCCGTACGGCCAGGGGCATCTGGGCGATTTGCCGGCGCTTTACGTTACGGCTGACGGCAAGGCCAACTATCCGGTGCTGGCACCGCGCCTGAAGACCCTGGATCAGGTCCGTGGGCATGCGCTGATGGTGCATGTGGGCGGGGATAATCACGCGGATCATCCGGCGGCGTTGGGTGGTGGGGGTGCGCGACTGGCGTGTGGTGTGATCCAGTAGGGATGTGGCCTTCCGGGCCTGAGTATGGGGCCGGGAGCAGGTGGAGCGTCGCCATCAATCTTCAAGATAACTAGCTGTAGTTTCCGATGACTGGCTATGCGGCAATTGCTTTGGGCGGCTTGATCAAGCTTTCTGCAGGAATGCCGAGTCCTTGGTTTGGCTTCCAGATCAAGCGATGGCGAAAATAATAGACGCCGTGGCGAGATTGATGGATTCCGCTGGGGATTCGCATGGGCCTTTTACTGAAAAAGGGAGGGGGCCTGCGGGCGACTCCACATCCGAAAACCAAATAAAAAAGCCCCTGTAAAAACAGGGGCTTAGTAATGCTTGGCGGAGACGGAGGGATTCGAACCCTCGATACAGGTTTAAGCCCGTATGCTTCCTTAGCAGGGAAGTGCCTTCGACCACTCGGCCACGTCTCCACACTGAAGGCGGTTATCGCATTGCTGCGTTGCCTCAGCGAAGACCGAGATAATATCTTCTCATTTGCATCCGGTCAACAGTGGTCTTGCAAATAATCACCGTTTTTTCACCGCTACGGTCTTCGCCTTGAACGGCGCTTGATTTACTTGGCGCTGTCCAGGTCGAAAGCCTTGTGCAGAGCGCGCACGGCCAGCTCCATGTACTTCTCGTCGATCAGTACCGAGATCTTGATTTCCGAGGTGGAGATCATCTGGATGTTCACGCCTTCTTCGGACAGGGTGCGGAACATCTGCGAAGCGATACCCACATGGCTGCGCATGCCCACGCCCACCACCGAGACCTTGGAGACCTTGGTGTCGCCATTGATGGCTGCCGCACCGATGTGCGCCTTGACGCTGCTGTTCAACACTTCCACGGCCTTGGCGTATTCGGCGCGCGGGACCGTGAAGGTGAAGTCGGTCTTGCCTTCCACCGACTGGTTCTGGATGATCATGTCCACTTCGATGTTGGCATCGGCCACCGGGCCCAGGATCTGGTAGGCGATGCCCGGACGGTCGGGCACGCCCAGCACGGTGATCTTGGCTTCGTCGCGGCTGAAGGCGATGCCGGTGATGGTTGCTTGTTCCATGTTCTTGTCTTCCTCAAACGAAATCAGGGTGCCGGAGGCGGCTTCTTCGGCCAGCGGCGTGAGCGGGTCGGTCAGCGACGACAGCACCCGGGTCGGCATCTTGTAGTTGCCGGCAAATTCCACGGAGCGGATCTGCAGGACCTTGGAACCCAGGGAGGCCATTTCCAGCATCTCCTCGAAGGTCACGGTCTTCAGACGGCGGGCGTCGCTCACCACGCGCGGGTCGGTGGTGTAGACACCATCCACGTCGGTGTAGATCAGGCATTCGGCAGCCTTCATGGCTGCGGCCACGGCTACGGCCGAGGTGTCCGAGCCGCCACGGCCCAGGGTGGTGATGTTGCCGTCGGCGTCCACCCCCTGGAAGCCAGTGATGATGACGACCTTGCCGGCGTTCAGATCCTTGCGCACCTTGGCGTCATCAATGGAGCGGATACGCGCCTTGGTGAAGGCCGAGTCCGTCTTGATGGGCACTTGCCAGCCGGCATAGGAGACAGCCTGCTTGCCCAGCGCCTGCAGGGCAATGGCCAAGAGCGCCACCGAGACCTGTTCGCCGGTCGAGGCCAGCATGTCCAGCTCGCGGCCGTCGGGCTGGGCCATGATTTCCTTGGCCATGCCCAGGAGGCGGTTGGTTTCACCAGACATCGCCGAAGGCACGACAACGATCTGATGGCCGGCGTCGTGCCATTTGGCAACGCGCTTTGCGACATTCTGGATGCGCTCGATCGAGCCCATCGAGGTGCCGCCGTATTTGTGAACGTATAAAGCCATAGGGGATAAAAAAAGGTGGCCCGACTTTGACAAGAAAACCCTGAGCTAGGCCGGAAGGAACAAACCCTTGACTTTACATGCGGTGCGCCAAAATCTCAAGGAAAAGCGCGATTGCACACGGTTTTGCAGGGATTTTTGCATGACGCGTTGCAGCAAGAAAAGTGCATCGACACACTGCGGCGCGCATGATTGCGCTTGCGCACACGGCAACAATGCACGTCAGGTGCGTCAAGGGCGTGTCAGGTGAAGAAAAGCGGGAGGGGCAGGATGAAGGAGGAGGTCTGGTGCACCAGCTGTCATGCGCCCGTTCAAGGCTGGCGGCATGGCAGATGGTGCTGCGGTACGGAGACTGCGGTACTGCTGGTGATGCTTTGCTGGGCTGTCACGTCATCCTGGCACGGCGGTTCGGACGCAGGCGGCTGGCACTCGTTCGCGTTCATTCAGGTACAACGCGGGGGATGCGCCGGTGCGGAACACTGCCCTGACGGAATCGGTTCATCCGGATAGCGGATGCGGATCGCTTCGATCAGGCGCCGTTGTACAGATTTTGGGCTGCGCTGCTGGCCTGTTGCACCTGGCTTGCGACATCCTGGCGGCTCAGTTGCGAGGGAGCCTGGCGGATGACAGGGTATTCATTGCGCAGGGCAATCTCGTGACTGGCTTGGGCACGTTGCAGCTCGGCCTTGACGTCGGCGCGGGTCCGGGTCGAGTGGAACGGGGTTTCCGGCGGATACGGGGCTTCAGCCATGGCGGCGCCGGCGGCGGCGAGCAGGGAGGCGGCAACGACGATGTTCTTGATGTTCATGATAATGTCCTCTGTCTGGATAAGTGGTGGTTGTTCTTCTCCAAAGGCCGACGAGTCGTGGGAACGAGCCATGCTCTCCTTGTGGGAAAGCCCACTCGTGGGCGATCTGGTGAAGTCGGCTGGCGCTGGGCTTGTTGCTTTGCTGCGTTGCGCCAACCGATGACTGAAGTGTAAATATTGCGAAGACGAAGAAAAATAGGTTTAATCGGAATTGACTATTTCTCTTTGTGGAACAATCGGGGACTTGAAAAATGGATCGGTTGCAATCAATGCGGGTGTTTGCGAAGGTGGTCGAGCAGGGTAGTTTCGTGCGGGCGGCCGAGTTGCTGGACATCTCCAATGCCGTGGCGACCCGTTTCATTGCAGATCTTGAGGCGCACCTGGGTACGCGCCTGCTCAACCGCTCCACGCGCCGGCTGTCCCTGACCGAGGCCGGACAAGCCTATCTGGAGCGGGTCCGCATGATCCTGTCCGAGGTCGATGATGCCGAGGCCCTGGTATCGATGGAAACCAAGCGCCCGGCCGGCACCTTGGCGATCTACTCCAATGCCGGTTTCGGGCAATCGCAATTGGGCGAGATGCTGGCTGCCTACAGCGGCAGCTATCCCGATGTGGGGCTGGACATCTATCTGTCAGACCGCTCCATCGACCTGGTGGAGGAGGGCATCGACATCGGATTCTTCAGCAGCTTGCAAAAGTTCGACGCCAGCATGATCGTGCGACAACTGGGTGTGGCCAAGGTGATCCTTTGTGCTTCACCTGCTTACCTGGCCCGCGCCGGTGCGCCCGAACAGCCCGAAGATCTGTCGCGTCACAGCTGCCTGAACTTCTCGCATGAATATTTGCGCCATCACTGGCATGTCAATACCGAGGCCGGCGTGATGGATGTGCCCATCGTCAGCAAGGTGGTCTCCAACAGCGGCGTGTTGCTGCGCGACCTGGCGCTGGCGGGCATGGGCATCGTGATGCGCCCTTCCTACTCGCTGGGTGATGATCTGCGTTGCGGCAAGCTGGTGCAGGTGCTGCCGGACTTCGACATGGGGCAGGTGGTCATTTCGATGGTGTATCCGAGCCGCCGGCTGCTCTCGGCCAAGGTGCGCAGTTTTGCCGATTTCATCAGCGCCCGTTTCCCGCATCCCGAAACCGATCCCTGGCTGACCTGACGCCCCGATGCCGAGCGCTCCAGGCAACACAAGTGCTTAGCCGATCACATCGGCCAGCTTGCCCAGCAGGCTGCAGTCTTGCTGCCAGCTGCGTCGTTCGGCGGAGCTGGCGGCTTCGCGCTGCAGATCGGCGTCGCTCCTGTCGACCTGGGCCAGCAGGATACGCTCGGCCAGCCGGGTATCTGGCTCCATGGGGCCGAAGAAGGCCACCGTGGCGCCACGTTCGATGAGCAGGGTGGGGAAGTTGTCGATGTCGAGATCACCGACCAGGTCGGCCTGGTCCTCGATATCGATCCAGACGAAATGATGTTGCGGATAGCGCGCCGCCCAGGCCTGGAAAGCAGCTTCATATTCACGGCAGCTGCCACACCAGTTCGCACACAGGCAAGCCACGACCCAGGTGTCGTTGCGAAGCGCCTCGGCGAGGTGGCGGCGGTTGGTTTGGTCTAATTTCTGGTAGGACATGGCGCGCCTATTTTACCCCCTTCGCGGCGCAGGGTTTTGCGCTGCCGCACAAAGGCTCACGATGGATGCGAACGAACCGAACAATTGCGCGCCGCACGGTAAAATAGCGGGATGTCCACGATTCTTGCCATTGAAACCTCCACCGAGCTGGCCTCGGCGGCCTTGCTCTACCGGGGCGAACTGATTGCGCGTCAATCCTCCGGCGCCCAGACCCATTCCGATGCCATTCTCCCCATGATCCAGCAATTGCTGGCCGATGCCGGCCTGGCGCTGTCGCAATGCGATGCGCTGGCCTTTGGCGTCGGGCCGGGCTCCTTCACCGGCGTGCGCACCGCGTGCGGTGTGGTGCAGGGCTTGTCCTTTGGTTGCGACCGTCCGGTGGTGCCGGTGCTCACCCTGGAAGCGGCGGCCCAGGCCTGCCGCGATGAAACACCGGAGGCCGCCGATGTGCTGGCCATCCTCGATGCCCGCATGGGGGAGGTCTATTGGGCCCGCTACCGGGCCCGCGCCGATGGCGGCTGGGATGTCCTGGCCGCGCCGGCCTTGTCATCGGCCGCCCAGGTGCCGGTGGAGGGTCGGCCCCATGCCTGCGGCAACGGCTTGTCGGTGCATGCCACGCATTTCAGTACCGGTTTCTGCGAGGCCGCCTTTGCCAGCGTGCATCCGCTGGCCATGCCGCATGCGCGCCAGGTGGCGACCCTGGGCCAGGTCCATTTCAGCGCGGGCGTCGCCTTGCCGGCGCAGCAGGCGCAGCCGCTCTACCTGCGCAACAAGGTCGCCCTGACCACGGCCGAACGCGAGGTGCGCGATGCCGCCAAGGGGGCGGCATGATGCCGGAGGACCCGGCGTTGCCCCGGTCCGTATCGCATCCGCGCTATGGACGCCTGCAATTTGCGGCCATGGGCGCCAGCGACCTGGATGCGGTGGTGCGTATCGAAGAGGCCGTCTATTCGCACCCCTGGACGCGTGGCAACTTTCAGGATTCGCTCTACAGTGGCTACCAGGCGCAGACCTTGCGAGACGTGCACGGCGAATTGCTGGGTTATTTTCTGGTCATGCTGGCCGTCGATGAGGCCCACCTGCTCAACATCAGCGTGGCGGCCCTGCATCAGCATCAGGGCCTGGGCCGCCTGCTGCTGGACCAGGCCAGCGCCACGGCACGCCAGCGCCACATGCGCACCATGCTGCTGGAAGTGCGCGAGTCCAACCAGCATGCCGCCAAGGTCTATCGCCAGTACGGCTTTACTGAAATCGGCCGACGCAAGAACTACTATCCCGCTGCCAACCAGACCCGAGAAGGGGCTATCGTCATGAGCCTGCCCTTATGAGTGAAGAATTGAAACAAGAGCCCGGTTTCGGCTCCTCCCTGGCCCTGCTGGATGCGCTGGGTATCGGCCCGGTCTGGGTGCGGCGTGAACTGGCGGTGGAAGAAGTGCAGGGCGCAGCCGCCACGCAAGAAACCCTTGCCCCGACCCCTGCCGCTCCGGTCGAATCGCCCAACGTCAGCGCACCGCAGCCGGTCGCAGCAGAAGCCAAGGCAGCCGTCGTGACGCATGCGCGACCATCTCCACCTTTGCCCGTCGCGCCTGCTCCCGCGGCTGCGCCGGTGGAGCAAGAGGGCGGCCCACCCTCCTGGCTGGACGATATGGACTTCGGCACCGCACTGGAGCCCGTGCTCATTCCGGACGGCGACGAGGAGCAAGACGCGCCGTCCGTCGATCCCCTGATCGCCCGCCTCAAGACCATGGACTGGCCGCAGTTGAAGCAGCAGGTCGCCGGGTGCCGCCGTTGCGGCCTGTGTCAGGGGCGCAAGAATACGGTCTTTGGCGTAGGCGATGAAAAGGCCCGGTGGCTCTTCATCGGCGAAGGTCCGGGCCGCAATGAGGACCAGCAGGGCGAACCCTTCGTCGGCCCCGCCGGCAAGCTGCTGGACAACATGCTGCTGTCCATGGGCGTCAAGCGCGGCGAGAATGCCTACATCGCCAATATCGTCAAATGCCGTCCCACCGACGACAACGGCCGCGACCGTCCGCCTTCCCCCCAGGAAGTGGCCGCTTGCCTGCCTTATCTGCAGCGCCAGATCGAGCTGATCCAGCCCACGGTGCTGGTGGCGCTGGGCAAGACGGCGGCCATTTCGCTGCTGGGCATGGATCCGGCGACGCCGGTCTCGCGCCTGCGTGGCACGGTGCATCGCTACCAGGACCGTCCGCTGGTGGTGACCTACCACCCGGCCTATCTGTTGCGCACGCTCACCGACAAAAGCAAGGCCTGGGCCGACCTGTGCCTGGCCATGAGTACCTACCAGGCGCAGTCGCGCTGAAGCGATGCCGGGCATGGACCTGACCACGCACCAGGCGCGTTTTCACCAGCGTTGGCCGGAGTTGCGCGATCCCCACGTACGCGCGCTGGCCTGGCTGCTGTATGCCCCCGATCTGCTGGCACCGCATGCGGCCTGCTGGGAGGGCCGCATTGCCACGCTGGGCCAGCTTTCGTCCGAGGTGGCTGACTGGCTGCACGAGTTGCAATTCGATCCCGCTGGCAACGCGGCGCTGCACGCGCACATGGCGCAGCAGCCCTCGGGCCGCCTGGGCCGCTACGCCGAAAAGCTGCTCGGCTTCTATCTGCGTCATCAGGACTGTCTGGTCGCGGCCAATCTGCAGGTGCGCAATCAGGAGGGCGCGCGGGAAACCCTGGGCGAGTTCGATTTCCTGATCCGCTCCCCCGAGGCCGAGACCGATGGCGGACTCGTCCACTGGGAGTTCGCCACCAAGTTCTACTTGCTGCAGGCGCGGCAGCTTTCCGGGTCGGCCGGGGCGGAGGCCTTCGTCGGTCCCAATCTGGCCGATTCGCTCGGGCGCAAGATGCGCAAGATCCTGCAGCAGCAGTTGCGGCTGTCCGCGCATCCCTCTGCCCAGGCTGTCTTGCCTGCGCCGGTGGTGGCAGCGCGCGCCCTGGTCAAGGGATGGTTGTTCTATCCGCTGGGCGCAGCGCTGGCGTTGCCAGTTTCCATGGGCATTGCCGACGATCATTGCCGGGGATTCTGGTGCGATGCGGCCTGGCTGCCGGCCATCGACGAGCAGCCGATGCGCTACGCCTTGTTGCCGCGCCTGTCCTGGCTGGCGCCAGCCCGTCTGCCTGCCGCGCAGGGGCTGTCGCTGGGGCAATTGATGGACAGGCTGGAGGAGATGTTCTGCGCTGACGACAGCCCGGTGATGGTGGCGCAGTGTCGTCCGCAGGAGGGCACAGAGCCGGAACTGCTGGAAGTGATGCGGGGTTTCGTGGTGCCGCCACAGTGGGAAGCGCGTGCCGCCACGACCGTGCAGCACGCCATCGTCCAGGTCTGAACCGGCGGTCCGGACCTTTCAATGCAGCGGGGAATCAGTGGTGGGGATGCTTGTCCTCGCCGATCAGCGCCAGCGAGTCGTGCTCGCGCTGGTTGGCGGCATGGCGGCGCATGATCAGATACATGATGCCGGCCACGAAGGAACCGAAGATGATGATGACGGTATTGACATCCAGGTTCATGCGCACCATGAAGGCATACAGCACCAGCATGGTCAGCACCGAGAGGTTTTCGTTGAAGTTCTGCACGGCAATCGAGTGGCCGGCGCTCATGAGCACGTGACCACGGTGCTGCAGCAGGGCATTCATCGGTACCACGAAGTACCCCGACAGGGCGCCCACGATCACCAGCAGCGGATAGGCCACCCACACCGAGGTGGTGGTGGTCATCAGCATCACCACGATGCCCATGATGATGCCCAGCGGCATGACGGTCAGCGATTTCTTCAGCGGCACGAAGCGCGCTGCGGCCACCGCGCCCAGCGCCACGCCCAGGGCGACGATGCCCTGCAGGATGGCGGCCTTGTCCAGCGGCATGTGCAGTGACTTCTCGGCCCACTTCAGGACGATGAACTGCAGCGTCGCCCCGGCGCCCCAGAAGAGCGTGGTCACGGCCAGCGAGATCTGGCCCAGCTTGTCCTTCCACAGGGTGGTGAAGCAGCCGGCGAAATCGACGATGAGACGGATGGGATTGCGTTCCTGGTGCTCGTAGCGGGCACCGGTATCAGGGATGTAGAAGTTGAACAGCGCGGCGATGATGTAGATGCAGGAGATGATGCACAGGGCCGCTTCGGTAGGGGTGTTGATGGGCAGGTCGATCATCGGGAAATCGAAGCTGAGGATCACGGCCGACACCTTGGGATTGACCAGTGCCCCGCCCAGGACCGTTCCCATGATGATCGAGCCCACCGTCAGCCCCTCGATCCAGCCGTTGGCGGCGACCAGTTTTTCCGGCGGCAGCAGTTCGGTGAGGATCCCGTACTTGGCCGGCGAATAGGCCGCCGCGCCGAAGCCGACCACCGCATAGGCCAGCAGCGGGTGCACGGTGAAGAACATGAGGGAACAGCCGCCGATCTTGATCATGTTGGTGATCAACATGACCTTGCCCTTGGGGAAGGCGTCGGCGAAGGCGCCCACGAAGGCCGCCAGTAGCACATAGGAAAGCACGAAGAACAGCTTCAGCAGCGGGGTCATCCACGCTGGCGAGTGCATTTCGGCAAGTAGGGCGATGGCGGCGATCAGCAGCGCGTTATCGGCGAGCGACGAAAAGAACTGCGCCGCCATGATGGTATAGAAACCGCGATTCATCCCTGTCCAAGATGTATAACAAATGATGTCCGGGTAGCTTTATACCATGAAACCATGCACGCTCCGTCATAAGTCCAACCAGAAAGATGTTCGTCCGGTAAAATGCCCGCTTGTTCCCCGCAGGGCAAAAACTGCCGGGCGAACCGCGACAGGCAGGCCCGTGGCGACCTTCTCATTGGCCGTGCACATTGCCGGTTCCCGCCGATCTCTGTCTGTCAGCCATCCGCTCCGTTACCGCTACTGGATATCATGCCAAGACCCATCGTCGCTTCCATCAGCATTTCTGCTCTTCAACACAACCTCTCGGTGGCCCGCGCCCATGCACCCAATGCCCGCCTCTGGGGCGTGCTCAAGGCCAACGGCTACGGTCACGGACTGGAGCGCGCCATGCGCGGCCTGGCCGACGCCGACGGCCTGGCGCTGGTCGAGCCGGACTATGCGGTGCGCCTGCGGGAGTTGGGCTGGACCAAGCCGATCCTGCTGCTGGAAGGTTTCTTCGATGCCGATGACCTGCCGGTGCTGGCCCGTCACGATATCCAGTTCGCCGTGCATTGCGACGAGCAGATTGCGCTGCTGGAACAATTCGTCACTGATGCCGCCTTCCATGTGCATCTGAAGATGAACAGCGGCATGAACCGCCTGGGTTTCAAGCCCGAGGCCTTCCACGCCGCCCATGCGCGGGTGAGCAAGATCGCCAGCGTGCGCAGCATCACCATGATGACCCACTTCGCCAACGCCGATGATGCCGGCAACCCGGCCCTGCCGCTGGCCGAGCAGGTGCGCCGTTTCGAGGCCGGCACGCAAGGGCTGGCCGGCCCGAAGAGCCTGTGCAATTCAGCCGCCGACCTCATGCACGGCCAACTGGCCCATGACTGGGTACGTCCGGGCATCATGCTCTATGGTGGGACGCCCGGCGGCGGCACTGCGGCTGATTTCGGCCTGCGGGCGGCCATGACATTGGAAAGCCAGATCATCGGCGTACAAGAGATCGGACCGGGCGAAGCCATCGGCTATGGCAGCCGTTTCGTGGCCGACAAGCCCATGCGCGTGGGCGTGGTGGCCTGCGGCTATGCCGACGGCTATCCGCGCCACGCACCGACCGGCACGCCGGTACTGGTCGATGGCGCCAGAACCGGCACCGTCGGCCGGGTCTCGATGGATATGTTGTGCGTGGACCTGACCGCAATCCCCGGCGCTGCTGTGGGCAGCCGCGTCCAGTTGTGGGGCCAGCAGTTGCCCATCGATGAGGTCGCTTCTGCGGCGGGTACGATCGGATATGAATTGATGTGCGCGCTGGCCCCACGGGTGGCGGTGCGTGAAGTGGCCTGATCTGAAGAAGATGAACTTCCTGGCAGATTTACGGGACGTTTCAGCAGGCATACCAGCATAGAGCAGAGAGCGGCAAGGCGACGATGGCGAAGGTCAAGACCAATTACACCTGTACCGAATGCGGCGGGGTCAGCAACAAATGGGCCGGCCAGTGCCCGGCCTGCGGGCAGTGGAATACCCTGGTCGAGACGCTGGTGGAGAGCGGCGGCAATCGCTACTCGTCCACTCCGCAAAGCCTGGCGCAGACCGCACCGGTGTTGAGCCTGGCCGATATCGAAGCAATCGATGTGCCGCGCTTTGGCACCGGCATCGAGGAATTCGACCGGGTGCTGGGCGGTGGCCTGGTGCCGGGTGGGGTGGCGCTCATCGGTGGCGACCCCGGCATCGGCAAGTCGACGTTGTTGTTGCAGGCGCTGGCCAATATTTCCAGGCTCAAGAAGGTGCTCTACGTGAGCGGTGAAGAATCCGGTTCGCAGATCGCCCTGCGCGCCAAGCGTCTGGCGGTGGATGCGCGCGCGCTGCAATTGCAGGCCGAGATCCAGCTGGAAAAGATCCTCGCCACCCTGGCCGAGCACAAGCCCGAAGTGGCCGTGATCGACTCCATCCAGACCATTTATTCCGATGCACTGAGCTCGGCGCCCGGTTCGGTGGCGCAGGTGCGCGAATGCGCGGCGCAACTGACGCGGGTGGCCAAGACTTCCGGCATCACCATCATCATGGTCGGCCACGTAACCAAGGAAGGCGCGCTGGCCGGCCCGCGCGTACTGGAGCACATCGTCGATACGGTGCTTTACTTCGAGGGCGATACCCATTCCAGCTTCCGCCTGGTGCGCGCTTTCAAGAACCGTTTCGGCGCCGTCAACGAGCTGGGCGTGTTTGCCATGACCGAGAAGGGCTTGAAGGGGGTATCCAATCCCTCGGCCCTGTTCCTCTCGCAGCACGAAAACCAGGTGCCCGGCTCCTGCGTCATGGTGACCCAGGAGGGGACGCGGCCCCTGCTGGTGGAAATCCAGGCGCTGGTGGACAGTTCGCACGTACCCAATGCGCGCCGTCTCTCGGTCGGTCTGGAGCAGAACCGCCTGGCCATGCTGCTGGCCGTGCTGCACCGGCATGCGGGCGTGGCGGCTTTCGATCAGGATGTGTTCATCAATGCGGTAGGCGGGGTGAAGATTACCGAGCCCGCCGCCGACCTGGCGGTGCTGCTGGCGATCAATTCCTCCATGCGCAACAAACCCTTGCCACGTGGACTGGTGGTGTTCGGGGAAGTGGGGCTGGCCGGCGAGATCCGTCCGGCACCGCGCGGTCAGGAACGCTTGCGGGAGGCGGCCAAGCTCGGTTTCTCCATCGCGGTGATCCCCAAGGCCAATGCGCCCAAGCAGCCCATCGAGGGGCTGCGAGTCATTGCGGTGGAGCGCATCGATGATGCCTTGCAGAAAGCGCGCGAGATCGACGATTACGCTGCCTGAATCCCCGTCGGCAGTGGAGCCCTTCAGCCGGGCGTGTCGAAGGTGACGATGACCTGGTTGATCTCGCCCTTGATGGGGGGCTCGCCTGTGCGTGCCGTGCCGCGCAGGCTGTAATGCAGCTGGAACGGCTGGCGGGCATCGCGCCCGTTGAAGAAATCGGTACTGCCGGCACTGGTCTGACTCACGTCCCAGCACACGCCCGCATCCTTCCAGCACAGCCTGGCCTCGAAGCCGGGGGGCTTGCTGGCCAGGGTATAGCGCCAGCTGACCTTGCGAATGGTCGCGCCCGGCGGTACCTGTCCCACCACCGTGAATTGCGTGATGTAGTCGGCGTTGCGGGCGCGGATATCCGGACCGGGTACGTCAGAGGCATAGGCGCCGGACGGTCCGCCATGGGCCGGCGTGATATTGAGCGGCGAGGGACCGCTTGGCGTTACCGGCGAGAGGATCACGATGGGGCGCTTGCTGCCGTCGCTGCCGGCGGCGGGAATGCTCAGGTTGCGGTCTGCATAGGTCTGCGCCCACGCCAGGGCGGGCAGGGCAGCCGCCAGAAGCCAGGGCAGCAGGCGCCGGATGAATGCCCGCTCAGGCATGACGCCGATGCCCCTTCAAGGGCAGCGAAATCTGCACCAGCAGGCCGCCGTGGCTTTCTTCATGGCCCTTCAGGACCAGCTTGCCATTGTGCTTGAGCACGATGCGGTTGACGATGGCCAGCCCCAGGCCGGAGCCATTGGCCTGACCGCGCGCGCTGTCGAGGCGGGTGAAGGGGCGCAGCAGACGTTCACACTCGTTCTCGGGCACCCCCGGGCCATGGTCGAACACTTCCACCAGGACATGATGCCCTTCGATGCGGCTGCGCAGATGAATCTCGGCGCAGTCGGTACCGGGCGTCTTGCCGTAGCGGCGCGCATTTTCCACCAGGTTGCTGAACACCCGCGCCAGTTCGGTTGCATTGCCCGCAACCTCGGTGGCGGGCGTGATCTCGGTAGTGAGCTTGACGTCGGACAGGCGCGCCGACTTGGCGGCCACATCGTCGAGCACGTCGGCCAGGTTGATGCTTTCCAGGCTGTTGGTATCGAAGGGCTTGGCGTAGTCGAGGAACTGGCCGATGATGCTGTCCATCTGCGCCAGGTCCGAGTGCATGCCGTCGCGCGATTCGTCCGACAGGTTGGCCATCTCCACTTCCAGCTGCATGCGCGCCAGCGGTGTGCGCAGGTCATGCGAGATGCCGGCCAGGATCAGGGCGCGGTCTGATTCGATGCGATTGAGGTCGGCCACCATCTGGTTGAAGCTGCGATTGGCTTCCTCGATC
The DNA here is from genome assembly GCF_057809315.1 of Herbaspirillum sp. FG34. Classification (NCBI taxonomy): domain Bacteria; kingdom Pseudomonadati; phylum Pseudomonadota; class Betaproteobacteria; order Burkholderiales; family Oxalobacteraceae; genus Herbaspirillum; species Herbaspirillum sp. FG34. Next base: position 204,830 of record NZ_JBMDJS010000004.1, on the reverse strand, counting down.
TCGGTCGGGCCGGATTCGGGCAGCGGTTCCGGCTGGCGTCCCTTGGCGATGGCGCGGGCCGCTGCCGTCAGCCGGGCCAGCGGCTGGTTGATGAGGGTGGAGATGAAGACTGCCCCGATCAGTGACAGGAACAGCGCAATCGAACCCCATCCCAGCCATTGCAGACCCGAGGTGCGGTCCAGGCGGCCGCGGTCGAGCATGAGCCAGTACTGGTCATCGTCGATGTTGAAACTGATCCAGAAACCTTCCACCTCGTTGACGCTGGAGGCGAAGATGGTGTTCTCGTCCAGCGACTGGCGCACGTAGTACTCCAGCTCAGGCACGATCGGGGAGTCCTCGGGCGGTACGATGCGGTCGCTCTTTTCCAGCGGATAGATGCGGATGCCTTCATTGCTGGCCAGATCGAACAGCAGTTCGCGCCGCATCTCGGGCGCCGAGTGCGTCAGCGCAGCACGCGTGATGGTGACCACCGAGACGATCTGTGCGGCCAGCTGCTCGGCTCGCGGGCCGCGTTCGACCATGCGAAAGCTGGCCACCCAGGCCACCATGCTGGCGGTGATCAGGAAGGTCAGGAGGAAGAAGGTACGCCAGAACAGGCCGTTGCTGAACCATCCGGTTTGAGGGCGGGTTTTCATCGGCAAGCGGCCTGCGGGTGAGGGGTGAAACGGGCGATCAGCGCGGTTTCCCTTCCGGGATGAAGACATAACCCAGGCCCCACACGGTCTGGATGTAGAGCGGATTGGCCGGGTCCGGTTCGATCAGCTTGCGCAGGCGCGAAATCTGCACGTCCAGGCTGCGGTCGAATACTTCATATTCGCGGCCACGGGCCATTTCCATCAGTTTTTCGCGCGACAGCGGCTGGCGCGCATTGCGTGCAAAGACCTTCAGTACCGAGAATTCACCGGTGGTCAGGGAAATGGTTTCGCCGCTCTTTTTCAGAGTGCGGGTGCCCAGGTCCAGGATGAAATCGCCGAATTCGAAGGTTTCCGGGGTTTCGGACGGTGCACCCGGCAGTTCATCGGGGCCCTTGCGGCGCAGCACCGCGTTGATGCGGGCGACCAGTTCGCGCGGGTTGAAGGGCTTGGGCAGGTAATCGTCGGCGCCCATTTCCAGGCCGATGATGCGGTCCACGTCCTCACCCTTGGCAGTGAGCATGATGATGGGCGTCTGGTCACCGGCACCGCGCAGGCGGCGGCAGATGGCCAGGCCGTCCTCACCGGGAAGCATCAGGTCCAGCACCAGCAGATCGTAGCGCTCGCGGATCCACAGCTTGTTCATGGCCTGGGCGTTTTCGGCCGTGACCACATTGAAACCTTGCTCGGTCAGGTAGCGGCGCAGCAGGTCGCGCAGACGGATGTCGTCATCCACCACCAACACTTTGAATTGATTGGCGGATGTTGTCGTATTAGTATTGTTGCCGTTGGTTGTATTCATGGTGCCTATGGTAGCGTCTTGGCGATTTTGAGCAAGTCGGGGCTGTTGATCCATTACAAACTGTTACATACCTTACCTTAATCATCTTATACCATCGCGGCCTGCGCCCTAAACTGGAATCACGTCGGGAAAGCACGGTGGTCAGCGCTTTCTCTTCCTGATTCTCTGTCTCCGGAAAAATCGCATTATGAAGATTGCAGTCATCAACAAGCTATGTCTGGCAGCGATGCTGGCGCTCGGTGTGGGAGCGGCCGCGCTGGCTGGCCCACCCCAGGGCGGCCGGCCGATGCCGGGTCAGCCGGGTGACTTCAGGCAACGCGGTGGTGATTTTGCCCCGCCGGATCATCGCAGCCAGATCGCCAGTGATCAGGAGCAACGCCGTGGCGGCAGACTCAGTGCCGATGAGCGGCGTGAGCTGCGTCGCCAGATCAATGAAGTCGGCCAGGATATCTACCGCGTCAAGCGTTGAGTTCGGCCACCGGGAAAGATTCCCTTTTCTCCCAATAAAAAGCCCGGGTGCATCGCATCCGGGCTTTTTCCTTGTGGCTGGCAGGCATCAGTTCTCATGCGCTTTGCCCAGCCGCTTTTCCAATCGGTGCTGGACGGCTTCGAAACACAGGCTCAGGAGCCAGTAGATGCCGGCAGCGGCCAGGTAAAGCGGGAGCGGACGGAAGGTCACCGCAATGACTTCCTTGGTCGCCAGCATCAATTCCGTCACGGTGATGACCGAGACCAGCGAGGTATCCTTGATGAGGCTGATCAGGGTATTGCTCATCGAGGGCACGGCGATGCGCACCGCCTGCGGCACGATGATGTAGCGCAAGGTCTGGAAATAGGTCAGCCCGACGCTGTAGGAAGCATTCCACTGGCCACGCGTTACCCCCAAGATGGCACCGCGCAGGCTTTCCGACAGGTAGGCCCCGGCATTGAGACTGAGCGTGAGCACGCCCGCCGTCAGCGGCGAGAATTCGATACCGATCCCCGGCAGGCCGTAATAGACCACGAAAATCTGCACCAGCAGCGGTGTGCCGCGCATCATGCTGACGTAGACCGCCGCTGGCCAGTGAATCGGGCGCCAGGGCAGGATGCGCGCCACCGCCAGCACGAAACCCAGCACCAGTCCGCCGACCATCGAAGCCAGCGCGAAGAGCAGGGTATAGCCCACGCCCTTGATCAGGGTAGGGGCGGCTTGCTGCAGCAGTTCGAGGATTTCCATAAGCATTCGGATAAAAAAATTATCCCCGCAATGCGGGGATAAGTCGTTCCGCCCGGACCAAGCCGGGCGGCGGGGAGCCCAGGATCAGGTGCGCCTTATTGTGCTTTCGGCGGCTGGCTCACGTCAATGCCGAACCACTTCTCGGAGGCGGCCTTGAAGCTGCCATCGGCCTTGATGTCGGCCAGGGCCTTGTTCAGCGCAGCCTTGAATTCCGGATTGCCCTTGCGGAAGGGAATGCCGATCTTGTCGACGGTGCCGATGGGGCTGCCGGCCTTCAAGGGCAGGTTGGTCGACTTCAGGATGTAGCCCACCAGCAAGCTGTCGTTGAGCGCAGCGTCGATGCGGCCAGCCGCCAGGTCAGCCAGATACTCGGGCGAGCCCGGATAGGTGCGTACGTCGATACCCGGCACGGCCTTGGCCTTCTGCTCGAAGTTGGTGCCCTGGCCCAGGCCGAGCTTCTTGCCCTTCAGATCGTCCAGGCTCTTGAATTCGCGCTTTTCATCCTTGCGCACGATCAGCTGGGCGCTGGAGAGGGTGTAGGGATCGGAGAAATCGAAGGCCTTCTGACGCTCATCGGTGATGCCGACCTGGTTGATGATGACGTCATACTTGCCCGCACCCAGACCGGCCAGGATGCCGCTCCACTCGGTGGTGGTGAACACTGGCTTGACGCCCAGCTTGGCCGCCAGCAGCTTGGCCACGTCAACTTCGAAACCGGTCAGCTCGCCCGTCTTGGCATCCTTGAAGTTGAACGGCGGATAGTTGCCTTCCAGCGCCACCTTCAGCGTGCCGCTGCTCTTGACCGATTGCAGCAGGTCCGCTGCCGAGACGCTCAGGGAGGAGGCCAGCAGCGCCGCGCCGACGCCGGCCAGCAGCCATTGCTTGATGTTCTTGTTCATATGTCGATGTCCTTATAAAAACTTTCGCCACAAAAACTGCGGCCAGGGCGCAATGATGCCCTCGTTTTGCCCAACTGCAAGGGCTGGCTTAAGACATTGATGTAGAAAGCTTATGCCAGCCGCCGTTCCGCCGGCTCAAGCCTGCAATTGCTCCAGCGCTTCCTGCTGTTCCAGCCATTCGTTTTCCAGCTGGTCCAGTTCCTTGCTGCAATAGGCCTGATCGGTGATGAGGGTCTTCAGTTCTTCCTTGTTGGCGGCATCATAGATGTCGGGGCTGGCCAAACGCGCATCGATCTCGGCCTTGCGGACGTTGAGCTTGGCGATCTGCTCGTCGAGGCGCTTGATGCGGGCCTCGATGGGCTTTTTCAGGGCCGACATCTTCTGGCGCTGCTCGGCTTCCAGGCGCTTCTGTTCCTTGCGGTCCACCAGCGATGCCGGGGCCTCAGCCACCGGCTGGCTGGCTGCGGGCAAAGGCGCGGCAGCGGCCGCATCGTTGCGGGCGGCCAGCTTGGTCTTGAAGAGCCAGTCCTTGTAGTCGTCGAGGTCGCCATCGAAAGCTTGCAGCTTGCCTTCGGCCACGATCAGGAACTGGTCGGTCGTGGCGCGCAATAGGTGACGATCGTGGGAGACCAGCACGAGGGTGCCCTCGAACTGCGCCAGCGCCATTGTCAGCGCTTCGCGGGTTTCCAGGTCGAGGTGGTTGGTCGGTTCATCGAGCAACAGCAGGTTGGGGCGCTGCCAGACGATCAGGGCCAGCGCCAGGCGCGCCTTTTCGCCACCCGAGAAGGGCGCGATGGACGACGTGGCCATGGTGCCGTTGAAGTTGAAGCTGCCCAGGAAATTGCGCAACTCCTGCTCGCGCACATCGGGCGCCAGGCGAGTCAGATGCCACAGCGGCGATTCGTCATGGCGCAGCATTTCCACCTGGTGCTGGGCGAAGTAACCGATCACCAGGCCCTTGCCTAGCCGCGCCGTGCCGGACAGTGGATCGATCTCGCCGGCCACGGTCTTGATGAGCGTCGATTTACCTGCACCGTTGACACCCAGCAGGCCAATACGCTGGCCATTCTGCAACGAGAAATCGATGCCATGCACGATGATCTTGTCTTCATCCGGCGCACCGTTCTTGCCCTCGATGTGATAGCCGGCGTTGACCTTTTCCATCACCAAGAGCGGATTGGGCGCGGACAAGGGCTCGCGGAATTCAAACGAGAATTCAGCCGCCGCCCGCAGCGGTGCCAGCTCTTCCATCTTGGACAAAGCCTTCATGCGGCTCTGCGCCTGGCGCGCCTTGGTCGCCTTGGCCTTGAAGCGGTCGATGAAGGATTGCAGGTGCGCGCGCTGGCGCTGCTGCTTCTCGATCATCCCCGCCATCAGTTCCAGCTGGGCCGAGCGCTGGCGTTCGAACGCGCTGTAGTTGCCGGAATAACGCTTCAGCTTGCGATCATCGATATGAACGATCACGTTCACCACGCCATCCAGGAAATCGCGGTCGTGGGAAATGATGAGCAGGGTGCCCTCGTAGCGCTTCAACCAGTCTTCCAGCCAGATGATGGCATCCAGGTCCAGGTGGTTGGTCGGTTCGTCCAGCAGCAGCAGGTCGGACGGGCACATCAGTGCCTGCGCCAGGTTCAGGCGCATGCGCCAGCCACCGGAGAAGCTGGCCACCGGCCGCGCCATCTGTTCCAGCGAAAATCCCAGGCCCAGCAGCAATTGCTCGGCGCGGGAGCGCACGGTATAGGCATCCGCATCGGCCAGGGCAGTATGCAGTTCGGCGATGTGATTGCCGTCGTGCTTGTCGTCCGGCTGGGCTTCGGCACGCGCCAGTTCGGCTTCCAGCTGGCGCAGATGGGCATCGCCATCGATGGCGTACTCGATGGCCGGACGGTCCAGCGCCGGGGTTTCCTGCGCCACGTAGGCCATGCGCCAGCGCGCCGGGTAGTCGATATTGCCTAAGTCGGCGTGCAGCTCGCCACGCAGCATGGCGAACAGGCTGGACTTGCCGGCGCCGTTGGCGCCGATCAGGCCGATCTTGTCGCCCGGGTTGAGCGTCAGGTCGACATTCTCCAGCAGCGGCTTGACGCCGCGCTGGAGGGAAACTTGCTGGAAACGGATCATCGGTGATTCAGACTCAAAGGGGCGCTCAGGCTCAGGCCAGTTGCAGTTGTTCGGCCGTCACCAGGAATACCATGTCGTCCCCGGCGCTGGTGGTCAGCCAGGTCAGCTCCAGTTCCGGGAAGGCCGCTTCGGCGAAGGCGCGTTCGTTGCCGATCTCGACCACCAGTACGCCCTCGGGCGTGAGGCGCTCGGCGGCGCCGGCGACGATCTTGCGCACCAGGTCCATGCCATCCTCGCCCCCGGCCAGCGCCAGTTGCGGCTCGCGCAGGTATTCCTGGGGCAGCTTGGCCATGGAACCGGAATTCACATAGGGCGGATTGCTGATGATCAGATCGTACTTGCGCAGCGGCAGTTGCGTGTACAGGTCGGATTCGACCAGCTTGATGCGGTCTTGCAGCTGGTAGTCATCCACGTTCTTGCGCGCCACGGCCAGCGCATCGGCGGAGATGTCCACGGCATCGATCTGCGCATTCGGGAAGGCATCGGCCAGGAGAACAGGCAGGCAGCCGGAACCGGTGCACAGGTCCAGCGCGTTTTCGATGGCTTCCGGGTCCTGGATCCAGGGCGAGAAATGCTGCGGAATCAGTTCGGCGATGAAGGAACGCGGCACGATCACGCGCTCATCGACGTAGAAGCGGTAAGCGCCCAGCCAGGCTTCATTGGTGATGTAGGCGGCCGGCACGCGGTCCTTGCTGCGGCGTTCGATCACGCGCATGAGCGAGGCGATTTCTTCGGGCAAGAGGCGCGCATCGAGGAAGGGATCGAGCTGGTCCAGCGGCAGTTTGAGCGTATGCAGGATCAGGTAGGCCGCTTCATCGAGCGCATTGCTGCTGCCGTGGCCGAAGAACAGTTGTTCGGTGTTGAAGCGGGTCACGGCGTAGCGCAGCAGGTCGCGCACGGTGGAGAAATTGTTGGGGGTCATAAGCTTCTCTTCAATGCGGCGGCGTTCAGGCCAGCAGGTTTTCCAGCGTCTTGCGGTAGATGTTCTTGAGGGGATCGATGTAGCGCACTTCGATGTGCTCATCGATCTTGTGGATGCTGTCATTGGGCGGGCCGAACTCGATCACCTGCGGGCAGATCTGGGCGATGAAGCGTCCGTCCGACGTGCCGCCGGTGGTCGACAGCTCGGTGTCCAGCCCGGTCTCGTCCTTGATCGCCCTGGACAGCGCATCCGAGAGGTCGCCGCGCGGGGTCAGGAAGGGCAGGCCGCCGACGGTCCACTTCAGGTCGTATTCCAGGCCATGCTTGTCGAGGATGGCGTGTACGCGCTGCTGCAAACCTTCCACGGTACTGGCGGTGGAGAATCGGAAGTTGAAGTCGATCACGACTTCACCCGGGATCACGTTGGATGCCCCCGTGCCGCCATGGATATTGGAGATCTGCCAGGAGGTCGGCAGGTAGTATTCATTGCCCGCATCCCACTGTTCGGCCACCAGTTCGGCCAGTGCCGGCGCAGCCTGGTGGATGGGATTGCGCGCCAGTTGCGGGTAGGCGATATGGCCCTGGATGCCCTTGACGGTCAGCTTGCCCGACATGGTGCCGCGGCGGCCGTTCTTGATCATGTCGCCCAGGGTCTTGGCCGAGGTCGGTTCGCCCACGATGCAGTAATCCAGTTGTTCGCCGCGCGCCTTCAGGGCATTGCAGACGACCACCGTACCATCGATGGCCGGGCCTTCCTCATCGCTGGTGATGAGAAAACCGATCGAACCCTTGTGCTCCGGATGGGCTGCCGTGAACTCTTCGCAAGCCACCACCATGGCGGCAATCGAGGTCTTCATGTCGGAGGCGCCGCGACCATACAGGCGGCCATCGCGCAGGGTCGGCTGGAAGGGATGCGACTGCCATTTCTCCAACGGGCCGGTCGGTACCACGTCGGTGTGGCCGGCGAAGACCACCAGCGGCTGGGCCGTGCCCTTGCGCGCCCACAGGTTGGTGACCTCGCCGGACTGAATGGTCTCGCAGACGAAGCCCAGCGGCGCGAGCAATTCCGCCAGCCTGGCCTGGCAGCCTTTGTCTTCGGGGGTGACGGAAGAAAGGGACATCAATTCCTGGGTCAGGGCCAGCGTCTTGCTCATGATCATTTCTCGAAAATGTGTTGATACTGATCGGCCTTGAAGCCGACGTGATACTGCTTGCCATCGAAGAGCACCGGGCGCTTCACCACCGAGGGGTTCTCCACCATCAGGGCGACGGCAGCGGCGTCATCGGTGATGGCCGCCTTGCGTTCGTCCGGCAGGGCGCGCCAGGTCGTTCCTTTGCGGTTGACCAGCACGTCGCGCTCCACGTCCTTGAGCCAGGCTTGTGCCTGTGCAGCGGTGAGGCCGGCCTTCTTGAAATCGTGGAAGTGATAGGCGATCCCTTGCTCGTCCAGCCACACGCGGGCTTTCTTGACGGTATCGCAGTTGGGGATGCCATAGAGGGTGATCTTGTCGCTCATGCGGGTTCTCACAAAACGGGCCACTAGAACACGACGCCGCGCCGGACAGGACGACCGGCGCGGCGCGTGGGTGCTTCAGGACTTCAGGCAAGCCGCAGGGCGGGATTACTCGCCGCGCAGCAGTTCGTTGATGGACGTCTTGGAGCGGGTCTGGGCATCGACCTTCTTGACGATGATCGCAGCGTACAGGCTGTACTTGCCGTCCTTGGAGGGCAGGTTGCCCGGCACCACCACCGAGCCCGCCGGCACGCGGCCGTAGTGCACTTCGCCGGTTTCGCGGTCATAGATCTTGGTCGACTGGCCGATGTAGACGCCCATGGACAGCACCGAGTTTTCTTCGATGATGACGCCTTCGACCACTTCCGAACGGGCACCGATGAAGCAGTTGTCTTCGATGATGACGGGGCCGGCCTGGACCGGCTCCAGCACGCCGCCGATGCCGACACCGCCAGACAAGTGAACATTCTTGCCGATCTGGGCAGCCGAACCGACGGTGGCCCAGGTGTCGACCATCGTGCCTTCATCGACGTAGGCGCCGATGTTGACGTAGGAGGGCATCAGCACCACGTTGCGGCCGATGAAGGAACCATGGCGGGCCACGGCAGGCGGCACCACGCGGAAGCCACCCTTGGCGAAATCTTCAGCCGTGTAGTTGGCGAACTTGGTGGGCACCTTGTCGTAGAACTGCGGGTAGCCGGTACCGGCCGACATCGGCACGTTGTCTTCCAGGCGGAAGGACAGCAGGATGGCTTTCTTCACCCATTGGTTGACTTCCCACTGGCCGACGCCTTGACGGTTGGCGACGCGCAGGGTGCCATCGTTCAGGCCTGCGATCACTTCGGCCACCGCATTGCGGATGTCGGCCGGAGCGCTCTTGGGGGACAGGCTGGCGCGGTCTTCCCACGCCTGATCGATGATTTGCTGAATGGACTGTGTCATGTTGGTATCTATGAACGGTTGGGTGAAAGGGGGGGAATCTGGCTGCGCTGACAGGGCTTATGCCTGGCCGGCCAGTTTCTTGGTGAAGGCGACGATGCGTTGCGCCGCCTCCAGGCATTCTTCGACTTCGGCCACCAGCGCCATGCGGATGCGACCGGCGCCCGGATTGACGCCATGCGCCTCGCGCGCCAGGTAGCTGCCGGGCAGTACCGTGACATTATATTCGGCGTACAGACGTTGGGCGAATTCGGTGTCGCTGATATTGACCAGCTTGTCGACCTTGGCCCACAGGTAGAAGGCGGCATCGGGCAAGGCGACGTCCATCACTTCTTGCAGCAAAGGGGTGACCTGCGAGAACTTGGTGACGTACTTGGCGATGTTGTCCTGGACGTGGGTCTCGTCCTGCCAGGCCAGCACGGAAGCGGCCTGGATCACCGGGCTCATGGCCGCGCCGTGATAGGTGCGGTAGAGCAGGAATTTCTTGAGGATGGCGGCGTCGCCTGCCACGAAGCCCGAGCGCATGCCCGGCACGTTGGAGCGCTTGGACAGGCTGGAGAAGGAAATCAGGTTGCGATAGTCGCGGCCCAGGAGGCGGGCGGCCTGCATGCCGCCCAGCGGCGGGTCCTGCTTGAAGTAGATCTCGGAATAGCATTCGTCGGAGGCGATCACGAAGCCATAGCGATCCGACAGGGCGAACAGTTCCTTCCAGTCCTCCAGCGTCAGCACGGCACCCGTGGGGTTGCCCGGCGAGCAGACGAACAGCAGCTGCACGCGTTCCCATACCTCCTGCGGCACCTGGCTGAAATCCGGCGCAAAGTTGCGCGCCGGGTCCGAATTGACGAAGTAGGGCTCGGCGCCGGCCAGGTAGGCCGAGCCTTCATAGATCTGGTAGAACGGGTTGGGGCACATCACCAGCGCGCCCGGACGGGTCGGATCGACCACGGTCTGGGTCAGCGAGAACAGCGCCTCGCGCGAACCGATCACCGGCAGGATCTCGGTGGCAGGGTCCGGGCGGGGAATGTCGTAACGCTTCTGCAGCCAATCCGCAATCGCACCGCGCAGGGCGTCGCTGCCCAGCGTGGCCGGATACGAGGCCAGGCCGGACAGGTTGTCCGTCAGCGCCTGCTGGATGAAGGCGGGCGTGGGGTGCTTGGGCTCGCCGATGCCCAGGCTGATGGGGCGATAGGCCGGGTCGGGCGTGATGCCGGCGAAGAGCTTCTTGAGCTTTTCGAAGGGATAGGGCTGCAGTTTGTCGAGTAGGGGATTCACGTCGCTGGACTGGAGTAAAGCTTTCCGGGCCAGCGTCTCGCGAGGGCGTCAGCGAGATCGGGCGGCCACGGCAAAGGGCTGGGAAAGCTTGCGATTATACCGTCATTTGACGGCATTGCCGTGCTCTGGCGGCGCGAGCTGGCCTGTTCAAGGTGGAGGGCCCGCTGGCGCCACCGGCAAGCCTGCCGCCCCCGCCAGGCTTGCCTGTGCGGGCAGGTCATCGCCCGCACAGGCTGATGCTGAGCGTGAAGTTTCTGATTCCATCACATCGAAATGAAGAAATGGACTTTCCACCGGGGGTGCCCGGCATGGCCTTTTCACGGGCGGTGAGTGCATCGACCAAAGGGGCGGGAACAGGCAATCTGGCGCGGTTTTTGGTCTTGCCGGGGCCGCGCGATGTTATGATACCGCCCGTTCCGGAAGCAAAAATCCTGCTTCCTCCTAACTGATTCAATTTGTCGATAACGTGCGTCTAACTTCCATCAAATTATCCGGATTCAAGTCCTTCGTCGAGCCTACGCATTTCCAGGTTCCGGGGCAGCTGGTCGGGGTGGTCGGGCCCAATGGCTGCGGCAAATCCAACATCATCGATGCGGTGCGCTGGGTCCTGGGCGAATCCAAGGCCTCCGAGCTGCGCGGCGAGTCGATGCAGGACGTCATCTTCAACGGCTCCACCCACCGCAAACCGGCCGGGCGCGCCTCGGTCGAACTGGTGTTCGACAATTCCGCCGGCAAGGCCGCCGGACAGTGGGGCCAGTACGCCGAAATCGCCGTCAAGCGCACGCTGACCCGCGATGGCACGTCCTCCTACTACATCAACAACCAGTCGGTACGTCGTCGCGACATCCAGGACATCTTCCTCGGCACCGGCCTGGGCCCGCGCGCCTACGCCATCATCGGGCAGGGCATGATCTCGCGCATCATCGAGGCGCGTCCTGAAGAGCTGCGCATCTTCCTGGAAGAAGCGGCGGGTGTCTCGAAGTACAAGGAGCGCCGCCGCGAGACCGAGAACCGCCTGCACGACACCACCGAAAACCTGACGCGCCTGGAAGACATCCTGCGCGAACTGAACGCCAATCTGGAAAAACTGGAAGCCCAGGCCGCCGTGGCCAAGAAATTCCACGAGTTGCAGAACGACCAGGAAGAAAAGCAGAAACTGCTCTGGCTGCTGCGCAAGAATGAGGCCAAAGCCGAGCAGGAGCGCTTCTTCAAGGAAATCGAGCGCGCCCAGATCGACCTGGAAGAGCAGACCGCCAAGCTGCGCCACGTCGAAACCGAACTGGAACACATGCGCCAGGCGCACTACGCCGCCGGCGACCGCCTGCACCAGGCGCAAGGCCACCTGTACCAGACCAATTCCGAGATCGGCAGCCTGGAAGCGCAGATCAAGTTCGTCATCGAATCGCGCAATCGCCTGCAAGCGCAGCTGAACTCGCTGGGCGCGCAGCGCGACCAGTGGCAGCGCCAGGGCACGCAGCAGCAGGAAGAACTGGCTGAAGCGGAAATCCAGCTGGAAGAATTCGGCATGCGCGTGGAGCAGGCCCAGCACGCCGTGCAGGACACCAGCGACCGCCTGCCTTCGCTGGAGGCGGCCTGGCGCGAGTCGCAGCTCAAGACCACCGAATCGCGCGGCAAGATCATGCAGGTGCAGCAGCAGATCGAACTGCAATCGACGCACCAGCGCAATGCTTCCAACATCCTCTCCGGCCTGGCCGCGCGCCGCGAACGCCTGATGCAGGAAAAGAACGGCATGGCCCTGCCCGACGAGACGCACCTGTCCAACCTGCGCATGCAGCTGGAAGAAAAGCAGGCTTCGCTGGAAGAGGCCAGCATGTACCTGGAAGAGGCGCAGGAGCAGTTGCCGCGCCTGGAAGAAGAGCGCCGCACCGCTCAGGAACTGGTCAGCAAGGAAACCTCGGCCAATGCCCAGCTGGACGCCCGTCTGACGGCCCTGAAGCAATTGCAGGAAAGCGTGCAGGCCCAAGGCAAGGTGCAGCCCTGGCTGGAAAAGCACGGCCTGGCTGAACTGCCGCGCCTGTGGCAGAAGCTGCACATCGAATCCGGCTGGGAAACCGCGCTGGAAGCGGTGCTGCGCGAGCGCATGTCGGCCCTGGAAATGTCCAACCTGGACTGGGCCAAGGCTTTCTTCAGCGATGCCCCCCCGGCCAAGCTGGCGCTGTACGCGCCCAACGCCGGCCTGGCCCAGCCTGAAGCCCAGCCGGTGGCGGGCCTGAAGCCCTTCGTGACGCTGCTGCAGTTGAACGATCCGGGCCTGCGCGCCCTGATGAACGACTGGCTCAACCACATCTACATCGCCGACGACACCGCCACCGCCTTTGCCGAGCGTGCCAAGCTGCCGCTGGGTGGGCTCTTCGTGACGCGCCAGGGCCATGTGGTCAGCAATTCCAGCGTGCGTTTCTATGCCTCCGACTCGGAGCAGGATGGCATGCTGGCGCGCCAGCAGGAAATCGAGAACATCACCAAGCAGCAACGCGCACAAGCGATGCTGGCCGAGGAAGCCAAGGGCCGCGCCGTGCGCGCCGAGGCAGCCTTGTCGGGCGCATCGCAGCGCCTGCAGGAACTGCGCCAGCGCGTCAATTCGCTCACGCAATCGGCCCACAGCCTGCAGATCGAGGTCATGAAGCTGGCCGAGGTGCAGGAGCGCTTCAACCAGCGCAGTACCCAGATCGCCACCGATCTGGAAGAAATCGGCATGCAGGAAGCCGAGCAGCAGCAGGTGCAGGCCGAATCCGAGGCCCGCTTTGAAGAACTGGACATCGAACTGGCCGAACTGCAGGAGCAGCACGAGAATGGCCAGACCGATTACCTCAACAAGGAACAGCAGCTCAACGACGCCCGCACCCGCCTGCGCGAGCTGGAGCGCGCCGCCCAGGAAACCGAGTTCGCCGAGAAGTCGCATCGCAACAAGATCGAGGAATTGAAGCGCGGTATCGCCACTGCACTGGAACAGGCGGCGCAACTGTTTGCCAGCATGCAGCAAGGCTCGCTGGAACTGGAAAGCCTGGATGACCAGGCGGCCCAGGCCGGTCTGCAGGAACTGCTGGATCGCCGCAGCGAACAGGAACGCGCCCTGGCCGATGCCCGTCACGAGCTCGATCAACTGTCGCAGCAACTTCGTTCACATGAAGAATCGCGCATGCAGGCGGAGCGCAGCCTGCAGCCCCAGCGTGACCGCATCACCGAACTGCAACTGAAGGAACAGGCCGCGCGCCTGAACCAGGAACAGTTCTCGGAAGCCCTGGCTCAGACGCAGGCCGACGAGGCTGCCCTGTCGGAAAAACTGACCAGTGACATGCGCCCGTCCTACCTGCAAGGCGAAGTGACCCGCCTGACCAACGCCATCGCGGCGCTGGGCGCGGTCAACCTGGCTGCGCTGGACGAACTGGCGACCGCATCCGAGCGCAAGCACTTCCTCGATGCCCAGCACGCCGACCTGAACGAAGCCATTACCACGCTGCAAGATGCGATCCACAAGATCGACATGGAAACCCGCGACCTGCTGCAGGACACCTTCGACAAGGTGAATCACCACTTCTCCGAACTGTTCCCGGTGCTCTTCGGCGGTGGCCAGGCCAAGCTCATCATGACCGGCGACGAGATCCTGGACTCTGGCGTGCAGGTCATGGCGCAGCCGCCGGGCAAGAAGAACGCCACCATTCACCTGCTCTCCGGTGGCGAAAAGGCGCTCACTGCAACGGCGCTGGTGTTCTCCATGTTCCAGTTGAACCCGGCACCCTTCTGCTTGCTCGACGAAGTGGACGCGCCGCTGGATGACGCCAACACCGAGCGCTTCGCCAACATGGTCAAGCGCATGTCGGATCACACCCAGTTCCTCTTCATCTCCCACAACAAGATCGCCATGGAAATGGCGCAGCAGTTGATCGGGGTGACCATGCAGGAACAGGGCGTCTCCCGCATCGTGGCGGTGGACATGGAGTCGGCCGCCAACTTCTCCAGCGCCGAGCAGGCCGCCTGATGACTTGTGCAGCAGTGGCCCGGGGCTTTGTCGGCTTGACAAGCAGGGGGTGTGACCGTACCCTGAAAACCTTGCCGGCCAGCCCGGAGCGGGCGCAGGCCACAGCTGGAACCGTACTGATTCGGCCCCCACGGGCCATGGAAAAATAACAATATCTTGACCGCGCACTTGCCGTACCCGATCCGTTCGATTCACCTGCATGGCTCCCGTGGAGCCGGGGCCGGTGCAGGTGCCTGCCAGCGCTGCGGCAGCACCGACGGATGGCCGCCAGAGCGGCCCGCGCGGTTCAGGCTTTCTTGGATTGATAGGAATCGGATTTCTTCGATGAGCAGCTCTTCCCAGCCGACCATGCCACGCGGCGCCCATGATGGCGCCCTCCAGCCCGCCAGCCCGAAAGGTCGTGCAGCATGATGATGGATCTCCAGACCAGCCTGATCATTCTTGGCGGCGTCTTCGTCGCCGGGGTCATCACCTACAACAAGTGGCAGGAGCACAAGGCGCGCAAGACCGTGGAGCGCGCCTTTTCTTCGTCGCACGATGACGTGCTGATGTCGCCGGATGAACCCGCTACCACTGAGCCAGTCTTCGTACCGCCGGTGGGCGAGCGCACCGCACCTGCTGCGCGCATGGCCGAGCCAAGCCTCGAACCCGATGCCGAGCGTGCCGAACCTTCGCTGTATGAGCTGCCCGAGCGCAAACCGGTCCCTGCGCCCGTGAAGGCCTACCAGGAACAGGCCGGGTTCGAGCCGCGTGAACCCTTCCTGGGAGATCCGCCGGCGCCCACCCCGGCCGCCGCCGCCGCCGATGACGCTGTGCTCGGCGACGCCCTGGCGCAGGCACCGCAATCGACGGTGGCCCAGATCATCGCCGGGGCCGAAGAGCAGGGCGAGGTCGTTCCGGCCTTCACGCCGCCGCCCGAAATGCAGGCGCGCCTGGCGCCCAAGCGCGAGCTGCCGGTGGACGAACTGATCGACTGCAACATCCCCATCGGCCTGGACAACCCGCTGCGCGGCGAAAAGCTGCTGCCGATGCTGCAGGGCCTGCGCCATGTCGGCAACAAGCCGGTGCACTTCATCGGCCGCACCACCGAGGGGGAATGGGAAGCCATCACCCATGGCAGCATCTACAACGCCTTGCTGGCCGGTGCGCAACTGGCCAATCGCAGCAATGCCATCAACGAACTCGAATATTCGGAACTGGTCATGCGCCTGCGTGACCTGACCGATTCGCTGTCGGGCGAGCCGGAATTGCCGGACATGCCCGACGTCATCCGTACCGCCCAGGCGCTGCACCAGTTCATCATCGACCATGATGCGCAGTTGTCGGTGAACGTGCGCTCGCAAGGGGCCCCGTGGAGTCTGGCGACCCTGCTGGCGGCATTGACCCGTCAGGGCTTCGATCGCCGCACCGAAGGCTATCTGGTGATGCAGGATGGCGAAGGTGAAGTGCTCTTCGCGCTCTCCACCAATGCCACTCCGACCGACGAAACCACCGACCGCCTCACGCTGTTGCTGGACGTGCCCCGCGTGGCGCCGTCGCGCGATGGCTACGGTGCCTTGGTGGCCTGCGCCAGGTCGCTATCGGCGCGTCTGGGCGGCGTCATCGTCGATGACAGCGATCAGCCGCTGACCGATGAAGCGCTTTCCGATATCGCCGAACAGGTGGCCGCGTTCTACAGCGCCATGGAATCGGCCGAGATTCCGGCCGGCTCCACGCGTGCATTACGTCTTTTTAGCTGAGTAAGTTTTAAGAATGTCTGCTGACCTATTTCATGATTCCCCCGAAGACGAATCATGGGCACAAAGAGTACTTGAATTAAGAAAAAAGCTTCAGGTTTACACGTACGCCTACAACACTCTGGATCTATCGTTGGTTTCGGATGCCGAGTACGATACGTTGTTTCGAGAACTACAGGTTCTTGAACAGAAATATCCTGATCTAATTCCGCCCGATTCTCCGACTCAAAGGGCTGGTGCGGCTCCCATTGGGCAATTTAAGCCGGTGTATCACCAAATACCCATGCTCTCGTTGGGCAACGGCTTTGCCGACGAAGACATTGAAGCCTTCGACAAGCGCGTGCGCGACGGCCTGGAAACCCTGCAGGAAGTGCGCTACGCCACCGAGCTGAAATTCGACGGCCTGGCCATCAGCCTGCGCTACGAGAACGGCGTACTGGTGCAGGCCGCCACGCGCGGCGATGGCACCACGGGCGAGAACGTCACGGCCAACATCCGCACGGTGCGCGCCATTCCCTTGCGTCTGCATGGTGACAACCTGCCGCAGGTAATCGATGTGCGCGGCGAAGTGCTGATGTACAAGGAGGATTTTGCGCGCCTGAACCAGCGCCAGCGCGATGCCGGCCAGAAGGAGTTCGCCAATCCCCGCAATGCCGCCGCCGGCAGCCTGCGCCAGCTCGATTCGCGCATCACCGCGCAACGTACGCTGCGTTTCTTCGCCTATGGCATTGGTGTGCTGGAAGGGGCCGAGATGCCGCCTTCGCACTCGGCCCTGCTGGACTGGTACCAGGAACTGGGTCTGCCGGTCTGCAAGGAGCGCGCCGTGGTCAGCGGTGCGGCCGGCTTGCTGGACTTCTTCCGCAGTATCGGCGCCAAGCGAGAGAGCCTGCCCTACGAGATCGATGGCGTGGTCTACAAGGTCGACCGGCTGGACCAGCAGAAGCACCTCGGTTTCGTCTCGCGCGCCCCGCGCTTTGCGCTGGCCCACAAGTTCCCGGCCCAGGAAGCCCTGACCGTGGTGCAGGACATCGAAGTGCAGGTCGGCCGCACCGGGGCCATTACGCCGGTGGCGCGCCTCAATCCCGTCTTCGTCGGCGGCGTCACGGTGACCAATGCCACCCTGCACAACGAAGATGAAGTCCGCCGCAAGGATATCCGGATCGGCGATACCGTCATCGTCCGCCGCGCCGGTGACGTGATCCCGGAAGTGGTCGCCTTCGTCCCCGAGAAGCGCCCTGAGGATGCGCGCGCCTTCGTCATGCCGGTGGCCTGTCCGGTGTGCGGCTCGCCCATCGTGCGGGCCGAGGAGGAAGCGGTGGCGCGCTGCTCGGGTGGCTGGCTGAAATGTTCAGCGCAGCGCAAGGGGGGACTGCAGCATTTTGCTTCACGTCGCGCCATGGATATTGAAGGCCTGGGCGAACAGCTGGTAGAGCAGCTGGTGGATCGCCAGGTGGTCAACACGCCGGCTGACCTGTATCGCCTCGGTTTGTCGGCCCTGGCCGAGCTGGATCGCATGGCCGAGAAATCGGCGCAGAACGTACTGGACGCCCTGCAAAAGTCCAAGACCACCACGCTGGCGCGCTTCATCTATGCGCTGGGCATCCGCCACGTGGGCGAGGCTACGGCCAAGGAGTTGGCACGCCATTTCGGCGGTATCGACAAGCTGCTCGCCGCCAGTGAAGAACAACTGCTGGAAGTGGCCGATATCGGTCCGGTAGTCGCATCCTCGATCCGCGCCTTCTTCAATGATCCGATCAATGTCGAGCTGGTGGAGCAATTGCGCGCGGTCGGCGTGCACTGGCCCGAGAGCGAAGGTGTCGATGCCGGTGCCAAGCACCTGGCCGGCAAGACCTTCGTGTTGACCGGCACCTTGCCCAACCTGTCCCGCGATGACGCCTCGCAAATGATCGAGGCCGCCGGTGGCAAGGTCTCCGGTTCAGTCTCAAAGAAAACCAGTTACGTGGTCGCCGGCGCCGAAGCCGGCAGCAAGCTGGCCAAGGCCGAGGAACTGGGCGTGGCCATCCTCGACGAGGACGCACTGAAGGCGCTTTGCGCGGGTCAGGATGTGTCAGGAACGTAATTGCCTTGTCTTTTTATTCATATACAATGCCGCCCGTATGCAGTCCCGCACGCGGGGACTGCGGTGCGGGTTAGTCAGCATAACAATATAACAACACAACAAGACCCATCTTTACCTCGGAGTCATGATGATCAAGAAGATCAAGAAAGCCGTTTTCCCCGTCGCCGGTCTCGGTAGCCGCTTCCTGCCTGCCACCAAGGCCCAGCCCAAGGAAATGCTGCCTATCGTCGACAAGCCGCTGATCCATTACGCAGTGGAAGAGGCGGTTGCTGCCGGCATCACCGAGATGGTCTTCATCACCGGTCGCAACAAGCGCGCCATCGAAGATCACTTCGACAAGGCCTACGAGCTGGAGTCCGAACTGGAAGCCGCGGGCAAGAAGAAGCTGTTGGAGATCGTGCAGAACGTGGTGCCCAAGAGTGTCAACTGCATCTTCATCCGCCAGTCCGAACCGCTGGGCCTGGGTCATGCCGTGCTGTGCGCCCGTCCGGTGGTGGGGGAAGAGCCCTTCGCCATCCTGCTGGCCGACGATTTCATGGATACCGATCCTGGCGTCAAGCCGGTGCTGGCGCAGATGACTGACATCTACGCCCGTGAAGGCATGAGCATGCTGGCCGTGCAGGAAGTGCCCAAGAGCGATACCCGCCAGTACGGTATCGTCAGCGCCACCCCTTACCAGCCGGACCTGGAACGCATCAATGCCATCGTCGAAAAGCCGGCGCCGGAAGAAGCCCCGTCCACGCTGGCCGTGGTGGGCCGCTATGTGCTCAACAGCCGCATCTTCCACTATCTGGAAAACATCCCGCGCGGAGCCGGTGGCGAGATCCAGCTCACCGATGGCATCGCCAAGCTGATGCAGGCCGAGTCAGTGCTGGCATACCGTTACCAGGGCCAGCGTTATGATTGCGGTTCCAAGCTGGGCTACTTGAAGGCCATGGTGGCCATGGGTCTGAAACATCATGAAACCGGCCCGGCGTTCTCGGAATATCTGCAGGAAGTGGCCAACAAGGCGCGCTGAGCAGGGATACCCGGCGCCATCAGGGCGCACTGCTGCACAATGACGCCCGGTTCCTGCCGGGCGTGTTTCATGGAGAGAGGCAATGGCCATACGCGAGATACTCAAGATGGGCGACCCGCGCCTGCTGCGCCAGGCGCAAGCGGTGACGCAGTTCGGTACGCCCGAACTGGAACAACTGGTCGAGGACATGTTCGAGACCATGCGCGCCGTCAATGGCGCCGGTCTGGCCGCACCCCAGATCGGGGTGGATCTGCAACTGGTGATCTTCGGCTTCGGCCACAACCAGCGCTATCCGGATGCGCCGGCCGTGCCGGAGACGGTGCTCATCAATCCCGTGCTGACACCCTTGTCCGAGCAGGAAGAAGACGGCTGGGAAGGCTGCCTGTCCGTGCCCGGCATGCGCGGCGTAGTGCCGCGCTGGACACGGTTGCGCTACCAGGGCGTGGACCAGTATGGCAAGGTGATTGACCGTACCGTCGATGGCTTCCATGCGCGCGTGGTGCAGCATGAGTGCGATCACCTGCAGGGCATTCTCTATCCGATGCGCATCCGGGATTTCCGTCAGTTCGGCTTTACGGAAGTGCTGTTCCCCGAGCTCGACCCCAACCAGGACGACTGAGAAAAACTCTCCAGTCCGTTGGCGAAGCCCAAAAAAAACATCCCGGCGCAAGGCCGGGATGTTCGTTTCAAGGCGCGGTGAAGCGTACACCTGAAATCAGGCGCTTTCCTTCACACGCTGGTCGATATGGGCCAGCGCCTCTTCCACCTGGTCGATCAGGATCAGGCACAGGTCGCCTGGCTGCAGGGTAGCGAGGGCCGTATCGATGGCCAGGAATTCGCCGTTGATTTCCTTCACATCGCTGGTACGCGAGGCCTTTTCCAGTCCCTGACGCAACAGAGCAATCACTTCCCCGTCTTCTCGGCCACGCTGGCACTGGTCCTGATACAGCACGACTTCATCGAAGGCATCGCCCAGCAGTTCGGTCTGGCGGGTGATGTCGACGTCGCGGCGGTCACCGGCACCGCTGATGACCACCGAGCGGCGCTTGGCGGGCAGGCTGTCGACGGCCTTGATCAGCGCCTGGATCGCATCCGGATTGTGGCCGTAGTCGGCGATCAGGGTCGCACCCTTGTAGTCGAACAGGTTGAAGCGGCCTGGTGCGGTGCCGCTGTCGCTGATGAAGCTGGCCAGGGCGCCGGTGATCTGTTCCCAGTCCAGGTTCAGCGCCCAGGCCGCACCCACGGAAGCCATCACGTTCTCGACCTGGAAGCCGATGGCGCCGCTGCGGGTCAGCGGAATGCCGGACAGCTTCAGGCGTTTTTCGAACGTGCCCTGCGCGGCCACGATGGCGTCGCCGTCTTGATAGACGATGCGGTGGCCCTGTGCGCGGTGGGTGGCCATGATGGGATGGGTCGGATCCAGCGCGAAGAAGGTCACCGAGCCGGGGCAGGAAGAAGCCATCTTCGAAACCATGGGGTCGGCCGCATTGAGCACCGCAGTGCCGGTTGGCGCCACGTTCTCGACGATGACACGCTTGACCACGGCCAGGTCTTCCACGGTGCTGATGTAGGACAGACCCAGGTGGTCGCCCATGCCGATGTTGGTGACCACCGCCACGGCGCAGCGATCAAAGCCCAGACCTTCGCGCAGCACGCCGCCACGGGCGGTTTCCAGCACGGCTGCATCCACGTCGGGATGGAACAGCACGTTGCGGGCGCTGCGCGGGCCGCTGCAGTCGCCCGTGTCGGTGCGCTGGCCGTCGATGTAGACGCCATCGGTATTGGTCATGCCCACGCGCAGGCCGGTCTTGGCCAGCAGATGGGTGATCAGGCGCACGGTAGTGGTCTTGCCGTTGGTGCCGGCCACGGCCACCACGGGGATACGGCCATCGTCGCCATCCTCGTACATGGTCGAGATGATGGCTTCGCCGACGTCACGCGCCTTGCCGTAAGAGGGCGAGAGGTGCATGCGCAGGCCGGGCGCAGCGTTGACTTCGACGATGCCGCCGCCTTGTTCTTCCAGCGACATGTGGACCGAATTGCAGACCACGTCCACGCCGCAGATGTCCAGCCCGACCATTTGTGCGGCTGCGATGGCGCGCGCGGCCACGTCCGGATGCACGTCATCGGTGACATCGGTGGCGGTGCCGCCGGTGGAAAGGTTGGCATTGTTGCGCAGGACCACGCGTACGCCCTGGGCGGGGATGGATTCCGGGTCCAGGTTCTGGCCGGACAGCACTGACAGGGCGATGTCGTCCAGGCGTACCTTGGTCAGCGAGGTGGCGTGACCGTCACCGCGCAGCGGGTCGGCGTTGACCTGGTCGATCAGTTGACGGATGGTGTGCACGCCATCGCCGATGACTTGCGGCGGATCGCGGCGGGCGGCAGCCACCAGGGTCTTGCCGATCACCAGCAGGCGGAAGTCGTGGCCGGGCAGGTAGCGCTCGACAATGACTTCGTCGCTGATCAGGGCCGCATTGTTGAAGGCGCGGGTGATCTGTTCAGGGGTGCTGATGTTGACGGCCACCCCCTTGCCCTGGTTGCCGTCCAGCGGCTTGATGACCACGGCCGAGCCGATTTCCTCGGCGGCCTTGAGGGCATCTTCCACGGTCTCGACCACGCGACCGTTGGGCACCGGTACGCCGGCTGCGTGCAGCAGCATCTTGGTCAGGTCCTTGTCCTGGGCGATGGATTCGGCAATGGCGCTGGTGTTGCTGGTTTCTGCGGCCTGGATGCGCTTCTGGCGGCTGCCCCAGCCGAATTGCACCATGCTGCCCTGGGTCAGGCGGCGATAGGGGATGCCGCGCTTGATGGCGGCATTGACGATGGAGCCGGTCGAGGGGCCCAGGCGCACGTCCTCATCCAGTTCGCGGATGCGGGCCAGCGCGCCGGTCAGGTCGAAGGGCGCATCGGCCTGGGCGGCGCGCACCAGTTCCAGCGCCAGATCGAAGGCCAGGCGGCCGACTTCTTCTTCGCTGTATTCCACCACCACTTGATAGATGCCGGTCTCGACGGTGGAGACGGTGCGGCTGAAGGTCACCGGGCAGCCGGCCTGGCTTTGCAGCGCCAGGGCCGCGGCGGCCAGGGCATGGGCCATGGAGACGACCTGCTTGCCGCCATCGGGCTCGAGGAAGCCGATCTGCGGGAAGCGGGCGCGCAGGCGCAGTTCGAAGCCGGGCATGTCATCGATGACGCGCTCGTTTTCCGGGCAGGAAACGATGGCTTCGACGGCAGTGTGTCTGCTCCAGAGATTGGGGCCGCGCAGGGCGCGAATGCGGGATACGTCCATGGACAATTTTTCCTAGGTGTCTCTTGATCTTGAATCGGTCGGTCTTGCCGGGCTCAGGCGGCCTGGCTCTTGAACTTCAGCCCTTGTTCCTCGGCGCGTTCGGTGCCGAAGAGCTCGATGCCGGCACGGATCACCTCGGGGCCGATGCCCAGCGCCCAGGCGGCACCGACGGCGGCCAGCACGTTCTCGACCTGGTAGGCGACGGCACCGTTTTCGGTCAGCGGGATGGCATCGACCGAGCTGACCTTGCACTGGCGCTCGCCGTCGGCCTGGATCAGGTCGCCATCGCGCAGGAACACGGCGCGGCCGCCTTCCTTGAGGTGGCTGGCCAGCAGTTCGGACGCGGGATCGGTGCTGAAGAAGATCACTTCACCATCGCACAGCTGGGCCATGTCGGCCACCAGCGGGTCGTCGGCATTGAGCACGGCGGCGCCATCCGGCAGTACCAGGTCGACCTGGGTACGTTTGACCTTGGTGGCGATCTGCTCGGCGTTTTCGATGTAGAACTCGGGCAGGCTGTCGGTGGGGTCGATGTTGGCGACCACGCCGACCAGGCAGCGGTCATAGGCCAGACCTTCAGCGAGGATGGCGGCGCTGCCGTTCTCGAAGACGGCGGCTTCGACCGCGCGGTTCAACAGCACGCGATGGGCGGCATCCCAGGTGGCGCGGTTGCCGCGCTCGATCTGGCGTTCGCCGAAGTAGAGGCCCTCGCCGCAGGCCAGCCCCACATGCTTGCCCGACAGATGCACGATGCGCGCGATCAGGCGCGAAATGGTGGTCTTGCCGTGGGTGCCGGTGACGCCGACGATGGGGATGCGGCCGTTTTCTTCCGGGCCGAACAGGTTGTCGACGATGGCTTCGCCAACCGGACGCGGCTTGCCATCCGACGGCTTCAGGTGCATCAGCAGGCCGGGGCCGGCGTTGACCTCGACGATGGCACCGCCCTGGTCTTGCAACGGACGCGAGATGTCTTCGGCCACGATGTCCACGCCGGCGATATCGAGGCCGACGATGCGCGCGGCCAGCGAGGCAG
The DNA here is from genome assembly GCF_057809315.1 of Herbaspirillum sp. FG34. Taxonomy (NCBI): domain Bacteria; kingdom Pseudomonadati; phylum Pseudomonadota; class Betaproteobacteria; order Burkholderiales; family Oxalobacteraceae; genus Herbaspirillum; species Herbaspirillum sp. FG34. The sequence goes on along the minus strand of NZ_JBMDJS010000004.1, from coordinate 181,365 downwards.
CGGCGGCGACGCTGGGATGGACCAGGTCGGTGATGTCGGAGGAGACGTTGCCATTGCGCAGCAGCAGGATGCGGCGGCCGGCGGCGGGGACCGATTCGGTGGTCAGATTCTGGCGCTGCAGTTCCAGCACGGCGGCCGGTTCGCGGTCCAGCAGCACCGGGTCCAGCAGGTGTTCTTCCAGCAGGCCGCGGCGCGGATCGCGGTTCAGTTCGTCCAGCAGCTCCTGCACGGTGGACTTGCCATCGCCGACGATGAAGATGGGTTCGCCGCGGGCGGCGGCGGCCAGCTTGCCGCCGACGATCAGCAGGCGGTGTTCCAGGCCCGGCACGAAGCGTTCGACCAGCACACCGCTACCTTCTTCCAGCGCGACCTTGTAGGCGGTCTCGATTTCTTCCCGGGTATTCAGGTCGATGAAGACGCCACGACCGTGGTTGGCGTCGCAAGGCTTGACCACCACCGGCAGGCCGATGTCCTGGGCGGCATCCCAGGCGTCTTCGGGACTATCCACCAGGCGGCCTTCGGGGACCGGTACGCCGCAGGTTTGCAGCAGCGACTTGGTGAGATCCTTGTCGCGGGAGATGCCTTCGGCAATCGCGCCGGTCTGGTCGGATTCGGCGGTCCAGATGCGGCGCGACTTGCAGCCGTGGCCCAGTTGCACCAGGTTGCCTTCGGAGAGACGGATGGTCGGGATGCGGCGCTCGTCGGCGGCATCGACGATACAGGCGGTGCTGGGGCCCAGGCACAGGCGGTCGACCATGCGGCGCAGCTTGCGCAGGGTGGTATCGAGGTCGAACGGACGGTCTTCGATGGCGGCCATCACCAGGTCGCGGGCGGCAAAGAGGGCGGCACGGGTGACCGTTTCATGGCGGGCGCGCACCACCACCTTGTAGACGCCGCGCACATTGGTCTCGCGCGCCTTGCCGAAGCCGCCGGGCAGGCCGGCCAGGTTCTGCAGTTCCAGGGTCACGTGTTCGAGGATGTGGCCGGGCCAGGTGCCTTCGTGCAGGCGGCGCACGAAGCCGCCGCGCTCTTCATAGCTGCAGCGGTGTTCGATCAGGGTCGGCAGCCAGGTGGTCAGGCGCTCGGGAAAGCCGGGGATGGTATTGGAGGGAAAATCTTCCAGTTCGCCGATATCGATCCACACTTCGAGGGCAGAGCGGTAGGTCCAGATGTTGGGGCCCTTGAGATTCAGGAAACGGAGGAATTCGATGTTTTTCATGTGTGGTGGATGGTCCGCGGTAGTTGCCCAAGCCAAGTTCGCCCAAGTTGCCCGACAGGGCTGCCCGATGTTGGCCGCATCGGACATGCTGCAGCGCCACCCGGCAGGCCGGTCAGCGCTCTGTCAGAATAACGCATGGTTCACTAACGCGCAGGGCGGCTTTTGGTTTACTGCATTTGCCAGAGGGAATAACTGAATGAAAACGAAAGTTGCCTTGATGGTATCAAGGTCGGCCCCTGCGTGGGGACATGCGGGCAGGGCAAACCAGGCGAGCTGCGACGTTCATGCGGGAAGGCTGGAGGTGGATGTGAACGATATTGTCGCAGACTGTCCCGCTGCCGTGGCAACACGGGCGGAAAAAACAGGCGATGCCTGTACTGACTGAAGGCTTGTGTCGATCAGCCGTTCGCATCTTGCGAGAAAGATCATCCCGGCGTCTCTTCCAGTGAACATGCCGGTGCACCGTTTGACGGCTTCTCGCGTTATCGAAGGGCTGCTGCGGAATGGACGGGCAGCGGGTGCAGATTGCGCATGGGCAGTCGGGGCCGCTGCGCTATAATCCCGCGCTGCCCGCTGGCACATCACTGCAGGCATCAAGACAACAGGTCCGGCGAGACCTGCACCTCCTAAAACAATAGCCACACTGCTCACTTCGGGCCTCAACGCTGCCGTTACATGACTACTGACTCAATTCCTTCCGCGACCGCCAGCCTGCCCGAGCGCTGGCAGACGGAGACCGCTGCCCGCCTGGCCCCGGGTGAATCCGTACTGGCCTGGCTGGAACTGGACCTGGACGCCCAACTGCACTTCAAGTCGTCGCTGGTGCTGGCGACCGACCGTCGCCTGCTGGCCGCGGCACCGGACGGCCAGCCGTGGCAGGACTGGGCCTATCGCTCCGATCTGCAACTCAAGCATGTCGACCACGCCGGCGTGGGGACGCTGGAGCTGTGCGACGACGCCGGTCGCCAGGGAGCCTGGCGCTATACGCTGGCCCAGAATCCGCAGGCACTGCGCCTGATCAAGCTGTTCGAGCAACAACGCGATCTGCTGGCCTCGGGCGTACAGGTCGAGGAAGAGGGCGACGTCTGCCCGACCTGCAAGGCCGTGCTGCCGGAAGGCCAGGAAACCTGTGCCATCTGTCCCGAGACCAAGGAAGCGCCGCCTTCCACCTGGGCGCTGTTCCGCCTGTCGCGCTTTGCCAAGCCCTACAAGGGCTCGCTGCTGCTGGGCTTTCTGCTGACGCTGGCCTCCACCGCTGCCACGCTGGTGCCGCCCTACATGACCATGCCGCTGATGGACAATGTGCTGATCCCGTTCCAGAACGGCACCCCCATCAACACCCACCTGGCCACGCTCTACCTGTCGGGCCTCCTGGGCGCGGCATTGCTGGCCTGGGGCCTGGGCTGGGCGCGCACTTACATCCTGGCGCTGGTGTCCGAGCGCATCGGCGCGGACCTGCGTACCACCACCTATGCGCACCTGTTGCGTCTGTCGCAGGAATATTTCGGTGGCAAGCGCACCGGTGACCTGATGGCGCGCATCGGCTCGGAAACTGACCGCATCTGCGTGTTCCTGTCGCTGCACCTGCTGGACTTCGCCATCGATGTGCTGATGATCATCATGACGGCGGCCATCCTGATCTCCATCAATCCCTGGCTGGCGCTGGTGACGCTGCTGCCGCTGCCGTTCATCGCCTGGATGATCCACGTGGTGCGCGACCGCCTGCGACACGGCTTCGAAAAGATCGACCGCATCTGGTCGGAAGTGACCAACGTGCTGGCCGATACGATTCCCGGCATCCGCGTGGTGAAGGCTTTTGCGCAGGAAAAGCGTGAGGTGGCGCGTTTCCGCGAGGCCAACCGGCACAACCTGATGGTCAATGACCGCGTCAACAAGATCTGGTCACTCTTTACGCCCACGGTCACTTTCCTGACCGAAGTGGGCTTGCTGGTGGTGTGGGTGTTCGGGATCTGGCAGGTCTCCAGCAACCAGATCACGGTCGGTGTGCTGACCGCCTTCCTGGCCTACATCAGCCGTTTCTATACGCGCCTGGATTCGATGAGCCGCATCGTTTCGGTCACGCAGAAGGCCGCGGCCGGCGCCAAGCGCATCTTCGACATCCTGGACCACGTCTCCAGCGTGCCGGAGCCGGCCAATCCGGTGCATCTGGAAAAGGTGCAGGGCGCCATCGAAGTGCGCAACATTGGCTTCCGCTACGGCAACCGCGCGGTGATCCGCAACATGAGCCTGTCCATTGCGCCGGGCGAGATGATCGGCCTGGTCGGCCACAGCGGTTCCGGCAAGTCCACCATGGTGAATCTGATCTGCCGCTTCTACGATGTCTCGGAAGGCGCGATTCGCATCGACGGCGTGGACATTCGTTCGCTGCCGATTTCCGAATATCGCCGCAACATCGGTCTGGTGCTGCAGGAACCCTTCCTGTTCTTTGGCACGATTGCCGAGAACATCGCCTACGGCAAGCCGGAAGCCACGCGTGAAGAAATCATCGCCGCCGCCCGTGCCGCTCATGCGCATGAATTCATTCTGCGCCTGCCGCAAGGCTACGATTCGCTGGTCGGCGAGCGCGGCCAGGCGCTGTCGGGCGGGGAACGCCAGCGCATCTCGATTGCGCGTGCGCTGCTGATTGATCCGCGCATCCTGATCCTGGACGAAGCTACTTCCTCGGTCGATACCACCACCGAAAAGGAAATCCAGAAGGCGCTGGACAACCTGGTGCAAGGCCGTACCACGATTGCCATCGCGCACCGCCTGTCGACGCTGCGCAAGGCTGATCGCCTGGTCGTGCTGGATCGCGGCCAGGTGGTCGAGGTCGGCAACCACGAAGAACTGATGGCCCGTGAAGGGCATTACTACAAGCTCTACCAGGCCCAGGCGCGCAATCCTGATGGCGAGGCCGAGGTCTCGGTGAGCGAAGAAGAGAAGGGCGAATAAGGCCATGAGCACCACGATGAATTTTGCCCAAACCTTCACATTGGCACGCAATCCTTTCGGGCGCCTGGTGCTCACCGACGCCCAGGGCGGTGTGCACGAGCACGTGATTCCGGTGCGTGCATTTCCGATCACATCGCCTGAAAGCGGGCTATCTCTGGTCAGCAGCGATGGTCATGAGCTGGCCTGGATCGACACGCTGGATCAAGTGGATGCCGCGACGCGCCGCCTGATCGAGGAAGAACTCGCCAGCCGCGAATTCATGCCGGAGATCCAGCGCATCGTCAGTGTCTCCACCTTCGCCACGCCCAGCGACTGGACCGTGCAGACCACGCGTGGCACCACCACCTTCACGCTCAAGGGCGAGGAAGACATCCGTCGCCTGGCGGCGCCGGCACTGCTGATTGCGGACAGTCACGGCATCCAGTTCCTGATCCGCGACCAGAAGGCGCTGGACAAGCACAGCCGCAAGATTCTGGATCGCTTCCTCTGATCCCTTTTGCCTGCTGCAAAAGAGAACGGCCCTGATGGTGAGTCAGGGCCGTTTTTTCATCCAGGGGATCGCGTTCAGAACTTCTCGTCCGGTCGCAGATAGCGCCACTGGCCGGTCGGCAGTTCACCCAGCTTCACCCCGCCGATACGCACGCGCTTCAAGCCGATCACCTTCAGCCCCACCATGTCGCACATGCGGCGGATCTGGCGCTTCTTGCCTTCGCGCAGGATGAAGCGCAGCTGATCTTCGTTCTGCCACATCACCTTGGCCGGACGCAGCGGCTTGCCGTCCATGATGAGGCCGTGGTTCAGGCGCTTGAGATCGGATTCGGGCAGCTTGCCGGGGCGGGTGTATTGCACGCGCACCAGGTATTCCTTGTCGACCGCCGAATCCTCGCCGATCAACTGCTTGGCGATGCGGCCATCCTGGGTCAGTACCAGGAGGCCCACCGAATCGATGTCCAGCCGTCCGGCCGGCACCAGGCTCTTCAACTGGCGCGGGTGGAAGCGCATCTCGGTCTGGTCTTCGGCCCAGCGCGACTGTTCATTGACCAGCACCACGGCCGGCTTGTAGCCATCCTCGGCCTGACCGCTGACGTAGCCCATGGGCTTGTTGATGAGGATGGTCACGCGCTGGGCCTGTTCGGCGCTGGCCTGACGTTCCACGGTGACCTTCTGGTGCGGCAGCACCTTGCTGCCCAGCACCGACACCACCTGGCCATCCACGCGCACCCAGCCTTTCTCGATCCACTCGTCGGCTTCGCGGCGCGAGCACAGGCCGAGTTCGGACATGCGTTTGGAAAGTCGTACAGGTTCAGTCATGGGGATTGCCTTGCGAAAAACGGAGGGCCGGCCAGCGGCGAGGGTGAGATTGTACGGCCAGCCGCGCCGCCGCGCCAGACCGGGCGGCAGCGCGGACAGGGTGAGGCGGGTCAGATGCGCAGGGTCTGGAGCAGCTCGGTTTCCAGCATGATCTGGTTGCGCGGCTGGGACAGGCCCGGGCCGTCGATGAGGAACACGTCTTCCACGCGCTCGCCCAGCGTCATGACCTTGGCCGTGTGCAGGTTGATCCGATACTTGGCCAGCACGTTGGAGATCGAATACAGCAGTCCGGCGCGGTCATTGGCCGAGACCGACAGCAGGAAATACTGGCCGCGTTCATCCGGGCGCAGGTCCACCGAGGGATTGACCGGGAAGGTGCGTGACAGGCGCGACAGGCGCGCCTTGGACGGTGCCGGCAGCGGCTCCTCCGACAGCAGCAGGGCGCCGAGCTCGTGCTCGATCAGGTTGATGATGTCGCGGTAGTTCTTGGCGAACACCGGCGCATTGATGAGGAAGGCATCCAGCGCGTAGTTGTTGCGGGTGGTGTGGATCTTGGCGTCGAAGATGCTGAAGCTTTTTTCATCGAAATAGCTGCAGATGCGCGCAAACAGGTCGGGGCGGTCGGGTGTGTAGACCGCCACCTGCACCCCTTCGCCAATGGGCGCCAGGCGGCAGCGCACCAGCGGTACGCCGGTCTCCACCTTGTCGTAGAAGCAGCGCGTCTGCCAGGCGATGTCGGAGGCGTCGTGGCGCAGGAAGTAGGCCACGTCCAGCTGCTTCCACAGCTTTTCGTGGGCATCGGCCGGCAGGCCGTAGAGGCGCAGGGTCTTGATGGCTTCCTGCTGGGTGTTCTTCAGTTCGCGGTCGGCCGAGGGGGCTTCTCCGCCCAGCACGCGCAGGGTCATGCGGTAGAGGTCTTCGAGCAGCTTGCCCTTCCAGGCGTTCCAGACCTTGGGGCTGGTACCGCGGATGTCGGCCACCGTCAGCAGGTAGAGTGCGGTCAGATGGCGCTCATCCTTGACCAGCTGGGCGAAGGCGGTGATGACGTCGGGGTCCGACATGTCCTGTTTCTGCGCCACGTGCGACATGGCCAGATGCTGCTCGACCAGAAACACGATCAGCTCGGTATTGTCCGGCGAGATGCCGTGCTGCTCGCAGAAGGCGCGGGCGTCGGCCATGCCCAGCTTGGAGTGGTCGCCACCCCGGCCCTTGGCGATGTCGTGAAACAGTGCTGCAACATACAGCACCCAGGGCTGGCCGAAGTTGGCCATCAACTGGCTGCAGAAGGGGTATTCATGCGCGTGTTCGCTCATGGTGAAGCGGCGTACGTTGCGCACCACCATCAGGATGTGCTGGTCCACCGTGTAGACGTGGAACAGGTCATGCTGCATCTGCCCGACGATCTGGCGGAAGTTCGGCAGATAGCGGCCCAGCACGCTGGTGGAGTTCATCCCGCGCAGGGCATGGGTGATGCCGCGCTTGCTCTGGATGATCTGCATGAACAGGCGGTGATTCTCCGGATTGGCGCGGAAGGCGTTGTCGATCTTGAAGCGCGCGTGCCACAGCGCACGCAGGGTGCGCGCGGACATGTCCTTGAGTTCCGGATGCTCGGACAGTACCAGAAACACTTCCAGCATGGCCGAAGGCGTCTCCTCGAAGACCTTGTCATGGGCGATGTCGACGAATCCGTTGACTTCATTGAAGCGCTCGTTGAGCGGGCGCGGCACGGCCTGCTGCGGGAACAGGTGCGCTTCGATGTTCTGCAGCAGGATGGTGTTCAACTGGGTGACCGCCTTGGCGGCCCAGTAGTAGCGCTGCATCAGGTATTCGCTGGCGCGCCGGGTGTCGGTGGTCTTGAAGCCGAAGGTCTCGGCAATCGGGGTCTGGATGTCGAATACCAGGCGGTCTTCACGGCGATCCGTGACGATGTGCAGGCGGATGCGGATGTCCTTGAAGGCGCGTTCCTTCTGACGCAACTGGCGCGCCTCGGTGGAGGTCAGCATGCCGTGCTCGGCCAGTTCGCCCCAGGAATTGCCCAGGCCCGCTGCCTTGGCTACCCACAGGATCACCTGCAGGTCACGCAGGCCGCCGGGACTTTCCTTGCAGTTGGGTTCCAGACTGTAGGGGGTATCTTCATATTTGATGTGGCGCTGGCGCATTTCCAGGGTCTTGGCCTGGAAGAAGGCCAGCGGGTCCAGTGCGGCCAGGTAGCGTTCCTGCAATTGCTTGAAAAGAGCGCGGTTGCCGGTCACCAGGCGGGCTTCCAGCAGACTGGTCTGTACCGTGATGTCGGCGGCGGATTCATCCAGACACTCGTCGATGGTACGGATGCTGTGGCCAATTTCCAGACCGATGTCCCAGAACAACTGCACCAGGGACTCCAGTTTTTCCTTCTTGGCGGCATCCGGGGTCTGGTCCAGCAGGATCAGCACGTCCACATCCGAATGCGGGAACAGCTCGCCCCGACCATAGCCGCCCACGGCCACCAGGGCGGCGTTGCCGGACATGCCCAGTTCCTCCCAGGCGGTGGTGAGGGCCTCATCCACGTTGCGGCGCAACTGCGCCAGCAACTGCTCGGTCTTGTGGTTGGACTGGAACACCTCGATGGCTTGCTGGCGCGCGGCCTTGAGCTGTTTCTTGAGCGTGATGGCGAGTGTGGGCATCGTGGTAGGCAATCAGACAATCAGTGCTGGCAAGGCGGCGGGGCGGCGCCAAACGTGAACGAAGCCGCATCCCCATGCGGCTTCGGGCCCCAAGCAGGTTTCGTGCCGGAAACTGTGCGCAGCGTGGATGGGCACATGGTTCCGGCGGCCAGGATCACGCCGGGGTGGCGACCTGGTTCTGGATGAAGGCGGGCGGCGCCGGCATGCCGGGCGACACCGTCAGTACCTCGAAACCGGTCTCGGTGACCAGCACGGTGTGTTCCCACTGGGCCGACAGGCTGCGATCCTTGGTCTTGATGGTCCAGCCATCGCCCATTTCGCGGATTTCACGGCGGCCGGCGTTGATCATCGGTTCGACCGTGAAGATCATGCCGGCTTCCAGCTTTTCCAGCGTGCCGGGGCGACCGTAGTGCAGCACCTGCGGCTCTTCATGGAAGACCTTGCCGATGCCGTGGCCGCAGAATTCGCGCACCACGCTGTAGCCGGCCTTTTCGGCATGCTGCTGGATGACATGGCCGATGTCGCCCAGGTGGGCGCCGGGCTTGATCTTGGAGATACCCAGCCACATGCACTCATACGTGATTTCGGTCAGGCGGCGCGGCAGGATGGAGGGTTCGCCCAGGAAGAACATGCGGCTGGTGTCGCCGTGGTAACCGTCCTTGATGATGGTGACGTCGATGTTGAGCACGTCACCGTTCTTCATCACCTTGTCGCCCGGGATGCCATGGCAGATCACGTCGTTGAGGGACGTGCAGATCGCCTTGGGGTAGGGCGTGTAGCCCGGCGGACAGTAGTTCAGCGGGGCCGGGATGCTGCCTTGCACATTGGTCATGTACTCGTGGCAGAGGCGGTCGATCTCGCCGGTGGTCACGCCCGGTTTCACGAAGGGGGTGATGTAGTCCAGCACCTCGGCGGCCAGCCGGCCGGCCACGCGCATGCCTTCGATGTCTTCGGCGGTCTTGATGGTGATGTTGCCCATGATGAATCGCAATTCGCTAGAAAATCGTCAAGTCAGGATTATAGACGACGGGGGTGGTTTCTGTTTTGTGCGCTCGGGGCGACCTGGCTTCATGTGCTACTTGAACAAAAGGGCAGGGTCGAGTAGAATGCCGGGCTGATCTGAAACCACAGATTGGTTGTCGAATGTGATGTGCGGAATGGATTCTTCATGTGGCTTTGACAATATGTTGTAAAAACTGTCGTAAAAATCTTTTGAAACGCGAATCCGTTCGCTAAAAGGGTGTCCGGCTGCATGAGCCGGATGACCGAGCGGATTCCAGACCTAACCCTGGAGAAATTCATGTCCGTTACCATGCGCGAAATGCTGGAAGCCGGTGTCCACTTCGGTCACCAAACCCGCTTCTGGAACCCCAAGATGGCCCCCTTCATTTTCGGCCATCGCAACAAGATTCACATCGTCAACCTGGAAAAGACCCTGGGCATGTACCAGGAAGCCGTCAAGTACGTGCGCCAGCTGTCGGCCAATCGCGGCACCATCCTGTTCGTCGGCACCAAGCGTCAAGCCCGCGACATCCTGGCCGCTGAAGCGCAACGCGCTGGCGTGCCCTACGTTGACCAGCGCTGGCTGGGCGGCATGCTGACCAACTTCAAGACCATCAAGACCTCCATCAAGCGTCTGAAGGACATGGAAGCTGCCATCGAAGACGGTTCGGTCGAGAAGCTGTCGAAGAAGGAAGCCCTGCTGTTCACCCGTGAACAGGAAAAGCTGCAGAAGGCCATCGGCGGCATCAAGGACATGGGCGGCATTCCTGACGCCATCTTCGTCATCGACGTCGGCTACCACAAGGGCGCCATCACCGAAGCCGCCAAGCTGGGCATTCCGGTCATCGGCGTGGTCGATACCAACCACTCGCCCGAAGGTGTCACCTACGTGATCCCGGGCAACGACGACTCCGCCAAGGCGATCGCTCTGTACGCTCGCGGCATGGCTGACGCCGTGCTGGAAGGCCGCGCCAACGCCGTCAACGACGTCGTCGAAGCAGTCAAGGGCGATGAATTCGTCGAGGTCGAGCAGGCTTGATTCTGCTCTTCCGGTAGTACGGTAGTCCAAAAAGGGGTGACAGCGGGTAGTGACGCAGTGGCCCCTTTTTTTTGATTCAATTTTCGAGTTTCAGGCATGCCGCAAATGCGGGATGCCTCCAAGTCAGGAGAAAAGTATGGCGGCAATTACCGCAGCAATGGTGGGCGATCTGCGTGCGAAGACCGACGCGCCGATGATGGAATGCAAGAAGGCGCTGACCGAAGCCGATGGCGACATGGCCAAGGCCGAAGAGATTCTGCGCGTCAAGCTGGGCAGCAAGGCTTCCAAGGCCTCTTCCCGCATCACCGCAGAAGGCGTGATCTCGACCTACATCGCTGGCAAGGTCGGCGCGCTGGTCGAAGTGAACTGCGAAACCGACTTCGTGACCAAGAACGACGAGTTCATCGGTCTGGTCGAAGCCGCTGCCAAGCTGGTGGTCGAGCAGAACCCGGCTGACGTGGCTGCTCTGGGCGCCTGCAAGCTGGCCGACGGCAAGACCCTGGAAGAACTGCGCACCGAACTGATCGGCCGCATCGGCGAGAACATGTCGTTCCGTCGCTTCCAGCGTTTCGAAACCACCGGCAAGCTGGCTTCCTACCTGCACGGCACCCGCATCGGCGTGATCGTCGAGTTCGACGGCGCCGAAGAGCAGGTCGGCAAGGACGTGGCCATGCACATCGCCGCCATGAAGCCGGTCGCTCTGTCGGCCGAGCAAGTGCCGGCCGACCTGATCGAGAAGGAACGCTCGGTTGCGGCCCTGAAGGCTGCTGAATCCGGCAAGCCGGCTGAGATCGTCGCCAAGATGGTGGACGGTTCGGTGCAGAAGTACCTGAAGGAAGTGTCCCTGTTCAACCAGGCTTTCGTGAAGAACGACAAGCAAAGCGTCGAACAGATGTTGAAGGCGGCCAATACCACCGTCAAGTCGTTCGCCATGTACGTGGTCGGCGAAGGCATCGAGAAGAAGCAGGACGACTTCGCAGCTGAAGTCGCAGCGCAAGTGGCTGCAGCGAAACAAGCTCAGTAAGCGTCGCAGGAAAAACGGGCCGAGAGGCCCGTTTTTTTAAGCCGGCCACCGGGAACTTTCGCGGCCGTCCGCATCTACAGTCAGGGTCAGCAATTGGCTGGCGTTGATGAGGGCAGGGCAAGGCAGGCGGAATCTGCAGTACCAGCAGCAAGCAGCAAGCAGCAATACAGGCAATACAGGCAGTACATCAAGGCGCAGCAGCACAATCCCCTCATGCGTTCGGACGATCCCTGATGACGAAAATGCGCCATTTCGTCGGGCTACAGCGAGTGCCGGCGCGTCAATACGTAATTCAACCTCGGAAAGAACACGGAGCCCTGCAATGACAACACCAGCTTACAAGCGCGTACTCCTCAAACTCTCCGGCGAAGCACTCATGGGCGACGACGCCTACGGTATCAATCGCGCGACCATCGAACGCATGGTCGCGGATGTAGCAGAAATCAGCAAACTGGGCGTGGAACTGGCCATCGTGATCGGTGGCGGCAACATTTTCCGCGGCGTGGCGCCGGGCGCCCAGGGCATGGATCGTGCGACCGCCGACTACATGGGCATGCTGGCCACCGTCATGAACTCGCTGGCCCTGGCCGACGCCATGCGCCAGGCCGGCCTGACGGCCCGCGTGATGTCGGCCATCGGCATCGAGCAGGTGGTCGAGCCCTACGTGCGCCCCAAGGCGCTGCAATACCTGGAAGAAGGCAAGATCGTGGTCTTCGCTGCCGGCACCGGCAACCCCTTCTTCACCACCGACACCGCGGCCGCCCTGCGTGGTTCGGAAATCGGTGCCCAGATCGTGCTGAAGGCCACCAAGGTCGATGGCGTCTACACCGCCGACCCCAAGAAGGACCCGACAGCGACCCGCTACCAGTCGATTTCCTTCGACGAAGCCATCGCCAAGCACCTGCAGGTGATGGATGCGACCGCCTTTGCGCTGTGCCGCGACCAGAAGCTGCCGATCAAGGTGTTTTCCATCGTCAAGCCGGGCGCGTTGAAGAGCGTGGTCATGGGTGACGACGAAGGGACCCTGGTCCACGTCTGATCATATCTGAACGATATTGCAGTGCAGAAACCGGCCGCAGGCCGGGATTCCCGTTTACAATGCCCGTCTTTCAGGCATTTGCCATCAAGACAAGCCAAGTTATTGCACCAAAGTTAGGAGAGCAGCATGAGTGTCGCTGACGTCAAGAAAAATACCGAGCAGAAGATGGCCAAGTCCATCGAAACCCTCAAGACCAATCTGGCCAAGGTCCGTACCGGCCGTGCCCACACCGGCCTGCTGGACCAGGTCATGGTCGAATACTATGGTTCGCCGACCGGCCTGTCGCAGGTCGCCAACCTGACCCTGATCGATGCCCGCACCATCGGTGTGCAGCCCTTCGAGAAGAAGATGGCCGCCGTCATCGAAAAGGCCATTCGCGAAGCCGACCTGGGCCTCAATCCGGCCACCCATGGCGACCTGATCCGCGTGCCGATGCCCGCGCTGACCGAAGAACGCCGCAAGGAAATGGTCAAGCTGGTCAAGAGCGAAGCCGAAGATGCCAAGATCGCCGTGCGCAACATCCGCCGCGAAGGCAACGAAGGTCTGAAGAAGCTGGTCAAGGACAAGATCGCCTCGGAAGATGAAGAGCGCCGTGGCCAGGACGAGATCCAGAAGCTGACCGACAAGTTCGTCGCCGACATCGACAAGATGGTCTCCGAGAAGGAAAAGGAAGTCATGACGGTGTAAGCCGTCCTTGCAGGGCCCACGCGCGGCTGCTCTGGCGACCGCGCTGCACGACCAGTCGAAGACAGAAAAAGTGCAGGCGGGGAGCGGGGAAGGCGGTAGGGGCAGAACTGGCCGGTTTGTCAAAGAGGCCCCGCCCCATTACCATGAGTCGCTTCCCTCCCTTGCACGGAAAAGCAATAAATCATTTACATGAAGCATCAAAGCTCAACTCTGGCGGTTCCGGAGACCTCCGCGGTACCGCGCCATGTTGCCATCATCATGGACGGCAATGGTCGTTGGGCGACCAAACGTTTCCTGCCGCGTGTGGCGGGCCATGCCAAGGGGGTGGACGCGGTGCGCTCCATCGTCGAGGCCGCCGCCGAGCGCGGTATCGAATTTCTCACCCTGTTTGCCTTCAGCTCCGAGAACTGGCGCCGTCCTGCCGACGAAGTGTCGGTCCTGATGCGTCTGTTCATGACGGTGCTGGAGCGCGAAGTGGGCAAGATGGCCAACAATGGCATCCGCCTGCGCATCGTCGGCGATATGAGTCGCTTCGATCCCAAACTGCAGGAAATGGCGGCCAAGGCCGAAGCCCAGACGGCCGCCAACAGGCGCCTGACGCTGACCGTGTGTGCCAACTATGGCGGCCGCTGGGATGTGATGCAGGCTGTCTCCAGGATGGTCAAGGACAAGCCGGGTGCTACCGACTACACCGAAGAAGAGCTGGCCCCTTACCTGGCCATGGCCTACGCTCCCGAGCCTGACCTGTTCATCCGCACCGGCGGCGAGCAGCGTATCTCCAATTTCCTGTTGTGGCAGCTGGCCTATAGCGAGCTGTATTTCACCGAGACTTTCTGGCCTGATTTCGATGCCAAGGCGCTGGACCAGGCGATCGGTTCCTATCAACAACGCGAGCGCCGCTTCGGGCGCACCAGCGCCCAGGTGCTGGACCAGAAAAAGGTTTCCTGATGCTCAAGACGCGTGTCATCACGGCGTTGATCCTGCTGGCAATCCTGTTGCCGATCCTGTATTTCGCTTATTTCCCGGCCTTTGCCATGGCGGTGCTGGTATTTTTTGCCGCCGGTTCTTGGGAATGCTTCCGACTCTTCAAGAGCCCGCGGCCGACCCTGTGGGCGGCCGTATGGACGCTGGTCTTCAGCGTGATCCTGTTCTTCTCGGGCCTGCCCAGCGTGCGCGCCCTGTACGTGTTGTGCGTCCTGTTGTGGGTCTTGCGCTTCGTACCGGCATTGGGGCTGGGGCTGCCCGGGATCGAGGCCTTCAGCAATCGCCTGCTCAACGCTACCTACATGCTGTCCATCCTCGGTTGCTTCGTGGCCATCGTGGACCTGTTCCAGCATTCGCCGCTGTATCTGCTCTCGGTGATGGCGGTGGTGTGGGTGGCCGATATCGGCGCTTATTTCTCGGGCAAGGGGTTCGGCCGCCACAAGCTGGCGCCCACCATTTCCCCGGGCAAGTCCTGGGAAGGTGCCATCGGCGGCTGGCTGGCCGTGCTGGTGATATCGGCGGCGGTGGCCATGTCCATGGGCGGGGGCGAGACCTTCCAGTATCAGCTCTTCAATCGCTGGGGCTGGGGCGGCTTTGTCGGCGTGTTGAGCCTCATGGTGGCCGCCAGCGTGGTCGGTGACCTGTTCGAGTCGCAGCTCAAGCGCCGCGCCGGCATGAAGGACAGCAGCAACCTGCTGCCCGGCCATGGCGGTGTGCTCGACCGTATCGATGCGCTCATCCCGGTGCTGCCGCTGGCAGCGTTGGTCGATCTGTGGCTGGCGGCTGCCTGAGCCGCCACTTTCCTCCTGGAAATTCCATGCAGTCCATCAGCATTCTCGGCGCTACCGGCTCCATCGGCGTATCCACGCTGGACGTGGTGGCCCGTCATCCCGACCGATATCGCGTCTTTGCGTTGAGCGCCCACTCCCGGGTGGCCGAGCTGGCAGAGCAGTGCCGGCGTTTCCGTCCGCAAGTGGCGGTGGTCGGCTCGGCCGATGCGGCAGCCCAATTGCAGGCCCTGCTGCGTGCCGCCGACCTGTCCACCGAGGTGCTGCACGGCCCACAGGCACTGTGCGATATCGCCGCGGCCGACGGCTGCGACATGGTCATGGCGGCCATCGTCGGTGCCGCCGGGCTGGCCTCTACCCTGGCTGCGGCGCGTGCCGGCAAGAAGATCCTGCTGGCCAACAAGGAGGCGCTGGTCATCTCCGGCCAGCTGCTCATGGATGCGGTACAAGCCCATGGCGCCAGCCTGCTGCCTATCGACAGCGAGCACAACGCCATCTTCCAGTGCCTGCCTGCGGGCTATACCCGCTCGATGGCGGCGCACGGGGTCGAGAAGATCCTGTTGACGGCTTCCGGCGGCCCGTTCCTGCAGCGCGACGTGAATACGCTGGACCAGGTCACGGTAGAGGAGGCGGTGGCCCATCCCAAGTGGGTGATGGGGCGCAAGATCTCGGTGGATTCGGCCACCATGATGAACAAGGGCCTGGAAGTCATCGAGGCGCACTGGCTCTTCGGGGCGCCGGCCGAGAAGATCGAGGTGGTCATTCACCCGCAGAGCGTCATCCATTCCATGGTCTCCTATGCCGATGGCTCGGTGCTGGCGCAGCTGGGCAATCCCGACATGCGCACGCCCATCGCCAATGCGCTGGCCTATCCGGAGCGTATCGCCTCGGGCGTGGCGCCGCTGGAACTGGCGCAGATTGCGCAATTGTCCTTCCTTGCGCCGGACTATCAGCGCTTCCCCTGCCTGAAACTGGCGTATGATGCCCTGCGAGCCGGTGGTACGCTGGCGGCCATCCTCAACGCCGCCAACGAAGTCGCCGTGCAAGCCTTCCTTGATCGCCGCATCGGCTTCGGGAAGATCGCCCCCCTGATCCAAGAGGTCATGTCCGCCATTCCCAACCGGCAAGCCGACGACATCACGGCCCTGCTGGATCAGGACCGGCAGGCGCGTGACCTTGCCTGCGCCCTGATTTCACGATGACCTTGCTGCATACCCTGATCGCTTTCTTCGTGGCCCTGGGCACCCTGGTGGTGGTCCATGAGCTGGGGCATTACCTGGTGGCGCGATGGTGTGGTGTGAAGGTATTGCGCTTTTCGGTCGGTATGGGCCGGGTGATCTGGTCCCGCCGCTTCGGCCGCGACCAGACCGAGTGGGCCATCTCCATCCTGCCGCTGGGCGGCTATGTGAAGATGCTGGATGCCCGCGAACAGCCGCTGGAAGACATCCCGGAAGCCGATCTCAAGCGCGAATTCACCCGCCAATCCGTCTGGCGTCGCATCGCCATCGTGGCCGCCGGTCCGATCGCCAATTTCCTGCTGGCCATTGTCCTGTTTGCAGGTCTTTACATGCACGGCGTGCCGGAGCCGGTGCCCGTACTGCGCGCGGCGGCCGAACAGACGGCAGCCTACCAGGCCGGCCTGCGGGCAGGTGACCGCATCACCGCCATCAATGGTGCGCCGGTGCAGGTATGGTCAGAGGTGCGCTGGAAACTGATGCAGCTGGTGCTGGAAAAGGCCGATGCCCGCATCGACGTCGAGCGCCCCAATCGCGACGGCAGCGGCAAGCTGCTCGACACCGTCACCCTGCGCCTGGGCGGCATCGACAGCAATGACCTGGAAGGCGACTTCCTGGCCAAGCTGGGCCTGGCACTGGCACGTCCACCCGCTGTGCTGGGCAAGATCATGGAGGGCCCGGCCAAGGCGGCGGGTCTGCGAAGCGGCGACCGCATCACGGCCATCGATGGCATGCCGGTACAGGATGGCCTGGCCTTCGTGGAAAAGATCCGCGAGTCCGCCGGCAAGCCATTGCTGTTGCAGGGGCTGCGCGGTAGCGCAGCGCTTGAGGTGCGGGTCACCCCGGACACGGTGGAAGAGGCCCAGAGCGGCAAGCGCATCGGTCGCATCAAGGTTGAAATACCGCTGGCACCCGAGATGGCGACCATCAGTGACGGGCCGCTGACGGCAGTGGCCAAGGGCGCCCGGCGTACCTGGGATACCAGCGTGATGACCATCAAGATGATCGGCAAGATGGTCATCGGCCAGGTCTCGCTGAAGAACATCACCGGCCCCATCACCATTGCCGACTATGCCGGACAGACCGCCCGCGTGGGTCTGGTGAGCTACCTGAGTTTCCTGGCCTTCATCAGTATCAGCCTGGGGGTGATGAATCTGTTGCCAATCCCGGTTTTAGACGGCGGTCATTTGCTGTATTATGCGCTGGAGATTTTGACAGGGCGGCCCGTTTCCGAGCGGTTTGGGGAAATCGCGCAGCGCGCCGGCCTGGGATTACTGATGGCGCTGATGCTCGTTGCCGCATTCAACGATATCGTGCGACTGATGTTCCAAGGATGAATCCGGCCTGATGCCGCCCCCGCCGTGCAGTCGAGCAATCGAATGACGGCAGGGCAGCGAGAAAGACCGGATTTTTTACATTTGCCGGCCAACCCCGATGGCAGTTGTTAAGCAATTGGCAATGGATCAGGAATCCGTTTTCAATTGCTTACCAGCATCATGTCAGGCAGTGCCGCGGCGAAAAACTGTAGATGAACGATAGATGAAATTACACCCTGCGCAACATCCCATTCCGACTCTCTCCCGTCGCCTGATTGCCGCTGCCGCCTTTGCCCTGTGCTCCAGCCAGGCCATGGCCATCACGCCGTTCGTGGTCAAGGATATCCGCGTCGAAGGCATTCAGCGTACCGAGGCCGGCACCGTCTTCAGCTACCTGCCGGTGCGCGTAGGCGATACCTTCAATGATGAAAAGGCCACGGCCGCCATCAAGGCGCTGTATGCCACCGGTTTCTTCCGCGACGTGCGCATCGAGGCCGAAGGCGACGTGCTGGTGGTGCAGGTGGTCGAGCGTCCGGCCATCGCCAGCGTTGACTTCTCCGGCATCAAGGAATTCGACAAGGAACAGCTGACCAAGGCCCTGAAGGAAATCGGCGTAGCCGAGTCGCGCATTTTCGACCGTTCGCAGGTCGATCGCGCCGAACAGGAACTCAAGCGTCAGTACCTCTCGCGCGGCCTGTATGGCGCCAAGGTCACCACCACCGTCACTCCGGTGGAGCGCAATCGCGTGGCCATCACCTTCTCGGTGGACGAGGGTGAAGTCTCCCGCATCAAGCAGATCAACTTCGTCGGCAACAAGGTCTTCTCCGACAGCACCCTGCGTGACCAGATCAAGCTGACCACGCCGGGCTGGTTCACCTGGTACACCAAGGCCGACCAGTACTCCAAGGAAAAGCTGCAGGGCGACATCGAAACCCTGCGCTCCTACTACCTGGACCGTGGCTATCTGGAAATGCAGGTCGAATCGACCCAGGTGTCGATCACGCCCGACAAGAAAGACATCTACATCACGGTCAACATCAAGGAAGGCGAGAAGTACACCGTCTCCGACATCAAGCTGGAAGGCGAGATGTTCGGCATGGAGCCGGAACTGGCCAAGCTGGTGCAGCTGAAGAAGGGCGACGTCTATTCCGGCGCCAAGCTCACCGAGAGCACCAAGAAGATCGGCGAACGTCTGGGCAACTTCGGTTACGCCTTCGCCAACGTCAACGCCAACCCCAATGTGGACCGCGAGAAGAAGCAAGTCGCCTTCACCATCATGGTCGATCCGGGCAAGCGCGTCTACGTGCGTCACGTCAACATTGCCGGCAACACCAAGACCCGCGATGAAGTGATCCGCCGCGAATTCCGCCAGTTCGAGGATTCCTGGTATGACGGCGAGAAGATCAAGCTCTCGCGCGACCGTGTGGACCGTCTGGGCTACTTCAAGGAAGTCACCATCGATACGCCGGAAGTGCCGGGCACCAGCGACCAGGTCGATGTGAACATGAAGGTCGAGGAAAAGCCGACCGGCAACATCATGGTCGGTGCCGGCTTCTCGCAATCGGACAAGCTCAGCCTGACCGGCTCGATCTCGCAGGAAAACGCCTTCGGCAGCGGCAATACCGTCGGGATCGACATCAACACCAGCTCGCGCTATCGCACGATCTCGGTCTCGACCACCAATCCCTACTTCACCGATGACGGCATCAGCCGCACCTACGAAGTCTACCTGCGCACGATTCGTCCTTCGGTCTACGCGACCGGTGACTACCGCGTCAAGACGCTGGGTGGCAGCATCAAGTTCGGCGTGCCGTTCTCCGAACTGGACCGCGTGTTCTTTGGTATCGGCCTGGAAAATACCCAGGTCAGCACCGACAGCACCAGCCCCTCGCTGTATCGCCAGTATGTGCGTGACTTCGGCGGTGCCGGCGGTGCCGGTTGCGACGTGACCGACGTTTCCTCGACGGCTACCTGCGGCATCGGCAGCGCCCGTACCACCAGCATCCCGCTGACCGTCGCCTGGCAGCGTGACGGTCGTGACTCGGCCCTGGTGCCGACCACGGGTCGCTACCAGCGAGCCAACCTGGAAGTTTCCTATCTGGGTTCGCTGAAGTACTACCGTGCCAGCTACCAGCACCAGTACTTCCAGCCGTTCTTCAGCAAGGCCGTCACGCTGGCCTTGAACGGCGAGGTCGACTATGGTCGCGGCATCGGCGGTAAACCCTATCCGGTGTTCAAGAACTACTATGCCGGCGGTATCGGCACCGTCCGCGGCTATGAAGCTTCGTCCCTGGGTAGCCTGAAAGACCAGTACGGCGACTCCATGGGTGGCGCCTCGCGTCTGTACGGCAACGCCGAATTGCAGTTCCCGTTCCCGGGCTCGGGCCAGGACCGCACGCTGCGCTGGTTCACCTTCTTTGACGGCGGCAACGTCTTCGCCGACGGCCAGAACATCAAGTTCAACGACCTGCGCTATTCGGCCGGTGTCGGTATCAGCTGGGTATCGCCGATCGGCCCGCTGAAGCTCAGCTTCGGCAAGCCATTGAACCTGAAGACGGGTGACAAGTCTCAAACCTTCCAGTTCCAACTGGGTACCGGCTTCTAAAGCGGTCATCATTGATTCGTAATACGGAGAGTAATCTTGAAGTTCATGACCAAATCGTTCCTGTCCCTGCAGACCATCGTGATGGCTGCCTGCCTGTTGAGCTTTGCCCCCGCCCATGCGCAGGAAGGCTCCAAAATCGCTTTCGTGAGCACCGAGCGCATCTTCCGCGAGGCAGCCCCTGCCAAGGCAGCGCAGGCCAAGCTGGAAGCCGAGTTCGCCAAGCGTGACCGTGACCTGCAAGACATGGCTGCGCGCCTGAAAGCCCAGTCCGACAAGCTGGACAAGGATGCCGCCGTGCTGTCGGACTCCGACCGCGCCAAGCGCCAGCGTGACCTGTCCGACCTGGACAAGGAATTCCAGCGCAAGCAACGTGAATTCCGCGAAGACCTGAACCAGCGTCGCAACGAGGAACTGGCCGTGGTCCTGGAGCGCACCAACAAGGTGATCCGCCAGATCGCCGATGCCGAGAAGTACGACATCGTCTTCCAGGAAGCCGTCTACGCTTCCAAGCGCATCGACATCACCGACAAGGTCCTGAAGGAACTGGCCAAGTAATCGCTGTGATACCGTGCGGGCGCGGGGTGGCGACACCCTGGCGCCCGCACGTCGCTTCAGGGGCTGCCATGATGGCGGCCTTTGTTCTACCGTAACGCCAAGCAAGACCTATCATTCGGAAAAGCCAAGATGAGTATTCGACTGCAGCAACTGGTCGAGCGCCTGGGCGGCCAGTTGAAGGGGGATGCGACCATCGCCGTCCAGGGCATCGCGCCGCTGGATGCCGCAGGTGCCAGCCACATCACCTTCCTTTCCAATCCCAAGTTCCGCGCGCAGGCCGACCAGACCCAGGCGGCGGCGCTGATCCTGTCCGAGGCTGACGACGCCCAGGTGCAGGGCTACGCCGGTGCCCGTATCGTCACCCGCAACCCCTACGCCTATTTCGCCCGCGCCGCCCAGTTGTTCCAGGCCGAGGCCGAAGTGCGCGCACCGGCGGGGATCCACCCCAGTGCCGTGGTCGATCCATCGGCCCAGGTGGCTGCGGATGCCGTGATCGGCCCGCTGGTGGTGATCGAGGCCGGTGCCGTCATCGGCGCCCGCGCCCGCATCGACGCCGGCAGCTTCATCGGCCACCATGCCCGGGTGGGCGAGGACACCCATTTCCACGCCCGTGCCACGCTGCATCACGCCTGCGAGATCGGTGCCCGCGGCATCGTCCATTCGGGTGCCGTCATCGGGGCCGATGGCTTCGGCTTTGCCAATGAAGCCGGACAATGGATCAAGATTCCCCAGGTAGGTCGTGTCATGATCGGTGACGACGTCGAAGTCGGCGCCAATACCACCATCGACCGCGGCGCCCTGGCCGATACCGTGATCGAGGAGGGTGTCAAGCTCGACAACCAGATCCAGATCGCCCATAACTGCCACATCGGCGCCCACACCGCCATTGCCGCCTGCGCCGGTATCGCAGGCAGCGCGAAAATCGGCAAATACTGCTCCATCGGCGGCGCGGCCATGATCCACGGTCACATCACCATCGTGGACAAGGTGCACGTCTCGGCCGGTACGCTGGCCTTGCGTTCCATCCTGGAGCCGGGGCAGTACACCGGCTTCTATCCCATCACCGAACACCGCGACTGGGAAAAATCCGCTGCATTGGTGCGCAATCTGGGCACGATGCGTGAGAAAATCCGGGCGTTGGAAAAATCGCTTAAGACGTTGACACAAGAACAAGCAGGCCAAGCCCTGCTTTCAGAGAATCAAGAAGAGAATGAATAGCCTCGACATCAATCAAATCAAACAGTACCTGCCGCACCGCTATCCGCTGCTGCTGGTCGATCGCGTGCTGAACTGGGAGAGCGGCAAGACGATCACCGCGATCAAGAACGTGACCGTGAATGAAGAATTCTTCAACGGCCACTTCCCGCACAAGCCGGTGATGCCGGGCGTGCTGATGATCGAGGCACTGGCCCAGACGGCTGCGCTTCTGTCCTTCCTGACCGAAGGCCGCAAGCCCGATGAAAATACCGTGGTCTACTTCGTCGGCATCGACAATGCCCGCTTCAAGCGTCCGGTGGAGCCGGGCGACCAGTTGAAGATGGAAGTGGAAATCACCCGCCGTGCCCGTGGCATCTGGAAATATCGCGCCGTGGCCACCGTGGACGGCCAGGTGGCCGTGGAAGGCGACCTGATGTGCACCATGCGCAGCGCCGCCGACGCCAGCCAGAGCGCCTGACCACAGGCCACCCTGCAAGGCTTGACGCATCAAGCCAGGCCCGGCGGTGATCGGCAAGATCGCGCCGGGCCTGATTCATTGTACAGATTGCTTCATTGCAAGATGTGCAACTCGTGAACCCATCGAAGCACAGGACATGTCCAAGATCCATCCCAGCGCAGTGATCGCTCCCGGAGCGCAGATCGACGAATCGGTCGAGATCGGCGCCTACGCCGTCATCGGCCCCGACGTGCGCATCGGTGCCGGCACGCGCATCGGTCCTCACGTGGTCATCGAAGGCCACACCACGATTGGCCGCGACAACGAGATTTTCCAGTTCGCCTCCATCGGCGCGGCCCCGCAGGACAAGAAGTACGCAGGCGAGCCGACCACCATGGAGATCGGCGACCGCAACACCATCCGCGAATTCGTCACCTTCAACCGGGGCACCGTCCAGGATGCCGGTGCCACCCGCATCGGCAGCGACAACTGGATCATGGCCTACGTCCATCTGGCGCATGATTGCCAGCTGGGCAGCCATATCATCCTGGCCAACAATGCCACCCTGGCCGGCCACGTGCATCTGGGTGACCACGTGTTCCTGGGCGGTTTCACCACCGTGCACCAGTTCTGCCATATCGGTGCCCACGCCATGACCGCCTTTACGGCGGCCGTGAGCCAGGACGTGCCGCCCTTCGTGACGGCCGCCGGCAACCGTGCGGTGCCGGCCGGCATCAACAGCGAGGGCCTGAAGCGGCGTGGCTTCAGCAGCGAGCAGATCATGGAGATCAAGCGCGCCTACAAGGTGATCTACCGCGCCGGCCTGCCGCTGGAAGAAGCCAAGCAGCAACTGGCGGACATGGAAGCCAAGTCCGCCCACAGCGCCGAACACATCCGCCTGCTGCGCGAGTTCATCGAGGCTTCGGCCCGTGGCATCATCCGCTGACATCACGCGCCGCCAGTCGATCGCACTGGTGGCCGGCGAAAGCTCGGGCGACCTGCTGGGCAGCCGCCTGCTGGCCGGGGTGCGCGAGCGCCTGCCGGAAGTGCGCCTGCATGGCATTGGCGGCGAGCACATGATGGCCCAGGGTTTTGCCAGCGACTGGCCGATGGACAAGCTGACCGTGCGTGGCCTGTTCGAGGTGATTCCGCGTTACCGCGAGATCAAGGGCATCCAGGAGTCGCTGCGCGACAAGCTGCTGGCGGACCGGCCTGACGTCTTCGTGGGTGTCGATTACCCCGGTTTCAACCTGGGCCTGGAAGAGCAACTCAAGAAGGCCGGTATCCCGACCATCCACTTCATCGGCCCGCAGATCTGGGCCTGGCGCGGCTGGCGCATCAAAAAGATCCAGCGCGCCGTGTCGCACATGCTGGTGATCTTTCCCTTCGAGGAAAACCTGTATCGCCAGGCGGGGGTCCCGGTCACCTATGTGGGCCACCCGCTGGCCGAGGTGATCCCGCTGCAACCCGATACCGAGGGTGCACGCCAGCGTCTGGGCCTGACCGGGCCGGGCAGGGTGGTGGCCATCCTGCCGGGTAGCCGCATGAGCGAACTGAAGCAGAATGGCGAAGGTTTCCTCGCAGCAGCACGGTTGTTGCGGCAGCGTGATGCACAATTGCAGTTCGTCACGCCCATGGCGGGCGAGCGCCAGATGGCCTTTTTTGAAGAACAGATTCGCCAGGGCGGATATGAAGATCTTGGCATCAGCGTGATCCGTGGCCAGTCGCACAGCGCCATGGAGGCTTCGGACGCCGTGCTGGTGGCCTCCGGTACGGCCTCGCTGGAAGTGGCGCTGTACAAGAAGCCGATGGTGATCTCCTACAAGGTCAACTGGGCCTCGTACCAGATCATGCGGCACATGGCCTACCAACCCTGGGTGGGCCTGCCCAACATCCTGGCGCGCGATTTCCTGGTGCCGGAACTGTTGCAGCACCAGGCCACGCCCCAGGCGCTGGCCGATGCCATGTGGCACCAGCTGGAAGACCATGCGCACCAGCAGCGTCTGGTGCGGCGTTTTGCCGATATACATCAGTCCCTGTTGCGCGATACCAGCCGTGAAGCCGCCAATGCGGTCTGTGAAGTCATGGGTGCGCGGCGCCGCTGATCGGCGGATCTACCGGGAAGAAGGATCGCTGCGGCGATCCGTTTGAGAGTTTGATGAAGGAATTTGCTATGCCCAAGGCGGCCCCCCAGACCCTGGCTTTGTTTGACGACCATACCGGCGAGATCCTCTGCGGGGTCGATGAGGCCGGCCGCGGTCCGCTGGCCGGGCCGGTGTTTGCGGCGGCCGTGATCCTTGATCCGGCACGTCCGATCAAGGGCCTGCGCGACTCCAAGAAGCTCTCCGAAGCCGCGCGCGACAGCCTGGCGCTGGAAATCAAGGAATCGGCCCTGGCCTGGGCCATTGCCTCCTGCAACGAGCAGGAGATCGACGAACTCAACATCCTGCATGCCAGCATGCTGGCCATGCGGCGCGCGGTGGAAGCGCTCTCCACGCCGCCCACGCTGGCCCTGATCGACGGCAACCGCTGCCCGGTCATGAGCATTCGCTGCGAAGCCATCGTCAAGGGCGACGACAAGGTGCCCGCCATCTCGGCCGCCTCCATCCTGGCCAAGACGGCGCGCGATGCGGCGCTGATGGTCTTGCATGACACTTATCCGCATTACGGTTTTGATCGCCACAAGGGCTATCCCACCCCGCTGCACCTGGAGATGCTGCGCCTGCATGGCGTCTCGCCGGTGCATCGTCGTTCCTACGCGCCGGTCAGGGCCTTGCTGTCGAGCCAGGCCGCAAGGATGGCGTGAACGTGATGAGCACGAAACTGATCACCTCCAAGGACAATCCGGTCTTCAAGGACTTGAAGCAACTGGCCACCAGCAGCCAGGCCCGCCGCCGTGCCGGCCAGAGCCTGCTGGATGGCGTGCATCTGGCGCAAGCCTGGTTGCAGCATCGCGGCGCGCCACAGGTCTGTGTGGTGGCCGAGAGTGCCCGGTATCACCCTGAAGTGGCACCCATTCTGACGCAATGTGAAGCATTGCGCGCGCAATGCCTGGTGCTGGCCGACAAGCTCTATGACGCCATCAGTACGGTGGAAAACGGCGTGGGCTTGCTGCTGTTGGTGACGACGCCGGAGCCTGCTGCCCCCACGTCCTTGAAGGAGTCGGCCGTCTTGCTGGACGGCCTGCAGGATCCGGGCAATCTCGGCTCCATCCTGCGCAGTGCGGCCGCTGCGGGCGTGAAACAGGTGTTTTGCTCGCCGGGTACGGCGGCCGCCTGGTCGCCCAAGGTCTTGCGGGCCGGCATGGGCGCGCACTTCGTGCTGGATATCTTCGAGAATGCCGATCTGGTGGCCCTGTGCGCCGCCAGCCGCATCTCCTTGCTGGCCACCAGTTCGCATGCGGCCCAGACCATCTATGACTGTGACCTGTCCGGTCCGGTCGCCTGGCTGCTGGGGCATGAAGGGCAGGGCGTGTCGCCAGCCTTGCAGGATGCGGCCACGCATGAAGTGGTGATTCCGCATCTGGGCCAGATGGAGTCGCTCAACGTGGCTGCCGCCGCCGCCGTCTGCCTGTTCGAACAACTGCGTCAGCGCACCGTCGGGCGTTGACAGCGGTGCCGGCCATGGCTGTCTTTCCGCCAAAGGACATGGCCGCCATGGCCGACTATTTCCGCGGAGAGTGGCTCTTCACCCGGTCCATCTGGGAGGGCAGCGCGTCCCCCCAGGCGACGGCCACGGGTGAATTGAGCTTCACCACGGGCGCGCTGCCCGGCCAACTGATCTATCGCGAGCAGGGGCAGTTGCGCATGGTAGCCGCGCCGGCTCGTCTGATCCCCTTCACCCGCGTCTTTGACTATCGTTTCAGCGCTGATCGCCTGGCAGTGCTGTTTGCCGACGGCGAGCGCATCGGTCAGCCTTACCAGGACTACCTGCTGCAAGGACAGGCGCTCATGCCGGCCGCCGATCACCTGTGTGGCCCGGATTGCTATACGGCGGCGTATACAGCCCATAGTGAAAATTCCTTCACCATGGACACGTCCATCCAGGGCCCCAGGAAGTGCACCCGCGTGCTTACTGAATTTTCACGCCGATTTTCGCTCAGCGCGTCTCCAGCTTGATCTCCTGCAGGATGGTGGCGGCGATTTCCTCGATGGACTTGGTGGTGGAGGACATCCAGCGGATGCCTTCGCGCCGCATCATCTTCTCGGCCTCATTGATCTCATAGCGGCAATTCTCCAGCGAGGCGTACTTGCTGCCGGGGCGGCGCTCATTGCGCACTTCCGACAGGCGTTCAGCCGCAATGGTCAGCCCGAAAATCTTCTTCTTGTGCAGCACCAGGCCGCTGGGCAGCTTCTCGCGCTCGAAGTCTTCCGGAATGAGCGGATAGTTGGCGCATTTGATGCCGAACTGCATGGCCAGGTACAGGCTGGTCGGGGTCTTGCCCGAGCGCGACACGCCCACCAGGATCACGTCGGCTTCGGACAGGTTCTTGTTGGATTGCCCGTCATCGTGCGCCAGCGAGAAATTGATGGCCTCGATGCGGTTGCGGTATTCCTCCGAATCGGTGGTGTTGTGGCTGCGGCCGATGGTGTGGGTGGACTTCATCTCCAGTTCCTGCTCCAGCGGCTCCACGAAGGTCTGGAACAGGTCCATGTGCATGGCCTTGGCGCGGCGGATCACCGAGGACAGTTCCGACTTCACCAGCGTAGAAAAGACGATGGGCAGCTTGCCATCCACCGCATAGGCTTCATTGATCTTGCGGGTGGCATCGTGGGCCTTTTCCAGGGTATCGATGAAGGGCAGGCGGATCTGCTTGAAACGCAGCTCGAACTGGCTCAGCACCGAATGCCCGAAGGTCTCCGCCGTGATGCCGGTGCCGTCGGAGACGAAGAACACGGTGCGGTTGGCGGCCAGAACGGGGGAAGGGTGCGGGATCGGCATGGGGTCGAGCATTTAGTTGTCTTTTGGAAAATAGAAAAAGTATTAGGTGCTACGAACAAAAATGATTTCACGCGGTACAATGCTTGGCAACACTTTCGAGAAGCCCATCTTGATGACCGTCATGCACCTGCGCAATTGGCCCGAGTTCCTGATGATGTTTGCACTGGCAAACGTCCTCGGTGCGGCTGCGCGCCTGATGCTGTCCATGGGCTGGTCCTCGACGCCGCACCTGCTGCCGCAACCGTCGCAGAATAACAAAAATAAACCGACCCATGCCGCGCCCGCGAAGATTTCTTATCATCAAGCTAGGGGTTGTCATGTCCAACGCAGTAAACACCCAGGGGGCGGTATACGTAGCCTCCTTTGAAACTCTTCGCATGACGGACGTCGAGTCCGTCGGTGGCAAAAACGCATCGCTGGGTGAAATGATCTCCCAGCTGGCCGGCGCGGGCGTTCGCGTGCCGGGCGGTTTTGCCACGACTGCGCAAGCTTTCCGCGATTTCCTGGAGCACAGCGCCGATGGCGGCCCGACCCTGGCCGCCCGTATCGCCAAACGTCTCGAAGGTCTGGATATCGATGACGTGCGCTCGCTGGCGCAAGCCGGTGCCGAGATCCGTCAATGGATCGTCGAAACCCCGTTCCAGCCGCGCCTGGATCAGGAAATCCGTGCCTTCTACGACAAGCTGGTGGCCGATTCGACCGCCGAGATGTCCTTCGCCGTGCGCTCCTCCGCCACCGCAGAAGACCTGCCCGACGCGTCCTTCGCCGGTCAGCAGGAAACCTTCCTGAACGTGGTCGGTATCGACAACGTGCTCGAAGCCATGAAGCACGTCTTCGCCTCGCTCTACAACGATCGCGCGATTTCCTATCGCGTCCACAAGGGCTTCACCCACGCGGAAGTGGCCCTGTCGGCTGGCGTGCAGCGCATGGTCCGTTCGGACGTGGGCGCGGCGGGCGTGATGTTCACCATCGATACCGAATCCGGCTTCAAGGATGTGGTCTTCATCACCTCCAGCTATGGCCTGGGTGAAACCGTGGTGCAGGGCGCCGTCAACCCGGACGAATACTACGTCCACAAGCCCATGCTGGAACTGGGCAAGCAGCCGGTGATCCGCCGCAACCTGGGTTCCAAGCTGATCAAGATGGAATTCACGGGCGAAGCCAAGGCCGGCCGTTCGGTCAAGACCGTGGATGTGCCGGTGGAACTGCGCAACCGCTATTCCCTGACCGACGCCGAAGTGGTGGAACTGGCCAAGTACGCCACCATCATCGAGAAGCACTACCAGCGTCCGATGGACATCGAATGGGGCAAGGACGGCCGCGACGGCAAGCTCTACATCCTGCAGGCCCGTCCGGAAACGGTGAAGTCGCAGCAGAAGGCGACCGATGCACAACAGCGCTTCAAGCTCAAGAGCTCGGGCACCGTGCTGGCCACCGGCCGTGCGATCGGCCAGAAGATCGGCGCCGGTCCGGTGCGCGTCATCAGCGATCCGGCTGAAATGGAACGCGTGCAGCCCGGCGACGTGCTGGTGGCCGACATGACCGACCCCAACTGGGAACCGGTCATGAAGCGTGCCTCGGCCATCGTCACCAACCGTGGCGGCCGTACCTGCCACGCCGCCATCATCGCGCGTGAACTGGGCGTGCCGGCGGTCGTGGGTTGTGGTGATGCCACCGAAGTGCTCAAGGATGGCACCCTGGTGACGGTCTCCTGCGCCGAAGGCGACGAAGGCAAGATCTACGATGGCCTGCTGGAAACCGAAGTGACCGAAGTGGCCCGTGGCGAACTGCCGCCGATCCCGCTGAAGGTGATGATGAATGTGGGCAATCCGCAGCTGGCCTTCGACTTCCAGTCGATTCCCAACGGCGGTGTCGGCCTGGCGCGTCTGGAATTCATCATCAACAACAACATCGGCGTGCACCCCAAGGCCATCCTGGAATACCCCAACATCGACGCTGACCTGAAGAAGGCGGTCGAATCGGTGGCCCGTGGCCACGCCTCGCCCAAGGCCTTCTACGTCGACAAGCTGGCCGAAGGCATCGCCACCATCGCCGCCGCCTTCTGGCCCAAGCCGGTGATCGTGCGCCTGTCGGACTTCAAGTCCAACGAGTACAAGAAGCTCATCGGCGGTTCGCGCTACGAGCCGGACGAAGAAAACCCGATGCTGGGCTTCCGTGGCGCCGCGCGCTACCTGGCCGACGACTTCGCCGAAGCCTTCCAGATGGAATGCCTGGCCATGAAGCGCGTGCGTGAAGACATGGGCCTGACCAACGTCGAGGTGATGGTGCCCTTCGTGCGTACCCTGGGCCAGGCCGAGAAGGTCATTGGTCTGTTGGGCAAGTATGGTCTCAAGCGTGGCGAGAACGGCCTGCGCGTCATCATGATGTGCGAAGTGCCGTCCAACGCGATTCTGGCCGAGCAGTTCCTGGAGCACTTCGATGGCTTCTCCATCGGTTCCAACGACCTGACCCAGCTGACCCTGGGCCTGGACCGCGATTCCGGCATGGAACTGCTGGCCGCTGACTTCGACGAGCGTGATCCGGCCGTGCAGGCCTTGCTGACCAAGGTCATTGCTACCTGCCGCGAAAAGGGCAAGTACGTCGGCATCTGTGGTCAGGGTCCGTCGGATCATCCGGACTTCGCCGAATGGCTGATGGAGCAGGGCATCGAGTCCATCTCGCTGAACCCGGATACCGTCATCGACACCTGGCAGCACCTGGCCAAGAAGTGATGAAGCTTTAAGCGTCACTGACGACGGTCTTCAAAAGAAGTGGAAGGCGCGGGCAGAAATGTCCGCGCCTTTGTTTTTGGTTTCCCAAGCTGCGGTAGACTTGCCGTGTTTGCAGTTTTCTTCATGGGGGTTCAACGATGACGGACTGGGCTATCTGGCTGGTGCTGGCTGGCGGGCTGCTGGGTGCAGAACTCTTCACAGGCACCTTTTACCTGCTCATGATCGCGCTGGGCATGGCGGCCGGTGCTATCGCCGCGTGGTGCGGGCTGGTGCTGGAGTGGCAGTTGCTGGTGGCCGCCGTGGTGGGTGTGGCTGCCGTGCTGGGCTTGCGCCGCAGTCCTTATGGCCGGCTGCGCCGCAGCAGCGCCAACGATGATCCCAATCTGCTGCTGGATATCGGCCAGAGCGTCGAGGTTGCGGCCTGGCAGGTGCACGGCAACCAGTTCATGGCGCGCGTGCCTTATCGCGGCGCGCAGTGGGATGTGGAGCTGCTGCCCGGCCATCATGCCAGCCCCGGCAGCTTCGTCATCCGCGAAATCCGTGGCAGCCGCTTGCTGGTTGCGCCACGTTGATCGGTATCTTCATTTCTTCCCCCCTCTCGTTTTCAGGAGAATTCCATGCTGGGTAGCGTTACTCTGGTCATTTTCTTCCTTGCCATCGTCTTCGTCGTGCAGACGGTCAAGGTGGTCCCGCAGCAGCACGCCTGGGTGGTCGAACGCCTGGGCAAGTACCACGCCACGCTGGCCCCGGGCCTGAATATCGTGGTGCCCTTCATCGACCGCGTGGCCTACAAGCACATCCTCAAGGAAATCCCGCTGGATGTGCCACCGCAGGTCTGCATCACCAAGGACAACACCCAATTGCAGGTCGACGGCATCCTGTATTTCCAGATCACCGATCCGATGCGCGCCTCTTATGGCTCCTCCAACTACATCGCCGCCATCACGCAGCTGGCCCAGACCACGCTGCGTTCGGTGATCGGCAAGATGGAACTGGACAAGACCTTTGAAGAACGCGACCACATCAACACCGCCATCGTCAGCGCCATCGATGAATCGGCCGAGAACTGGGGCGTGAAGGTGCTGCGCTACGAGATCAAGGACCTGACCCCGCCCAAGGAAATCCTGCATGCCATGCAGGCCCAGATTACCGCTGAACGCGAAAAGCGCGCCCTGATCGCCGCCTCCGAAGGCCGCAAGCAGGAGCAGATCAACATTGCCACCGGCGAGCGTGAAGCCGCCATCGCCCGCTCCGAAGGCGAAAAGCAGGCTTCCATCAACCGCGCCCAAGGTCAGGCCGCCGCCATCCTTGCGATTGCCGAAGCCAGTGCCGAGGCCATCCGCAAGACCGCCGCCGCCATCGAGCAGCCGGGCGGCTCGGACGCCGTCAACCTGAAGGTGGCCGAGCAGTACGTGGAAGCCTTCGGCAAGCTGGCCAAGACCAACAATTCCATCATCGTGCCGGCCAACCTGTCGGACATGAGCGGGCTGATCGCTTCGGCCCTGCAAGTGGTGAAACAACAGAAATAAGTCATGCGTCCACGTTTTACGTCCGTTCTCATGGTCAGGCTGCTGGCGGCTGGCCTGGTGTGCATTTCCGTTGGCGCCACCGCGCAGGAGGTCGACCAGGCCGCCCTGGCCGAACGCGTTGACCAGCAGATGACGCAATTGCTGGCGCAATACCCGGTGCCGGGGGCCAGCATCGCGATTGCCTATCAGGGCAAGCCGGTCTACCAGCGCGGCTATGGCATGGCGGTGACCGAAACCAACACGCCGGTCACGCCCATCACACGTTTTCGTATCGGCAGCATCTCCAAGGCGGTAACGGCTGTGGCGGTGCTCAAGCTGTTCGAGAAGGAATTGCCGCAGGCGCTGGATCGCCCCGTGTTCGGCCCGGAGGGCTTGTTGCCGGACTCGGCCTATCCCGATTTCGCCCAGCCGCTGGATCAGCGGGTGTTGAAGATCACCCTGCGCGAACTCCTGCAGCACACCAGCGGCTGGGGTGGCAGCGACTATGATCCGCAATACGATCTGGTCAACATCGCCAGGGCGCGTCAGGTGCCGGCCCCGGCCTCGGCGTACGATGTGATGGCCTACGTGCTCAAGCAACGCTTGCTGGATGCAGCGCCCGGAAGTGAATATTTCTACAGCAATTTCGCCTACAACGTCCTGGGCCGCATCATCGAGCAGAAGTCCGGCATGTCCTACGAGCAGGCGGTACAGTCGCTGGTGTTCCAGCCTTCCAGGGTGGAGGACGCCGCCATCGCCGGCGACCGCCGCATCGAGCGCGCGGCCAATGAGACTGTCTACTACGATGACCCGCGCTGGCCCGCGGTCGCCGATCGTGACGGCAGCGGCGCCACCGGTCCGGAGTCCTACTCGGGGCTGCACTTCCGGAGCATGGATGCCACCGCTGGCTGGATCGCCACGGCCACCGATCTGGTGCGCTTTGCCGATGCCACGCAAGGACGCGGCATGCCGGCCTTGCTGCAGCCGCAGACGCTGGCGCTGATGCAGCAGCGCAATCCCGCCCAGGCCGAGAACAACTACGGGCTGGGCTGGGTCGTCACCCGCAGCCATGGCGTGGAGATCCTCTCCCACAGCGGTGCACTGACTACCGGCACCTATGCCTACCTGCAATGGCGCGCCGATGGCTGGACCTGGGCCGTGCTGATGAACCGCTTGCCGATTCCCTATCCGCCCGAGCAAGGCGTGACCGAGCTGCAGGCTTTCCAGGTGGCGGTGCAGCGCGGGCTGATGAATGCCATCATCAATCTGGCTGCGCCCTGACCCAGGGATCAGCCGCACATTGAAAAGCCCCGTCCGGCGTGAAGCGGGACGGGGCTTGATGTGATGGATGCTGACCGCGGCGTTCAGCTCTCCAGCGTTTCTCCGCGTGCCGGCTCGTCGGCCATGAAGGGCAGGGTAATGTCCACCCGCAGCCCGCCATCACGCCGGTTGGCGGCACGGATGAAGCCCTGGTGCGCCTCCACGATGCGGCGGGCAATCGATAGTCCCAGTCCATGTCCGGCACTGTTGCTCTTGGTACGGCTGCTGCGGAAGAACAGTTCGAAGATGCTGTCCATTTCTTCCTCCGGCACGCCCGGCCCGCGATCCAGGATGGACAGGTGCAGCAGCTTGTTGTCTTCGTCGATCTCGGTCACGACCTGTACCGCCGTCTCGGGCGCGGTGTGCTTGATGGCGTTGCGCAGCACGTTTTCGATGGCGCGGTAGAGCAGTTCCGGATTGCCCTTGACCTGCACCCTGCAATCGATGCTGCTTTCCACCGCCTTGCCCAGCGCCTCGGCCTCGAAACTGGCGTCATTGGTCATGTCGGCCAGCAAGGGCTGGATGGCGATGGCTTCTTCCATGGAGCCGGGCACATTGGCTTCCAGGCGCGAGAGGGTCAGCAATTCACCCACCAGCTTGTCCATGCGCACGCTCTCGCGTTCGATGCGTTCCAGGGTCAGTTCCAGCTTGTCCTTGTCTTGCACGCGCGCCAGGCCGATGGCCATCTGCAGGCGCGCAATGGGCGAGCGCAGCTCGTGCGAGACGTCGTGCAACAGGCGGCGCTGGCTTTCCATCAGGGTGCGCAGCTTGCTCGTCATGACGTCGAAGTCGCGGCCCAGGTCGGCCAGTTCATCGTTGCGGGCGCTCATGACCGGCTCCAGCTCAAGATCCAGATTGCCATTGGCAGCCTGGTTGAGGGCGTTCTTGAGATGCCGGATCGGATGCGAGAAGTACCAGGCCAGCAGCAGCGCAAACACCAGACTGGCCAGCAGTGCCACGACGATGGGCATGGTCGGGAAGAACAGCGGCTTGGGACCGTGCTCCTTCATGAAGCGCGGCTCGGGACCCGGCATGCCCCCCGGCGGCGGACCGAACTCGTCGTTGGGCGTGGGAATGAACATCAGGTAGCTGTGGCCGTTGGCGGCCTTGACCAGCTCCACCACCCGGCGATCACGCTCGGTGGTCAGCACCCGGCGTGCCTGCGCTACCAGATGCGCAGACACCTCGCGGCCCATCAGGTCCTGATTGTTTTCGTCGACCGCATACAGTTGCAGGCGATGCGGCCGACCTTCGTTGATCAGGCTGCGCAGGGCTTCCGGGCCGCCGAACTGCAGGGTGGCGGCGGCCGAGCGGATCATGAAGGAAGCCGGCGGACTGAGGTCGATCTCCGAATTGCGGTTGCTGCGTTCCAGGTTCTCGATCCAGAACAGCACGCCCACGCCGAAGGTGGCAGTGATCTGGGCGATCGCGATGAAGAAGAAGAACTTCCAGAAAAGCCGGCCCACTTTATTCCTTGATGAACTGATAGCCCAGGCGGTAGACGGTCTGAATGCAGCTCTTGTCGCTGCCCAGCGCGGCGATCTTCTGACGGATGCTGGAGAGGTGCACGTCGATGTTGCGGTCGAAGCGCGCCAGCGGACGGCCCAGGCCCTGTTCGGACAGGGTCTGCTTGCTGACCGGCTTGCCGGCGTTGCGGGCCAGGACTTCGAGCAGGTTGAATTCGCTGCTGGTCAGTTCCAGCGGGCGGCCGTTCCAGGTGGCGCGACGCTGTTCCGGCCACATCGACAGGGCACCCACAGCCAGCGGGGAATAGGGCGCCTGCTCACTGTTCTCGGCCGAGGCGCGGCGCAGGATGGCACGGATGCGTGCGGCAATCTCGCGCGGGGTGCAGGGCTTGGGGACGTAGTCGTCGGCACCCAGTTCCAGGCCGATGATGCGGTCGGTGTCGTCGCCCTTGGCGGTTAGCATCACCACCGGCATGTTGCTCTTGGCGCGGATGCGGCGCAGGGTGTCGACGCCGTTCAGGCGCGGCATCATCACATCCAGCACGGCGATGGCGTACTGCCCGGTAAGCGCCTCGGCGGCACCGGCTTCACCGTCATGGGCGACGTTGACTTCGAATTTTTCCTGCTCCAGGTATTCCTTGAGCATCTCGACGAGTTCCACGTCATCGTCGATCAAAAGCACTTTAGACATTGCTGCATTCCATTCTCGAATTGCCCTGCCTCCAGGCCGCAGGGCGTCGGCAGCCCGTAATATGCCGTAAAAGGTTTTGCAGAAGTGTTTCAGTCCTTCTTTACAATTGCATCTTTACATTCATTTACCGCGCTTGGCGACCTGCCCGAAGAGCGGGTGAGCTCGCATTTCGCTTCCCGGATATTCACCAGTGCCAGGCGGCAACCCGCATCGCGCCTGGCCTGGAGCGGGATGGCGAGGAACCGGGCTTAACAAGACTTTACTCGGCTTTACGCAGCAGGCGTGAACTTAACACGTCTTGATGACCGATACTTTTGGCATGTACAAGGGAGCGATGCACGGGGCATCGCGCACAATAAAAGGAGTCCGTCATGGCCATGAGCAGCGTGTCGTCCAGCAATTTCAGTCTCGCCAATCTGTCGGCGTTGTCCGGTAGCAGCGGCTTTTCCACCAGCGCCACCGCGCGCACCGATGTGCCGCCACCGCCGCCGCCACCGCGCGCAGAGAAGGGCGGCGGCCTGATCGGTGCGCTCAAGGATATCCTGTCCTCGCTGGGCGTGGAGCTCGACAGCACCGCCACCAGTGCCACTTCGGCCAGTTCGGCGACCTCGACTTCCTCTTCCAGCAGCATTTCGTCCTCCAATGTCGATTCCAAGCTCGATGCCTTCCTGCAGGAGCTGATGGCGGCGTTGCAGGGCCAGAACAATCCGCCCCCGGGTCCGCCGCCGTCCGGCGCGACCTCTTCCACGGACAGCGCCAGCAGCACCGACAGCGTGGCGGCGACCAGCGATACCAGCAGCACTGCCAGCACCAGTAGCACGGCCAGCACCGACACTACCGTGCGTTCCTACACGCCTGGCGGCCGCCCGCCGCCGCCCGGGGGTGGTCTGGAGACCGATCTCCAGAGCCTCATTTCCAGTCTTTCCGGCAGCAGCAGCGGGACCGATGCCGGTTCCAGCGATGGCACCGTGTCTTCGCTGGAGAGCGCCTTCAGCAATCTGCTCAGTTCGCTGGGCGCGTCCTCGAGCACGACGTCTCTCTCCAGCTTCCTGCAGAACCTGCAAAGCAAGCTGGCCGCAGGCAAGACCACCGGCAACCTGATCGACACGACCGCGTGAGGGGACGGGTGCTTCGGTCGACGGCGGCCGTGCTAAGCTGCCGGCCATGAATGCTCCCGACCCCGCCACCCTGGCCGGCATCATGGGCCTGATGTGCGAGGCCATCGCCCTGCGCGGTGCCGGCCAGCCTGGCGCGGCCCTGGCCGCACTGGATCAGGCCCTGCTGCTCGACGCCGGCTTTCTGCCCGTGCACATGCAGCGCGCTGCCCTGCTGCTGGAGCGCGCCGATCTGGCCGGCGCAGCCGCCGCCTACGAAGCTTGTCTCGATCTGGTTCCTGACTACGACGAAGCCCGCGTGGCGCATCGCGCCGTCCTGCTGCAATGGATCGATGCCCTGGAAGCCCGGCGCGTCCAGCAAGACCTGTCGCGCACCGACAGGCTGGTTTTGCTGGCGCGCCTGCATTACCGGCTCGACCAGCCGCAGCAGGCGCTGGCGGCCATCGAAGCCGCCTGCCCGCTGCCCAGGCTCGACCAGCAGACCCTGTACGCCGACATCCTGCTGCGGCTCAATCGACATGAGCAAGCGCTGGATTGCTATCCCCCCGACGCAGAGGAGGGCGAGACGCGCGCCCTGATCGCCTTCAACCGTGCCGACATCCTGCGCCGCATGGGCCGCATCGAGGCGGCGCTGGCCGGATATGAAGAAGCCTTGCGTTGCTACCCCGACTTCCCGCAAGCCCAGGTGGGGCGCGCCCATATGCTGCTCACGCGCGGGGACTATGTCCAGGGATGGCGCGCACATGAAGTTCGCTTCCAGATTCCGGAGCTGGCGCGGCGGGCCATGGTCAGCCCCAGTGCGCGCTGGCAGCCGGGCGAGGCGCTCGGCGGCAAGCACGTACTGTTGTGGTCCGAGCAGGGGCAGGGCGATTGTCTGCAATTTGTCCGCTATCTGCCTTTGGTGGCGCAGCAGGCGGCCCGGGTCACGCTGTGTGCACCGGCGGGCTTGCTGGCCGTTGTGGCCCCGTCCTTTCCGCAGGTGCGCTGCGTGGCGCATGTCGACGAGGCCGGAGCGCACGATTGCCATGCTTCCCTGCTCAGCCTGCCCCTGCTGCTGGAGCGGCCGCATCCGCGCCAGGCGCCGTCCCCTCCCTATCTGCTGGCGGACCCGGCACGCGTGCAGGACTGGCAACGGCGTCTCTGCGAGGGAGCCGGTGCCGCAAGCCCGGTCCGCCTTCCCCGTATCGGGCTGGCCTGGGCCGGACGCCAGTACGCCACCCCGCATCCCAGCCGTGATGTGCCGCTGGCCGATCTGCTGCCGCTGTTTGATCTGCCGGTGGAAGTGGTCAGCCTGCAGAGGGAGATCCCGCTGGCCGATCAGGCGCTCCATCAGACCCTGGCCGCCAGGCTCACGACTCTGCCTCTTGCAGACTGGGGTGATACCGCTGCGCTGGCCTGTGCGCTGGACCTGATCATCAGCGTCGATACCGCCGTGGTGCATCTGGCCGGTGCGCTGGGCTTGCCCTGTTTTCTGCCGCAGCGGCTGGAGGGGGAGTGGCGCTGGGGTAGGGAGGGGGAGCAGAGTGTCTGGTATCCCTCGGTGAAGCTGTTCCGGCAGCAAGAGCGCGGGCAGTGGGGCAGTGTCGTCGACGAGATCATTGCCGCTTGTCGTGCGCGTTTTGCCGACTGGGCATGAGCAGGCCAACCGTGCCGACATGAAAACGGCTGCCCGAGGCAGCCGTGGTCGCAGTGAAGGGGAATGCAGGTCGGGATCAGCGGCGGTGCTGCTTCATCGCCGTCTGGATTTCACGCTGGCTGTCGCGCTGCTTTTCGGTCTCGCGCTTGTCGTGCTGCTTCTTGCCCTTGGCCAGGCCGATGTCGCATTTGACGCGCCCTTTGCTGTAGTGCAGGTTCAGCGGCACCAACGTGTAGCCGGAACGTTCCACCTTGCCGATCAGCTTGCTGATTTCGGCGGCATTCAAGAGTAGCTTGCGGGTGCGCGTGGTTTCCGGATGCACGTGCGTGGAGGTGCTGGTCAGCGCACTGATGTGGCAGCCGAACAGATAGACCTCGCCATTGCGCACGATCACGTAGGCTTCCTTGAGTTGCACGCGGCCGGCGCGGATCGATTTGACTTCCCAACCTTGCAAGACGAGGCCTGCTTCGAATCGCTCTTCGATGAAGTAATCGAAAAAGGCCTTTTTGTTATCAATAATGCTCATCTAAATAAAAATTCGTCTCGTCGGTTAAAATTGTGCCTTTGCGATTTTATCAAACGGATCACCCTCGATGGCAGTCGTACACAAAACCGTTCTGATCAACTATAGCGCGCAGCAGATGTTCAACCTGGTCGACAAGGTTGAGGACTACCCTGAATTCCTGCCCTGGTGTGGCGGTGTCGAGGTGTCTGAACGCAGTGAGCAGAGTCTCACGGCCAAGATCAAGATCAATTATCACGGCTTGAAGCAATCCTTCAGCACCCAGAATACCAACGTGCCCCCCACCAGCATGACCATGCGCCTGGTGGAAGGCCCGTTCAAGCATTTCGAAGGCCGCTGGACCTTCAAACCGCTGCGCGAGGATGCCTGCAAGATCGAATTCGACATGGAATATGAATTTTCCAGCCGCATCCTGGAGGGAGTGATCGGGCCGGTCTTCAGCATGATCGCCAACAGCTTCGTCGATTCCTTCTGCAAACGCGCCGAACAGATATATGGCTGACGATGCCTTTTTGCAAGTCCAGCTCTGCTACGCCGCGCCCGGACTGCAGATTCTGAAAGACTTGCGGGTGGCGCCGGGTTGCACGATCCAGCAAGCCATCCTGGAGAGCGGCCTGCTGCGCGAGCAGCCGGCCATCGACCTGGCAGTGTGCAAGGTCGGTATCTTCGGCAAGCTCAAGACCATGGATACGCCCCTGCGCGCACGCGACCGCATCGAGATCTACCGGCCGCTGATTGCGGACCCCAAGCAGTCGCGCCGCCGCCGTGCCGCGCACCGGGAGCAAGCCGACCGCCCATGAGCGGCGCCTGTGTCGTCCTGGCCCCAATTCCAGCCTTCCGGCATTTTTACGACGCCCGGAGGGCAAAACGCAAGTAGAGCAAGACGCGCGATCAGCTTTTCTGTATAATTCGCTTTTGCGCCTATAGGAAACACTATGCGTCTTCTCCAAAAAGCACTCACGTTCGATGATGTGCTGCTCGTTCCGGCTTTCTCGGACATCCTCCCCAAAGACACTTCCCTGACCACGCGCCTGACGCGCAACATTTCGCTGAACATTCCGCTGGTCTCGGCGGCGATGGACACCGTCACTGAAGCTCGCCTGGCCATTGCGATGGCGCAAGAGGGCGGCATCGGCATCATCCACAAGAACCTGACGCCCAAGGAACAGGCGCGCGAGGTTTCCAAGGTCAAGCGTTTCGAATCCGGCGTGGTCCGCGATCCGATCACCATCCCCCCCACCATGAAGATCCGTGACGTCATCGCGCTGTCCAAGCAGCATGGCATCTCCGGTTTCCCGGTGGTGGAAGGCAAGGCGCTGGTGGGCATCATCACCAACCGCGACCTGCGTTTCGAAGAAGAACTGGACGCGGAAGTCCGCGCCAAGATGACCCCGCGCGAGAAGCTGGTCTACGTCAAGGAAAACGGCTCCAGCGCCGATCCCGAAGAAGCCAAGCGCCTGATGAACAAGCACCGCCTGGAGCGCGTGATGGTGGTCAACGATGCGTTTGAGCTGCGCGGCCTGATCACCGTCAAGGACATCGAGAAATCCACCGAACACCCCTTCGCCTGCAAGGACGAACACGGCAAGCTGCGCGTGGGCGCTGCCGTCGGCGTGGGCCCGGACAATGACGAGCGCATCGAGCTGCTGGTCGCCGCCGGTGTGGACGTGATCGTGGTCGATACTGCCCACGGCCACTCCGCTGGCGTGCTCAACCGCGTCAAGTGGGTCAAGACCAAGTTCCCGCACGTGGAAGTCATCGGCGGCAACATCGCTACCGCCGCCGCTGCCAAGGCCCTGGTCGAGCATGGTGCCGATGCCGTCAAGGTCGGTATCGGCCCCGGCTCCATCTGCACCACCCGTATCGTCGCCGGTGTCGGCGTGCCGCAGATCTCGGCCATCGCCAACGTCGCCGAAGCCTTGAAGGGCACTGGCGTGCCGGTGATCGCTGACGGCGGCATCCGCTTCTCGGGCGACGTCGCCAAGGCGCTGGCCGCCGGCGCTTCGGCCGTGATGATGGGCAGCATGTTCGCCGGTACCGAAGAGGCCCCGGGCGAAGTGATCCTGTACCAGGGCCGCAGCTACAAGTCGTATCGCGGCATGGGTTCTCTGGGTGCGATGGCCGACGGTTCGGCCGATCGCTACTTCCAGGACGGCGACAACACCGCCGACAAGTTCGTGCCGGAAGGCATTGAAGGCCGCGTCGCCTACAAGGGCTCGGTGGTCGCGATCCTGTATCAACTGGTGGGCGGTGTGCGCTCCTCCATGGGTTACTGCGGTTGTGGCTCCATCGACGACTTCCGCGAGCGCGCCGAGTTCGTCGAGATCACCGCGGCCGGCATGCGTGAATCGCATGTCCATGACGTGCAGATCACCAAGGAAGCCCCGAACTACCGCGCCGAGTAATTTTCGATGCGGCCACAGCCCGACAGTCCACCGGCCCCGTGCCAGGCTGTCGGGCTGTTGATCTTTTCAGAAGTCCATTTTTAACGTAGCCAGACCTCACTGCCCATGTCCACGCATTCGCATTCGAAAATCCTGATCCTCGACTTCGGTTCCCAGGTGACCCAGCTCATCGCTCGCCGCGTGCGCGAAGCCGGTGTGTTTTCCGAGGTATTCCCGCATGACGTGACCGACGAGTTCGTGCGCAACTACGGCGCGGCCGGCGTCATCCTCTCCGGCGGCCCCAACAGCGTTACCGAAGGCGACACCCCGCGTGCGCCGCAAGCGGTCTTCGAACTGGGCGTGCCGGTGCTGGGCATCTGCTACGGCATGCAGACCATGGCCGAGCAACTGGGCGGCAAGGTCGAGAACGGCCACCTGCGCGAATTCGGTTACGCCGAAGTGCGCGCCCACGGCCACACCAAGC
This sequence comes from Herbaspirillum sp. FG34, assembly GCF_057809315.1. Classification (NCBI taxonomy): domain Bacteria; kingdom Pseudomonadati; phylum Pseudomonadota; class Betaproteobacteria; order Burkholderiales; family Oxalobacteraceae; genus Herbaspirillum; species Herbaspirillum sp. FG34. Next base: position 140,492 of record NZ_JBMDJS010000004.1, on the reverse strand, counting down.
TGCTGGACAACATCAGTGACTTCACCAATGCGCAAGGTCACGGCATGCTGAAGGTCTGGATGAGCCATGGCGACAAGGTCAATGACATGCCGGCCGGCTTCAAGCTGATGGCTTCCACCGGCAACTGTCCGATCGCCGGCATGGCCGACGAGGAGCGTCGTTTCTACGGTGTGCAGTTCCACCCGGAAGTGACCCACACCGTGCAGGGCAAGGCGATGCTGGCCCGCTTCGTGCACGAGATCTGCGGCTGCCAGTCGGACTGGAACATGCCGGACTACATCGCCGAAGCCGTCGAGATGATCCGCCAGCAGGTGGGCAGCGATGAAGTCATCCTGGGCCTGTCTGGCGGTGTGGACAGCAGCGTGGCGGCAGCGCTGATCCATCGCGCCATCGGTGACCAACTGACCTGTGTGTTCGTCGACCACGGCCTGCTGCGCCTGGACGAAGGCAAGATGGTCATGGAGATGTTTGCCAAGAACCTGGGCGTGAAGGTGATCCATGTGGACGCCACCGCACAGTTCATGGGCCATCTGGCGGGCGTGACCGATCCGGAAGCCAAGCGCAAGATCATCGGCCGCGAGTTCGTGGAAGTGTTCCAGGCCGAATCGGCCAAGCTGACCAGCGCCAAGTGGCTGGCCCAGGGCACTATCTATCCGGACGTGATCGAAAGCGCCGGCAAGGGCAAGAAGACCGCCCACACCATCAAGAGCCACCACAATGTCGGCGGCCTGCCGGAAACGCTGAACCTGAAGCTGCTGGAACCGCTGCGCGAACTGTTCAAGGACGAAGTACGCGAACTGGGCGTGGCGCTGGGTCTGCCGCCGGAGATGGTGTATCGCCATCCGTTCCCCGGCCCTGGCCTGGGCGTGCGTATCCTGGGTGAAGTGAAGAAGGAATACGCCGACCTGCTGCGTCGTGCCGATGCGATCTTCATCGAAGAACTGCGCAATACGAAGGATGAGGATGGCCAGACCTGGTACGAGAAGACCAGCCAGGCCTTTGCCGTGTTCCTGCCGGTGAAGTCGGTTGGGGTCATGGGTGATGGTCGTACCTACGAATACGTGGTGGCCTTGCGTGCCGTACAGACCCAGGACTTCATGACCGCGCACTGGGCGCATCTGCCGCATGAGCTGCTGGGCCGCGTGTCCAACCGCATCATCAATGAGGTGCGGGGCTTGAACCGGGTGGTCTATGACATTTCGGGGAAGCCACCGGCGACCATTGAGTGGGAGTGACCTGATGTCTGGAAACTGCCGGCATTGATCGGCAGAAAACAACACCCAAGCCTGTGATTTCACGGGCTTTTTCTTGTTCGGTCTGGCATTCAATGAGATGGGCTGGCTGGCGCTGGCAGCGGCAAGCAAGACTTTTCACGGCAGGTCAGCATGCGCGTCAATGCAGACCGTGCGGGCGAATCTTACAAGGAGTACGGGGTTGGTAAACAAATACGAAGGCGAGGTCACCACCGTCTTTCATGGCGACTGCCTTGAGGCTCTGGACAGCATTCCAGATGCGTCGGTCGACCTCATTTTTGCTGATCCGCCCTACAACATCGGCAAGAAGTTCGGTGAGTTCAGGGACGCCTGGCCTTCTGACCTCGCCTATGCCGAGTGGTGCTATCGGTGGCTTGAAGCCTGCATCCGCAAGCTCAAGCCCAGCGGGAGCCTGTATGTCATGAGCAGCACACAGGCGATGCCCTATCTTGACCTGTGGCTGCGTCAACGGATGAGCATACTGTCTCGCATCGTCTGGCATTACGACAGCTCAGGAGTGCAGGCGAAGAAATTTTTCGGCTCGCTCTATGAGCCGATTCTTTATTGCGTCAAGGATGCGAAATCCTACACGTTCAATGCGGCCGACATTGAAGTCGAAGCGCGGACAGGGGCAGTGCGAAAGCTCATGGACTATCGCAAAGAGGTCCCAAGCCCCTACAAGACGACGAAAGTGCCAGGCAATACATGGTACCTGCCGCGTGTGCGGTACCGTATGCCGGAATACGAAGAGCACCCGAGCCAGAAGCCGGAGGCGCTCCTTGAACGCATCATCAAGGCCAGCTCCAACCCTGGCGACATGGTTCTCGACCCGTTCGGCGGGACGTTTACAACATGCGCCGTCGCGCAACGTCTGGGCCGGCGCTCCGTTGGTATCGAGCTGCAGACCGATTACGTGAAGATCGGCCTGCGCAGGCTTGGCATAGCGACCCAGCTCAATGGAGAAACCTTGGCGGCTCCGGACAAGACCTACGTTCGCAAGAACGGCAACGGGGCAAGAGGCGGGGCAGGTGCGCAGGAGCAGGGGGGGCTATTCGATGCCAAGCTTTGACAGTGCCCATCACGCTTTCACCCCGACCCTCCTCGCCGTGCTGAAGAAGCACTTTGGAGACTATGCCCTCGATGTTTTCATGAGCAGCCCAATTCTGGGCTATCTGAACAACAAGACCAGGGCAGCCAACCGCGGATCGAAGGCCAGAGGCGCGTTCGCCAATCACTATGCGCTCTACGTCGTCGTTGAAGATTACATCCAGAAGGGCTACGCCAAGGAAAATGCTGGCCTGTCCTACGCGAAGTACGAGGGAGCTCGCTTTTCTGATTTGTTCCGGCGCCAGCGCGAGTTGCCTTTCGGCGCCAAGCTGCAGAATCATGCACTCAATTCGCGCCTGAATGACGAGTTCAAGAAATTCTACCCTTCTGTCGGCAAGCCTCCTATCGTTCGGGACGTGGCGACCCAGCGCTACTGGATCCAGGAAGACTTGCTGCAAGTCGCTGTCCGCCATAAAGATGGCAAGGACCACATCTACAACATTGCCCCAGCGGTGATCGAGATCATCAATGCCTACGTGGAGGCCAAGCGTGCCGCCTTTGAAGGGTTCCTGGAAACCTGCCGGCAAATCGCGGAGCTGGGCAAGCAGGCCCCGGAGAAGGCCATCGCATTCGTTGTGCAGCAGCTTGCGTCGAACGTTGATGCGCGCGTCTTTGAGATAGTCAGCTACGCAATTCTCAAAGCCAAGTACGGGCAGGAAACCATTTGGATTGGTGAGACAGAGGAGACGGTTGCCAAGACCGCTCTCGTGCTCTACAAGACGGGTCGCACCAATGCCAATGACGGCGGAATTGACTTCGTCATGAAGCCCCTGGGACGATTCTTTCAGGTGACGGAAACCATCGATGTCAACAAATACTTCCTCGATATCGACAAGGTGCAGCGCTTCCCGATCAGCTTCGTCGTGAAGTCGGTCGAGAGCGCCGAGCAGATTCGAACAGCTATTCGCCAGCAGGCCTTGGCCAAATACAGGATCGAGGCGATCGTGGAGACCTACATGAAGGCCGTGGAAGAGATCATCAACGTCAAAGACCTGATGACAGCTTTTGATGCCGTGGTGGAGTCGGGCGGGCTTCAGAGTGTCATGGATGAAATCGTCGTGCAGAGCAAGGTCGAGTTCAATTACAACGACGATGACGAGGAACAAGACGACGAGGGCGGCGCTACGCTGTCTCTTCTGGAAGGCTAATTTTTTACATGCGCATGCGCTGAGCCCCGCACAGCGCCCCACCCGTCAGCAATAAAAAACCGGACGCAATCTTCATTGCGTCCGGCCGTCTTGCCTATCCTGCGACGTCCCTCAGCCAGGTCGGCCAAAGGGACGCGCATCAGATCATCATTGCATCATTGGTGAATGTTGTTGTGCACGGTTTCCTTCACGAACAGCAGGCCGATCACCACGGTGATGACCGAGATCACGATCGGATACCACAGACCGTAGTAGATGTCGCCCTTGAAGGCCACCAGCGCGAAGGAGGTGGTGGGCAGCAGGCCGCCGAACCAGCCGTTGCCGATGTGGTAGGGCATGGACATGGAGGTGTAGCGGATGCGGGTCGGGAACATCTCCACCAGGCAAGCCGCGATCGGGCCGTACACCATGGTCACGTAGAGCACCAGGATGAACAGCAGCAGCAGGACCATGGGCTTGTTCATCTGCTCCGGATCGGCCTTGGCCGGGTAGCCGGCGGCCTTGATGTCATCGGCCAGTTCCTTGGACAGTTGCTTGTCCTTGGCAGCCGCTTCTTCCTTGGACAGGCCAGCCGCATCATATGAAGTGATGATGCGCTCGCCGATCTTGACGGTGGCCACCGAACCCGGTGCGCCGGCCACGTTCTGGTAGTTCACCGAAGCCGCCGACAGCTTGGCCTTGACGATGTCGCAGGAGGAGGTGAACTTCTTGGTGCCGGTCGGGTTGAACTGGAACTGGCAGCTGGCCGGGTCAGCGGTGACGATCACCGGGGACTTTTGCAGTGCGGCTTCCAGCGCCGGGTTGGCGAAGTGGGTCAGGCCGTTGAAGATCGGGAAGTAGGTCACCGCGGCGATCAGGCAGCCACCCAGGATGATGGGCTTGCGGCCGATCTTGTCCGACAGCGAACCGAAGAACAGGAAGAAGGGCGTGGCCAGCAGCAGAGCCACGGCAATCAGGATATTGGCCGTCGGGCCATCCACCTTCAGGGTCTGGGTCAGGAAGAACAGGGCATAGAACTGGCCGGTGTACCACACCACGGCTTGACCGGCGGTCAGGCCGACCAGTGCCAGGATGACCAGCTTCAGGTTCTTCCACTGGCCGAAGGCTTCGGTCAGCGGTGCCTTGGAGGTCTTGCCCTCGGCCTTCATCTTCAGGAAGGCCGGCGACTCGTTCATGGACATGCGGATCCACACCGAGATGGCCAACAGCAGGATGGAAACCAGGAAGGGAATGCGCCAGCCCCAGTCGGCGAAGGCGGCTTCACCCACCGCGGTACGCACGCCCAGGATCACCAGCAGCGACAGGAACAGGCCCATCGTGGCAGTGGTCTGGATCCAGGCGGTAAAGGCGCCGCGGCGGCCTTCCGGTGCGTGCTCGGCCACATAGGTGGCCGCACCGCCGTATTCGCCACCCAGCGCCAGGCCCTGCAGGATGCGCAGGATGATCAGGATGATCGGGGCGGTGATGCCGATGGAGTTGTAGTTGGGCAGCACACCGACGATGAAGGTCGAGGCACCCATGATCAGGATGGTCACCAGGAAGGTGTACTTGCGGCCGACCAGGTCACCCAGGCGACCGAACACCAGCGCGCCGAACGGACGCACGATGAAACCGGCGGCGAAGGCCAGCAGGGCGAAGATGAAGGCAGTGTTGGGATCGGTGCCGGCGAAGAATTGCTTGGCGATGATGGCCGCCAGCGAACCGTACAGGTAAAAGTCATACCATTCGAAAACGGTGCCTAGCGAGGAGGCGAAGATGACTTTCTTCTCCTCCGGGGTGATGCCGCGCGCAGTCGTGTTGACTGATGCTGTGGTCATGTTTGTCTCCTTGGTTTTAATGAGTGTGCTACTACATGGAATGCAGCCAGGTACTCGGGGCAACAATGCAGCAGATGGCCGAATGGGGCGTTATGCAGGAACGCACCGGAGAACAGAGCATGCAGAGCATGAAGAATCGCCTCCCCTCGCTTCCCCGTCTAACACAAACCGCGATATTGACTTCGCATTGCCTGCGTAAGGACCCACTTGTCCATGCGGCGAGTGTGCGACGCCAAACTTACGCAGGACTTGCTCCAAACTTACACAAGCTTACAGCGCAGCAAGCCGGTTTCTAGTTGCGATGCAGCAGCGCAAAGCCCTTCCGGCAAGACCTTGCGGGGTGTCAGGGGATATTGCGTCGCAGCGATTGCGGTCGGGGGCTCGCCTTTTGGGGAGGGGTGGTCAAAAAAGATTTTCTGTCAGCAATGAGTAAGAGAAAGTGAAGCATCTTGCCAGGCATGCGGGTCAGCGGCATGCCTGACCGGCCAGAAAGCCGGTCGTGACGGCGGTGACAGGGCGCTGCAGATGCAAATCGCCCTGTCAGCCGGGGACAGCGACGTCAGGCCGGTGCGGTGGCCGGCGTGGCTTGCGCGCTCGGCGAGGGCAGGGCCTCACCTTCCAGCAGCGCCTTGACCACACGCTCGCCCAGTCCCAGTCCCACGCTCATGCCGATACCGGTGTGCATCAGCACCACCGAGGTGTGGTCGTCGATGGCCAGCGCCGAGAAGGGGCCAGGCCCCTTGCTGCCATAGACACCCTGCCAGCGCTCGATCACCTTCACGCGGGTGGCCAGGGTGTGCTCCACCAGACCCAGCAGCAGTTCATCGACTTCTTCGCTGTTGAAGGGGGGAGCATCGGTGCCGTAGTGGTGCGAATCGCCGACGATGAGCTCCTGGTAGGGCGTCGGGCTGACCAGCAGGTGGATGCCGTGCTTGTTGAGCAGCGGGGCGTTGGCCTCGATCTCGGCATGCACCGCGCGCGCGCTCGGCAGGTCCGAGAAGGCGCCATAGTGCGTGCAGGACAGGCCGGTCAGCACCGCATGGGTCAGCGGCAGCGGCTCCTCGGTCTTCAGACGCAGCATCTGCAGACGGCACTGCTTCAGGTTCATCGGCTGCAGGCGGTCGGCGAAGAGGGTCTGGTAATCGTGGCCCGAGCACACCACCACGCGTTCGGCGTGAAACTCCCCGGCGGTGGTCGACAGACGTCCGTCGGCGGTGCCATGGACCAGCGTATTGAAGCGGAAATGCACGCCCTGCGAGTGCAGGTAGGCCACCAGCGCCGGCATGGCTTCACGCGAATAGAGTTGCAGGTCTTCGGTGCCATGCAGGGCCGAGCGGTGATGGCGGAAGCGCCCGTTGTAGAGGGTGTTGAGTTTGTCGCCTTCGAGCAGGCTGGCACGGTAATCGTACTGGCGCGCTCGCACGGTCATGAATTCCAGTAGCACGTCATGCTCGGCCTGGCTGCGGGCAAACAGCAGGGTGCCGGCTTCACGGGCGCTGAAATGGGCGCGGGTGGACAGATGCAGCCACAGGGCGCGGCTTTCGCGGGCCAGGTCCAGCATGATGCCCGGCGGCTGGCCGGTCACCAGGCCCATGCCGAAATTGCGCACGGAAGCGCCCAGGGGCGTACCGGTGCGTTCGAAGACGGCCACCTTGAGTCCGCGCTTGACGGCGGCGTAGGCGTGGGCCAGGCCGAGGATGCCCGAGCCGACCACGGCCAGGTCGAAGTGCTGCGGATCGTGTTCTGAGAGGGAATTGGTCATGGGAGATTGCTCCATCGGAGTCAGTTGCGAGATGTCGTGTTGCCTGTTGTGCGGGGACACTCTGGCGGCGTCCTGCGATCCTCTCCTGGCACCGTCACGGTGACGCGCGAACGCGCCACCGTGACGGTGAGGTGTTGCCGACTGGCTCTGGTCTTACTGCTTCTTCTCGGACTTGCTTTCGTAACGCTTGCTCCACTCGGTCAGGATGCGGTCGCGGTTGGTGCTGGCCCAGGTGAAGTCGTTCTTGATCAGGCGCTTCTCATAGTCGGCCGGCAGCAGTGCATCCGGCTTGGCCACGCCGGGAACGGCGACCACGGCGAAGTTCTTTTCATACTGAGCCATGGCATCCTTGCTGGCCGAGAAGTCGGCCAGCTTCTTGGCCGCTTCCAGGTTCTTGGTACCCTTGACGATGGCGGTGGCTTCGATATCCCAGCCCAGACCTTCGGAGGGCAGGATCACGTCGATCGGGGCGCCTTCCTTCTTGGTCTTGACGGCGCGGTACTCGAAGGCGATACCGATGGGGAATTCACCTGTCGCGGCCTGCTTGCAGGGCTTGGAGCCGGAGTGGGTGTACTGGCCGATGTTCTTGTGCAGGGCGTCCATGTAGGCCCAGCCTTTTTCTTCACCCATCATCTGCAGCCAGGCCGAGACATCCAGGTAGCCGGTCCCCGAAGAAGCCGGATTGGGCATCACGATCTTGCCGGCATAGACCGGCTTGGTCAGGTCAGCCCAGGAGGTCGGCTTGGGCAAGCCCTGCTTTTGCGCTTCCACGGTATTGAAGCAGATCGCCGAAGCCCACACGTCCATGCCGACCCAGGCCGGCGGATTGGCGGCGCTGCGGTACTTGGCATCGATGGCCGAGAGGCCGTGCGGGGCGTAGGGCGTCAACATGCCTTCCTTGTCCAGCAGGGCCAGGCTGGTGGCGGCCAGGCCCCAGATCACGTCGGCCTGCGGGTTGGCCTTCTCGGCCAGCAGCTTGGCCGTGACGATGCCGGTGGAGTCGCGCACCCACTTGATCTCGATGTCCGGATTGGCCTTCTGGAACGCGGCCTGGTAAGCCTTGATCTGGTCGGCTTCGAGGGCGGTGTAGACGGTCAGCGTGGTGGCGGCGTGGGCCTGGGCCGAGAACAGCATGCCGGCGCCGATCAGCGATGCGAGCAGGGAAAACAGCTTGGTTTTTTTCATGATGGCCTTCGTCTGTGAATGGCTGGGTTGAAAACGCGTCGGGGACGCTAGGTGGGGAAATCGTGGCGTAGTCAGTCCGGTTCAGTGGGCGCGGCCCCGGCGCCAGGCCTGGGCCCGCGCCAGCCAGCCGCTGCCGGCCAGGTGCATGAGCAGCGAGGCCAGCGCCGAGCTCAGCAGGATGAGCGTGGACATGGCCGCCGCCGGACCGACGTCGCCGGCATCATCCATGTTGAGTACCGCCACCGAGGCCAGCACCGTATCGGGGCGATACAGGAAGATCACCGCCGATACCGTGGTCATCGAGGACACGAACAGGTAGCGGAAGATCTCCAGCATCTGCGGCAGGCACAGCGGTACGGTCACGCGCAGGAAGGTCTGCAGCAGTGGCACCTTCAGCGACAGCGAGGCGGCCTCGAATTCCGGATCGAGCTGCTTGAGGGCGGTGACGGCGCTCAGGTGCGCCGTGGTGTAAAAGTGCACGATGCAGCACAGCACCAGCAGTGTCATCGTCCCGTAGAGGAAGTTGAACGGATTGGCCGGATGGTTGAAGAAGAGCAGGCTGCCCAGGCCCAGCACCAGGCCGGGCACGGCCATGGGCAGGAAGCACAGCATGCGCAGCAGGGGCGAGAGCCAGCGCTGGCCGCGCGTCTTTTCCATCAGCCAGGCACCGGTGAAGATGACCACGGTGCCAGCCACGCTGGTGCCGCAGGCCAGTCTCAGACTGTTCCAGTAGGCCAGCCAGCCGCCGCCATCCATGTTGTCGAAGTCGTAGTGCTGCCAGGTCAGCTGCAGGTTGTAGGGCCACAGCTTGACCACCGACGCACCCATGGCGACCACGATCATCATCAGGATGGCCGCAGCGATGAGCGCCACCGCCAGCAGGTTCAGGCCATCGCGGCGCCAGTCGGGACGCGGTATGTAGGCTTCCGAGCGGCTGCTCATGGTGGCGCGCTGGCGGCGCTGCAGCCAGGCGTCCAGGGCGAAGGTCAACAGGGCCGGCACCAGCAGCAGCAAGCCGATCAGCGCACCGCGCCCGAACTGCTGCTGCCCGACCACGGCCTTGTAGGCTTCCACGGCCAGCACGCTGTAGGCGCCACCGGTGATCTTGGGCACGCCGAAGTCGGTGATGGTGAGCGTGAAGACCAGACACAGCGCACCAAAGATGCCATAGCGCGTGGTCGGCAGGGTGACCGTGGTGAAGACGCGCCAGCGCGAGGCGCCCATGGCATGGGCCGCATCGTAGAGGCGACCGTCGGCCTGCGACAGCGCCGACAGCAGGATCATCATGGCATGCGGGAAGGTGTAGAACACTTCACCCAGCAGGATGCCCCAGAAGCCGTAGATGCTGCCATCCATCCATTCCTTGAACAGTCCCTGATTACCGAACAGGTAGATCAGCGCGATGCCCGGCAACAGCGACGGCGCCAGCAGCGGCAACAGGCCGATGCCGCGCCACAGGCCCTTGCAGGGAATGCAGCTGCGCTGCAGGGCGTAGGCGAACACATAGGCCAGCGGCACCGTGACCACGGCAGTGACTGCCGAGACCCACAGGCTGCGTCCCAGCAGCGGCAGGAAATTGATATTGGCAAACAGGGCCACGAAGGGCTGGATACCGGCCCAGTTGCCCTCGGGCGTAAGGACAGCCTGTGCCAGGATGAACAACAGGGGGCCGCCCAGACCAAGCGACAGCAGCACCAGCAAGAGCCATTTCAGTGCGCCCGGCAGCCACTGGCTGCGGTCGGTGCCGGCGCGGCCGGGCTGTGCCGTGGCGGGCTGGGTCTGGTCGAGCGCCATGGCAGTCAGTGAGCGGGCAGGGGGCAGGGAGGATTGCATCGTCATGAATGTTGCGGCTCAGGCAAAGACCCGCAGTGCCTGGCGCGGCAAGGCCACCCACAGACCGTCGTGTGCCGACAGGGCGGTCAGGCGCTCGTGCGAATCGCCGCTGACGTCGGCCAGCAGGGTCTGGCCCGGCAGCGCATCCGCTGACAAGGCCAGGCGGTAGCGGTGCCCGAGATAGATGCGATCGACCACACGCGCCCGGAAGCGGTTGGCACAGTCTTCGGTGGCGAACAGTTCCACGGCCTCGGGGCGGCAGAACAGGCGGCCGCTTTGCAGCTCCGCTTCTTCGGGACGCACTTCGAGGCGCAAGGCCCCCACGGTGACCTGCGACCCCGAGATGCGCGAAAACGGCAGCCAGTTGGCATGACCGATGAAGTCCGCCACGAAAGGTGTGGCCGGACGGCGGTAGATCTCGGCGGGCGTGCCGAACTGCTCGATGCGCCCGTGCTGCATGACGGCGATGCGGTCGGCCATGACCATCGCTTCTTCCTGGTCATGCGTGACCATGAGGGTGGTGATGCGGAACTGCTTTTGCAGGCGGCGGATTTCCAGTTGCAGGTGTTCGCGTACCTGCGCATCCAGTGCCGAAAGCGGTTCATCGAGCAACAGCAGTGAAGGCGACGGCGCCAGCGCACGCGCCAGAGCCACGCGCTGCTGCTGGCCGCCGGATAGCTGGCCGGGATACTTGGACTGACTGCCGTCCAGGCCGACCATGGCCAGCATCTCCGTGACGCGCGCCTGGCGTGCCTGGCGCTTCATATTGCGTAGGCCATAGGCGACGTTGTCGGCCACGGTCAGATTCGGAAACAGGGCATAGGACTGGAACAGAATGCCGTAATCGCGCGATTGTGGCGGCAGACCGGAAATGTCCCGACCGGCGGCCACGAGCTGGCCGGCGTCCTGGCGCTCCAGCCCGGCGATGGTGCGCAGCAGGGTGGTCTTGCCGCAGCCCGACGGGCCCAGCAGGCAGACCATCTCTCCCCGGTGCACTTCCAGCGACACCCCGTCCAGCGCGGTAAAGGCCCCGAAGCGTTTTTCGATACCGCGTACCGACAGGAAACGCTCGCCGGCATCGGCATCATCAGGCGGACAAACCGGCATCGCGAGGGCGGCGGCGCAAGAGGGTGTGGGCATCATCTCGGAAGGTATCTGGCTGGCTCGTGGGTTTGCCCAAACGCAGCGCCCATGCGGGCTTGCGCCTGACGGGCCGACCCGTTCAAAGGCAAGCGGATGGTACGGGCCTAATATGACTGCTGGATGACACCCCCTGCTGTGATAGCGGACTGGAATCCTTGCTATAGATTGAAGCTATGGATCGGCCTTCGGGCTCTCGCGGCGGGGGAATCCGCGGCGGAAATGACTGTCCAAATTTCGTCAGATCCTTCATTGACGCCATACGGCGGGTGAAGCAAGATTATTCAGTCCTTTGGAGGAGCAAATGAACAAAAACGGCAAGCCCGGGCGGCGACCCGGGATGCGGCTGGCGATGTCAGGCGTGGGCGTGGCCGCCATGCTGGCGGCCTGCTCGGCGCCGGAGAGCACCCAGCAGGAGCGTGACGCACTGGCACGCGCCCTGATCGAGCAGAAGAAGACCACTGAAGACGCTACCTCCACCGCCACCACCGTGGAGGGCTACAAGGTCGACCTGGCCAGGCGCATTTCCCAGGTCAATTTCACCAGTGTCTACATAGAGCGCCCGCAAGCCTTGCTGCGCTCGGTGATCGTCATCAAGTACGTGGTGGATGGTGAGGGAAACCTGGTCAGGAGCGAGATCCTGCGCAGCAACCGCGACAAGCACGCCGAGGCCAGCGCCCTGGGCAGCCTGAAAACCGCGGCGCCCTTTCCCAAGCCGCCACCGGCGCTGCTCAAGCAGGGCCGTATCGAACTCTCGGAGAGCTGGCTGTTCAACAACGATGGCCGTTTCCAGTTGCGCAGCGTGGCGCTGGCCCAGATGGACCGATAGCGGTTCCCGGCAAAGATGCCTGCCGGCATTGGCATGTGTATAATGTCGCGCGAGCATGACGGTGTGCGTTGTGTCTCCCGGGCCTGACGGGCCTGCGCCGGATCAGGGCGAACGCGAGTTCGCCTTTTTTCTTATCGGCGCGCGCCAGCGGCAGTCTTCGCTGATCCCCGCTGTCCTTCATTGACCAGATCGTTTATTGATTGGCTATACATGTTTGATTTCATTCGTACTCACCAGCGCCTGATGCAGTTCCTGCTGCTGCTGTTCATCTTCCCGTCGTTCGCCTTCTTCGGCCTGGAGGGTTACAGCCGCCTGACCGACGACAGCGGCGTGGCCAAGGTGGCCGGCCAGACCATCACCAAGGAAGAGTGGGATGCCGCGCATCGCCAGCAGCTCGAACGCATGCGCCAGGTGTATGGCAATCAGTTCGACAGCAAGATCTTCGATAGCCCGCAGGCGCGCCGCGCCATCCTCGACAACCTGATCGCCCAGCGCGCCCTGGGCGCCGAGGTGGTGGCCAGCAAGCTGGTGGTGCCGGACCAGGTACTGCAGCAAAGCATCCTGCAGATTCCCGGCCTGACCAAACCGGACGGGACCTTCGACAATGAGCAGTACCGCGTGCTGCTGGCCGCGCAGGGCATGACCCAGAAGTCCTACGAAGCCGGCCTGCGCCGCGAAATGGCCGTGCAGCAGTTGAATGCCGCCATCCAGAGCACCGCTTTCGCGCCCAGGACCGTGGCCGAGAACCTGTCCAACCTGAACGATCAGGAACGTACCGTCCAGATGCTCAACTTCAAGCCGGACAGCTACGCCAGCCAGGTCAAGGTGACCGACGACATGCTCAAGGCCTACTACGACAAGAACACCGCCCGTTTCGAGACCCCGGAACAGGCCGACATCGAGTACGTGGTCCTGGATGCGGCGGCCGTGGCTGCCCAGGCCACTGTCACCGATGACGATATCAAGTCCTACTACGAGCAGAACCAGAAGCAGTACGCCACCGAAGAACAGCGTCGCGCCAGCCACATCCTGATCACCGTCAAGAAGGATGCCTCGGCGGCCGACAAGGCTGCCGCCAAGAGCAAGGCCGATGCTCTGGTGGCGCAGCTGCGCAAGAATCCGGGTGACTTTGCCAAGCTGGCCAAGGCCAATTCGCAGGACCCCGGCTCGGCCGCCAACGGTGGCGACCTCGGTTACTTCAGCCGCGACGCCATGGTCAAACCCTTCGCCGATGCCGCCTTCAGCCTGAAGCAGGGCGAGATCAGCGATCCGGTGGAGTCCGACTTCGGCTATCACGTCATCGAGGTGACCGGCATCAAGCCGGCGTCGGTCAAGCCGCTGGAATCGGTCAAGGCCGAGATCGGTGCCGACATCAAGAAGCAGATCGCCGCCAAGAAGTATTCGGACATGGCCGACCAGTTCAACAACCTGGTCTATGAAAACGCCGACAGCCTCAAAGCCGTCTCCGACAAGCTCAAGCTGAAAATCCAGACCGCCTCCGGCGTGACTCGCCTGCCCAACCCGGCAGCCGGTGCGGCACCCTACAACAATGCCAAGTTCCTTACCGCACTGTTCACCGACGACGTGATCAAGGGCAAGCACAACACTGAAGCCGTGCAGACCGCTCCCAACACCCTGGTGGCCGCGCGCATGACCAGCTACAAGCCGGTGTCCAAGCGCCCGTTCGAGGAAGTCAAGGCGGAGGTGCAGAAGGACGTGGTGGCTGCCGAAGAGCAATCCCTGGCAGTGAAGGCGGGCCAGGAACGCCTGGCCCAGCTGCAGGCCAAGGATGATGCCAGCGGCTTCAGCGAGCCCAAGGTGGTGTCCCGCGTGAAGTCCGACGGCTGGACCCAGGAAGCCTTCAACGCCGTCATGAAGGCCGATACCGCCAAGCTGCCGGTCTACGTGGGCGCCGAGACGCGCGGCCTGGGCTACCAGATCTACCGTATCAGCAAGGTGGAACAGCCCAAGACCGTCGACACCGCACGTCGCAAGGCCGAACAGGAGCAGATCACCGCCGCCTTGTCGCAGCAGGATGCCCTGGGCTACCTGGACTACCTGCGCGAGAAGGCCAAGACCAAGCTGCTCAAGGGGGCTGCTGCGGTGAGCGCGGATGATGCTGCCAAGTGAGCGCCAAGTGAGCTAATCGCACGGCCCGCCGTGGGGCAGTCAGTGCAAGGAGCGCACCGGGATCGTGAATCGGTGCGCTGTGCTGCCCCGGCACGGGGAGTTGTCGGCATGACCGCCACAATTTGCTAAAAAATTTACACAGGCCGCTTTTCCAGCGGCCTTTTTTGTTTCATCATGGACACCGGCGCTGCATTCGAGCGGGATGCAACAGGGAGCCGGCACCGGGGAATCCGCTTCAATTCTTCCATCGTCCGTTGGCGTTTCGTCAGCTTTCCACCGTGTGGGAACATGCAGCTTTTGTGCTGTCGAGATGAAATTCCTGTCATCCGCACGTCATGTTGCGCCGTTTCGGAAACAAACGGCTGCCGTACAAGTTGTCGCTTTCTCCAGTCGACATTCGAAAAGCATCGCAGGGGGTATTTCCACGAGGAGTGCTTCCGATGCGAGACTTGCCCTGAATACGACCCAGTTTTTATGCCTGCCCCAGTCCTGATCATTCGCACCGGAGATGCCAATCCTTCCCTCAAGACCAACTATGGTGGCTATGTCGACCAGATAGGCTGCGCTGCCGGTCTGTGCCGTACCGAGATCGAAGTGGTGACCGTCTATGAAGGCGAGCGCCCGTCCTGCCCGCGCAGTTACCGCGCGGTTTTCATTACCGGTTCACCGGCCATGGTGACTGACAAGGAAGACTGGAGCGAGCGCACTGCCGAATGGATTCGCGACGCTGCCGAACTGGACACGCCCATGTTCGGCATCTGTTATGGCCACCAGTTGCTGACCCATGCCTTTGGCGGCGAAGTCGGCTACAACCCGGCCGGCCGCGCCGCCGGCACCATGCACGTGAGGACGCTGGAATGCTGTCGCCAGGATGAGTTGCTGGGCGTGCTGCCGGACGAATTCCCGGCCCACATGCTGCACATGCAGTCGGTGCTGCGTCCGCCCAAGGACGCCATCGTCATGGCCCGCTCGCCGATGGACCCGCACCACGTCATCAAGCACAAGCACAACGTCTATTCGACGCAGTTCCATCCCGAGTTCTCGCCCGAGTTCGTGCGCGCCCATCTGCATTACTACGCCGATATCTACCGTGGCTGCGGCATCGATGCACAGGCGCTGTGCGAGAAGGTCAGCGAGACGCCGCAATCGGCCGGGCTGCTGCGACGCTTCCTGGCGTTGTACGCGCGGCATTGAAACACCTTCGCCATCAGGAAAAGAGCCTCTGATGCCCGCGACGGCACTGGGGCTTTGTGGCCGGACGATCGCGCTTACTTCAGCCCGACCAGCGGCTTGAGAGGCGGCCAGACATTGTCCAGCAGCCTGGGCTGCGCCTGTTCATTGGGATGAATGCGATCAGCCTGGAACTGTGAGAGATCGGCCGCGATCCCCTCGAAGAAGAACGGCACCAGCGCCACCTTGTTGCTCTTGGCCAGCTCCTGGTACATCGCCGCGAAACGGTGCGTGTAGTCGGGGCCGTAATTGGGCGGAATCTGCATGCCCACCAGCAGTACCTTGGCCTTTTGCTGGTGCGCCAGATCGATCATGGCTTGCAGGTTGTCCTGGCTGGTCTTGAGCGGCAGGCCGCGCAGGGCGTCGTTGGCGCCCAGTTCGATCACCACGACGGCTGGCTTGTGCTGCGCCATCAGCGGTGCCAGGCGGTTGCGCCCGCCGATGGTGGTGTCGCCGCTGATGCTGGCATTGACCACCTGGTAATCCAGCTTGTTCTGCTGCAGCCGCTTCTGCAGCAGGCCGGTCCAGCCGGTGCCGCGCTGCAGGCCATATTCGGCAGACAGGCTGTCACCGAGCACGAGCAGGTTTTTTGGGGCAGAATAAGCGCTCGTCGCCGCTACCATCAGCACGACGCCCGCCAGCAGACGCAACACCGCGCCCACCAGCCCGTTGCGCCGCGCACCTGTCCCGGACCCTCTTGCCCGATTGCCCTGCATGCCCGCTTCCGCTCCCGCCAGTTCTGCCGTCATTGCCGCCATTGAAGTCCTTCAGTTGTCCAAACATGTTGCCGATGTGGCCGCTCCATCCGGTCGCCTGACCATCCTGAGCGACATCGATTTTACCGTGGCCGCCGCAACCACGGTGGCCATCGTCGGCGCTTCCGGTTCCGGCAAGTCGACCCTGCTGGGCCTGCTGGCTGGACTGGATACGCCCAGCGCAGGTTCCGTACGCCTCGATGGCGAAGACATCTACGCCCTCGATGAAGATGGCCGGGCGCTGTTGAGGAAGCGCAAACTGGGCTTCGTGTTTCAGTCCTTCCAACTGCTAGGACACCTCAATGCCCTGGAAAACGTGATGCTGCCGCTGGAACTGCGCGGTGACAACCAGGCGCGGGCCAAGGCGCAAGAGATGCTGGGTCGCGTGGGCCTGGGCAGCCGCCTGAAGCATTATCCCAAATACCTCTCCGGCGGCGAGCAGCAGCGCGTGGCGCTGGCACGCGCCTTTGTGACCGAACCGCCCCTGCTGTTTGCCGATGAACCGACCGGCAGCCTCGATGCGGCTACCGGCGAATCGGTCATCCAGCTGATGTTTGAACTGAACCGCGAGCGCGGCTCCACGCTGGTGCTGGTGACCCATGACCCCGGCATTGCCGCCCGTTGCGAGCGCACCCTGACCATTGCCGCCGGGCGGCTGGTGCAGGACTGATTAGACGGACTCCATCGGATCGGCTGGCGGCAGCGGGTGCGCGCGCTTGTGTTCGATGTAGGCGATACCGATCCCGCTGGCGCAGATGATGGCGATGCCCAGGACCGTGATCTGGTCCGGGAATTGCCCGAAGACCAGCCACCCCATGCCGCAGGCCGAGATGATCTGGGCATAGAAGAAGGGCGTCAGCACCGAGGCTTCGGCATGCCGGTAGGCCGAGTTCTGCAGGAAGTGGCCGATGGTGCTGGTGATGCCGGTGGAGACCAGGATCGCCAGTTCCACCATCGTGGGCGCATGACTGGTCCAGAAGAAGGGCACCAGCAGCGTCGAGACGATGCTGCCCACCAGCGCGCCATAAAACAGCGTCACCATCGGGTTATCGGCCTGGCTGGCCTTGCGGTTGAGGATGGACAGCATGGCCTGGGTGAAGGCCGAGACCAGGCCCAGCGCCACGCCATAGGGCGGGATGTCGCCACTGGGGCGAATCACGATGAGCATGCCCGTAAATCCGATCAATACCGCAATCCAGCGCGACAGATAGCTGCGTTCGCCCAGCAGCCACGGCGAGATGGCCAGCACGATCAGCGGTGCGCAAAAATTCATGGCCGTGCCTTCGGCCAATGGCACGATCTTCAGTACCGAAAAGAAAATCAGCGTCGACGCCAGTAGCAGCGCACCCCGTCCCAATTGCAGTCCGAGCCGGTTGGACTGCAGGATGCTGCGCCCGTGACGGCGCCGGTACAAGGGCGCCAGCGTGGCCGCCATGAAGAACAGATTGATGGTGTAGCGCATCCAGGCAATCATCACCACGTGATACCCCGCCAGGGCCAGCAGCTTGCCGGCGGTATCGAGCAGTGACAGCGTCCACAGCCCCGAAATCAGGAACAGGATACCCAGCTTATGGCTGGGGGCGATGCGTGGGTAGGGCAGGACGGCGCTGGACATGGTCTCGGAGAATCTGGTTGAAGACGGCACGGATGGCCGGGATGAATTCACTGGCGGTCAGCCCCACCGGCCCCTGTCCTGCCGCCACCAACTGGTCGGCGGCGGCGCCGTGGATCCAGGTGGCGGCCAGGGCGGCCGACGCGGTCGGCCAGCCCTGCGCCAGCAAGGCCCCGCACAATCCCGAGAGCACGTCGCCGGTACCGGCGGTGGACAGCGCCGGATTGCCGCTGGGGTTGATGGCGATCTCGCCATCGGGGAAGGCGATGACCGTGCCCGCCCCCTTGAGCACGGTGATGGCATTGAACTGCCGGGCCAGCAGCCGCGCCGCCTGCGGGCGGTCCTGCTGGATCTGCTGGGTGGTGCTGTCGAGCAGGCGGGCGGCCTCCAGTGGATGGGGCGTGATGATGCTGCACGGCTGCGTACCGCGCTGGCTGCGGCGGTGCAGCTTGTGCTGCAGCGTGGGTTCGGCCGAGATCAGATTGAGGGCATCGGCATCGACGACGATATCGGCTTCGCTGTCGAGGGCGCGCGCCAGGATGTCATGCGCATGGCGCGAGGTGCCCATGCCGGGGCCGACTACCAGGGCCGCGCTGGCGCCGAATTCCACCCGGTCGGCCAGGCGGAACATCAGTTCGGGGTGCTTGTCGTCATAGGCCGGTCCCTCGTCCACGAAGGCCACATAGACCCGTCCGGCCCCGCCAAAAGCTGCCGTGCGCGCCGCCAGTACCGGCGCACCGGCCATGCCGCGCGCACCGCCCACCACGATCACATCGCCATAGCTGCCTTTGTGGCTGTTGTTGGCGCGCGGCTTGAGCGCGGTGGCAAAACTTTGCGGACCATTGAGGAAGGCGCGCGCCGGGGGTAGCAGCGCCGCGTCGATGTCCAGTGGCTCGACCACGATCTGGCCGCTGTGGTCACTGCCGTCACAGGTATGCAGACCGGGCTTGTCGCCGATGAAGCTCAGGGTATGCGTGGCCTGGACGGCCACACCCTCGCGGCCGCCCACGATGCTGCCGGTGTCGGCATTGAGTCCGCTGGGGACATCGATGGACAGCACCGGGCAGCGCAAGCTGTTGACGTACTCGATGATGGGGCGCAAGGCTGGTCCGGGCGGACGCGCCAGGCCGATGCCGAACAGCCCGTCGATCACCAGGGCCCAGGAGTGCGCCCGCAGCGGCGCATCGCCATGGCCTTCGATGAACTGGATTTCCGCTTCGCGGGCACGCGCCAACGCCCGGCGCGCATCGGCGGGCTGGCGGCTTTCGTCGGCATGCAGCTGCACGCTCACTTCGATGCCGGCTTCTTCGAGCAGGCAGGCCGCTTCCAGCGCATCGCCGCCATTGTTGCCGGGCCCGGCCAGGATCAGCACCGCCGGCGAAGAGGCCGTGGCCGAACACAGCAAGTGCTGGGCTTGCTCGGCAATGGCGGCGCCGGCGCGCTGCATCAGGGTGTAAGGGGGCAGGGCGGACAGGGCCGCTTGTTCAACCTGGCGGATCTCGGCAACGGTATGGAGCGCGCTCATGATCGGGGGGGCGGGGACGTTGAGTGGATGGGCGTCAGTGCAGCGAGAAGACCGCTGGAACACCGCGCAAGGTCGGCGCTGGAGAGCCAAGTGCAGAAAAATTCACACGCTCAGGCGCTGGTCACGCGGGTGCTTGATTTTAAGTGAATTGTTCTGTCCGTGCAGGCCCTTGCGCGATCTTTATCGATGAAAAGAAGGCACGCGACCAGGGTCGCAGCAGACGGCAGAGACAGCCTGCTCAGGCCAGTACGTCGCGCGGCAGCAAGCCCTCGGCGGAAATTTCGGTCTGGTCGCCGCTGACCAGGTCAGCCAGCAGGCGCGCCGAACCCACGCTGGCGGCCCAGCCGGTGGCACCATGGCCGACGTTGACGAAGACATTGCCATGCCGGGTCGGCCCGACCACGGGCAGGCCGTGCGGCAAGAGCGCCATGGTATTGCTCCAGAAATGCGCCTGGTTGTAGTTGGCCGCATTGGGGTAGTAGTCGCCGGCGATCTTGAGCAGGTTGCGCAGGGCCTTGGGCGGCAGGGTCTGACCCGGCGGCACGAAGCCCAGCAGGCCGCTGATGCGGATGCGTCCGCCCAGGCGTGTCATGGCGACCTTGTAGCTGTCGTCATAGAGCGCCATGCTGGGGGCATCATCCGGATTCTTGACCGGCACCAGCGCCGAATAGCTTTGTATCGCCTGCAGCGGCAGCGCGGTATCAAGCGGGCGCAAGAGCTCGGCACTGGACATGCCGGCGGCCACCACCACGGCATCGACCCGCATCTGCGAGGCCAGATGGGGCGAGTTCACGCTCAGCGCCAGGCGGCCACCGAATTCGGCGTCGATGGCCGTCACGGTGGAGTCGAAATGGAAACTCACCCCCAGCTCCTGGGCCGCATTGCGCATCTGCTTGGCAAAGAGCACGCAGTTGCCGGCCATGTCCTCAGGATAGTAGAGCGCGCCGGAGAGTGTCGCTTCCGAGGAAAAGGCCGGTTCCAGCGCGCGGATGCCGGCGGCGTCCAGCGCCTGGTGCTTGAACTCGCATTGTTGCGCGGCTTGCTGCAAATGCGTCATGCGCGCCGCCTCGGAGGGATGGCGGAAGAGGTGGAAGACGCCCTGGCCGTTTTCATTGTCCAGGTTGTGGTGGGCCTGCAATTGCAGCACCAGGCTCTGGCCGTAGGCCGACAGGCGCGTCAGGCGCAGCTTGTTCTGGGCAAAGTAGTGCTGCTGGGCCTGGCGCGTGACGCGCATCCAGCGCCGACGACCGAAATCGGCACCGGGGGCCAGCAGCACGCGTGGCTCATCCCGGAAGCGGCAGGCGAAGGTTGCCATGGCACCCGGCAAGGTCAGCGGCATGGCCGCGCCCGGGGCCAGCAGGCCGGCGTCACCGAAGGTGGCTTCCTCGGCCACATGCGCACGGCGCTCGATGACGGCCACTTCATAGCCCTTGGCGGCCAGGAAGTAGGCGCTGCAAATCCCTGAAAGTCCCCCGCCGATGATGGCGATCTGTCGTTGTGTACTGTTCACTCTATTCGTCTTGGAAGCGGTCTGGCCGCTGTGGTCATGGGCATCGGGCAGTGGCTCGGGCGCCTCTTGCACCTGCTCTGGCAGGGTCCGATGCGGGCCGAATGATACCGCGAAATATCGCTGTCGTTTGGATATTGCCGCAGTGCTACATATCGGCCTGCCACCGACTGAAGCGATCTGCTCTCCAGAGGGACAACGCTCGGCGCTGCGGCTGCGATGACAACAGGCCCCGGTCAAGTGCGTCAATCCCCACCAAAGGGCAGGCCAGGCCATCCATCTTGCCGCTACAGGCCGCCACAGGCAGGCTTGCGGGCCGGCTCGCTTTGCACGGGACTTGGCGCGGTGTCCACGGTATAATGCCGGCTTTGCCAGCAAACGCGCGCACGATCCATCATCTCGCCAGTCTCCGACCTGCACGATTTTTCCTTGTGCAATGCGTCATTCGGGGCGGCCGGTGTCGGTGGACCGGTCCCTGCCGCGATGCTGCGACGGTTTTCCCGATTCAAGCTAACTGCCTCGACCTCGCCATGCTGATCCTGCCGGGCTCCAATGCCCTTTCCGCTTTCCGTACCCAACGCCTTCTGAGCCAATTGCAAGCCGTGGATGCCGCCATCACCGGCGTGTGCGGCCGCTACCTGCATTTCGTCGACGCCAAGGCCCTGACGCAAGAGGATGAGGCCCGCCTCAACGGCCTGCTGACCTATGGCGACCCCTTCAACGGCAGCGACGAGGGCGATGCCTTCGTGGTGATTCCGCGTTTCGGCACCATCTCGCCCTGGGCCAGCAAGGCCACCGACATCGTGCGCAATTGCGGTATGGGTCACATCCACCGCGTGGAGCGCGGCATCATCTTCCGCGTGCAGGTCAAGACGGGCTTGCTGGGCGGCGCCAAGAAGCTCAACGAAGCCAGCATCCCGGCCGTGGCCGCACTGTTGCACGACCGCATGACCGAGACCGTGCTGCGTGATCCGCAGGACGCTGCCGGCTTGTTCACGGAGCTGCAAGCCAGGCCGCTGGAGTCGGTCGACGTGATCGGCGGCGGCCGTGCCGCGCTGGAACGCGCCAACACCGAACTGGGCCTGGCCCTGTCGGATGATGAGATCGATTACCTGGTGGACGCCTTCACCAAGGCCCAGCGCAACCCCACCGACGTCGAACTGATGATGTTCGCCCAGGCCAACAGCGAACACTGCCGCCACAAGATCTTCAACGCCGACTGGACCATCGATGGTGAGAAGCAGGACAAGTCGCTCTTCGGCATGATCAAGAACACCCACCAACTGGCGCCCAAGGGCACCGTGGTGGCCTATTCGGACAATTCCTCCATCATCGAGGGAGCCACCGTCTCGCGCTTCTACCAGCGCGGCGCTACCAAGGGCAACGTCTATGAAGCCTCCGACGAGCTGACCCACATCCTGATGAAGGTGGAAACCCACAATCACCCGACCGCGATTTCCCCCTTCCCGGGCGCTTCCACCGGCGCTGGCGGCGAGATCCGCGATGAAGGCGCGACCGGCCGTGGCTCCAAGCCCAAGGCCGGCCTGACTGGCTTCACCGTCTCCAACCTGATGGTCACCCACGCCGTGCAACCCTGGGAAAACGCCCGTGACGTGGCCCAGCCGGTGGCGCAGCGCGATGAGCACGCCCAGGGCGGCATCTACGGCAAGCCCGAGCGCATTGCCTCGCCCTTGCAGATCATGATCGACGGCCCGCTCGGTGGCGCGGCCTTCAACAATGAATTCGGTCGTCCAAACCTGGGCGGTTACTTCCGGACCTACGAGCAGAATGTGGGCGGCCAGGTCATGGGCTATCACAAGCCCATCATGATTGCCGGCGGCATGGGCAACATCTCGGCCAAGCACACCAAGAAGAACGACCTGCCGGTGGGCAGCCTGCTGATCCAGCTGGGCGGCCCCGGCATGCGCATCGGCATGGGCGGCGGCGCTGCCTCGTCGATGGCCACCGGCGTGAACACGGCTGACCTGGACTTCGATTCGGTCCAGCGCGGCAACCCGGAAATGGAACGCCGCGCCCAGGAAGTCATCAACGCCTGCTGGGCGCTGGGTGACGACAACCCCATCCAGTCCATCCACGACGTGGGTGCGGGCGGGCTCTCCAATGCCTTCCCGGAAATCACCAACGACGCCAAGCGCGGCGCCATCTTCGATTTGCGCCGTGTGCCGCTGGAAGAAAGCGGCCTGGCCCCGCGCGAGATCTGGAGCAATGAATCCCAGGAGCGCTACGTGCTGGCCATCCTGCCGGAACACCTGGAACTGTTCCAGTACCTGTGCGAACGCGAGCGCGCACCCTTCGCCGTGGTCGGTACCGCCACTGAAGAACGCCAGCTGAAGGTGATCGATCCCGAGCACAACAACAACCCGGTCGACATGCCCATGGACGTGCTGCTGGGCAAGCCGCCCAAGATGCACCGTGACGTGCAGCACGTGCCAAAGCAGTTGCCGCCGGTGGACCTGACCGGCATGGACCTGGTGGACGTGGCCCAGCGCGTGCTGCGCCTGCCGGCCGTGGCCGACAAGTCCTTCCTGATTACCATCGGTGACCGTAGCGTCGGCGCCATGACCGTGCGCGACCAGATGGTCGGTCCCTGGCAGGTGCCGGTGGCTGACGTGGCCGTGACCGCCATGGGCCTGGAAGGCTATCTGGGCGAAGCCATGGCCATGGGCGAGCGCACCCCGCTGGCCGTGATCGACGCGCCGGCCTCGGGCCGCATGGCCGTCGGTGAAGCCATCACCAACATTGCTGCCGCGCCGATTGCCGAGATCGGCGACATCAAGCTCTCGGCCAACTGGATGGCGGCCTGCGGCCAGCCCGGCCAGGACGCCGCGCTGTTCGATACCGTCAAGGCCGTGGGCATGGAACTGTGCCCGGCGCTGGGCATCTCGATCCCGGTGGGCAAGGATTCGCTGTCCATGCGCAGCACCTGGAGCGATGAAGAGGGTGCCAAGTCGGTGACCTCGCCGGTCTCGCTGATCGTTTCCGGTTTCGCACCGGTGACCGACGTGCGCCGCGTGCTGACGCCGCAACTGCGCAAGGACAAGGGCGACACCGTCCTGATCCTGATCGACCTGGGCCGTGGCAAGAACCGCATGGGTGCCTCGGCGCTCACGCAAGTGATGCAGCAGATCGGCAACGAGACCCCCGATGTGGATAGCGCCGAAGACCTGAAGGCCTTCTTCAACGCCATTCAGCAACTCAACACCGAAGACCGCCTGCTGGCCTACCATGACCGCTCCGATGGTGGCCTGTATGCGACCCTGGCCGAAATGGCCTTTGCAGGTCATACCGGCATCTCGGTCAACCTCGACATCCTGACCATGGAAGCCGAGCACGCCGCAGACTGGGGCGATTCCAAGAACTGGACCACGCAAGTGGCCGAGCGCCGCAATGAACTGACTCTGCGCGCGCTGTTCAGCGAAGAACTGGGTGCGGTCATCCAGGTCCCGGCCGAGCAGAAGTCGGAGGTCATGAACGTGCTGCGCAGCTACAACCTGGGCGCGTGCAGCCACATCATCGGCAAGCCCAACGACCGCGACGTGATCGAATTCATGCGCGATGCCAAGAACATCTACGGCCAGCCGCGCGCCGAGCTGCACCGCGTCTGGAGCGAGACCAGCTGGCGCATCGCCCGCCTGCGCGACAACCCGGCCTGCGCCGATGCCGAATACGAACGCCTGCTGGACGCGGCCGATCCCGGCATGACGCCCAAGCTGAGCTTCGATCCGCAGGAAGACATCGCCGCACCCTACCTGTCGCTGGGCGCAGCGGCGCGTCCCAAGGTCGCCATCCTGCGCGAGCAGGGCGTGAACTCGCACATCGAGACTGCCTACGCCATGCACAAGGCCGGCTTCACCGCCGTGGACGTGCACATGAGCGACCTGATCGCCAATCGCGCCAAGCTGGATGACTTCAAGGGCTTCATCGCCGTGGGCGGTTTCTCCTACGGTGACGTGCTGGGCGCCGGCGAAGGCTGGGCCAAGACGATTCTCTTCAATGCGCAGCTGGCCGAGCAGTTCTCGCGCTTCTTCCAGCGCCAGGACACCTTCTCGCTGGGCATCTGCAACGGCTGCCAGATGATGAGCAACCTGAAGTCCATGATCCCGGGCGCCGAAGCCTGGCCCAAGTTCACCCGCAACAAGTCCGAGCAGTTCGAGGCGCGTTTCGTGATGGTGGAAGTGGCCGATTCGCCGTCCATCTTCATGCAGGGCATGGCCGGTACCCAGGCACCGATTGCCACCGCCCACGGTGAAGGTTTTGCCGACTTCTCCCAGACCGGTGACATCGACCGTGCCATCATCGCCATGCGTTACGTCGATCATCGCGGCGCGGCCACCGAAGCCTATCCGTTCAACCCCAACGGTTCGCCCCAGGGCATCACCTCGGTGACCACCCCGGACGGCCGCTTCACGGTCCTGATGCCGCACGCCGAACGCGTCTTCCGCACCGTGACCCAGTCCTGGCACCCGGAATCGTGGGGCGAGGATTCGCCGTGGATGCGCATGTTCCGCAATGCCCGCAAGTGGGTGGGTTGAGCCTGAAATGGCTTGAGATGAAGTTTCCTGTTTCGATTGCCCGCTACGGCGGGTACTCGGGCAGGGGCTGAAAAAGCCAGGTGAAAAAAAACGCAGTTCCTTTCGGAACTGCGTTTTTTGTTTCTGCAGTCGTTCCGGACTCGCTCAGCGCCAGCCAAAAAACAACATGCCCGGTCAGGAAACCTGGCCGGGCATGCGGGAGAGCGGGCCAAGAGGAGTGCCGTGCGGGCCTTCCTCTTCGACGATCCGGGCGCGAGGCTTACTGCACCTTGGCCTTGGCGCGCAGTTGTTCCTGGTAGGCCTGCAGCTTCTTCTGTTGCAGGGCTTCAGCGATCTGCGGCTTGACTTCTTCCAGGGTCGGGACCTTGGCCGGACGCACGTCTTCCAGCTGGATCACGTGCCAGCCGAACTGGGTCTGCACCGGCGTCTGGGTGATTTCACCCTTCTTCAGGGCGACCATGGCGTCGGAGAAAGGCTTGACGAAGGAAGCCGGGGTAGCCCAGTCCAGATCGCCGCCGTTGGCTGCCGAACCGGTGTCCTTGGATTGCTTGGCCAGGTCTTCGAACTTGGTACCGGCCTTGAGCTTGGCGATGATGGCTTCGGCGTCTTCCTTCTTGTCCACCAGGATGTGGCGGGCGTGGTATTCCTTGTCACCGGCCTGGGCCTTGAACTTGTCGTATTCAGCCTTGATGTCGGCGTCCGAGACCGGGTTCTTCTTCAGGTAGTCGGCGATCAGGGCGCGGATCACGATGGACTGGCGGGCCAGTTCCAGCTGGTTCTTGACGTCGGTGCTGTTGGACAGGCCCTGCTTGTCGGCTTCCTGCATCAGGATTTCACGGTTGATCAGCTCTTCCTTGATGGCACCGCGCAGCTGCGGGCTGTCGGGCTGGCCTTGCGCAGTCATCTGCTTGACCATCAGATCGGCGCGGGAAGAGGGGATCGCCTTGCCGTTCACGACGGCGAGGTTTTGTGCGAAGGCCGGGATGGAAGCGATAGCGAACAGCAGCACCAGCAGACGAGCGGGTTTGAATGTCATTGTTGAATCCTAGAAAATAAAGGAAAGAATCAAAACGGAGAAGAAAAACAGGAGGGGCTGGATAAGCAGGTGTCGGTCTTTGTTCTTGGTCTCAGTTCGTTGCCTCTGACGGGGAGAGCGCCACTATGGCCAGCGCATGAATCTCCTGCTGCATCAGGTCGGACAGGCAATCATACACCAGCCGATGACGGTTCAAACGATTTTTGCCTTCGAACAGATTGGAAACCAGGCGGATCCTGTAATGTCCTCCGCCAGAGGCGGCACCGGCATGCCCTGCATGCAGCGCCGACTCATCCTCCACCAGACAGACCGAGGGCGAGAAAGTTGCAGTCAGGCGCTCGGTCATGCGCGCCACACGGGTATCGGCGGCGCTCATTGCTCATCCTTCATGTACTTGGAGAGAAACAGGCTCTGGCCGATGATGAAGGCAAACATCAGGCCCATGCTGCCAAACATCTTGAAGTTGACCCAGGTATCGAGCGAGTAATTGAAGGCGATATACAGGTTCAGCACGCCCATGACCGCAAAGAAGACCATCCAGGCCAGGTTCAGGCGCGGCCAGATGGGTTCGGGCAGGGTGACCTGCTTTTCCATCATGACGCGGATCAGGTTCTTCTTCATGAACAGCTGCGACACCAGCAAGGCCAGGCCGAAGGCCCAGTAGAGGATGGTCGGCTTCCACTTGATGAAGGTGTCGTCACGGAAATAGATGGTGGCCCCGCCAAAGACCACGATGATGGCCAGGGACACCCACAACATGCCATCGACCTTGCGCCGGCGCAACAGCAGCCAGCCGATCTGGCCCAGCGAGGCGACGATGGCCACCGCCGTCGACAGCAGGATGGGCGCCTGGGTGGCGGTGACGGCGCCGGCCGACATGGCCCCGCCGAGGTATTGCATCACCAGATCCTGGGCAGCCGAGGGATGGCCTTCGGCCCATTTGAAGACGCCGAAAAACAGGATGACGGGGAACAGGTCGAACAGGAACTTCATCGCTTGGGCTTCTTCAGTATGTCAAAAAATCGTTGGAGGGCCGGCTTACGCCGGGTCGAAGCGCAGCGAAGCCGAATTGATACAGTAGCGCAGTCCGGTCGGCGGCGGGCCGTCGGGGAAGACATGGCCCAGATGGGCGTCGCAGACGTTGCAGATGATCTCGGTGCGAATCATGCCATAACTGCGGTCCACTTTCTCGCGTACGTTGGCCGGATCGATGGGTTCGAAGTAGCTGGGCCAGCCGCAGCCGGAGTCGAACTTGGCATCCGAGGTGAAGAGCGGGGTGTCGCAACAGACGCAGGTATAGATGCCGGCTTCATGGTGATCCCAGTAGCGGCCGGTGAAGGCGCGCTCGGTGGCGGCTTCGCGGGTGACCTGATATTCCATCGGGTCCAGTTGGTCGCGCCATTGCGCTTCGGTCTTTTCTACACGTTTGTTCATGCTTGACTCCTTGTGGATGACGGACGGCGAGCAACGGCGGCCCGCTCAGGAAGAAAGTTTCAGAAGTGCCAAAAGTCAGGCCGGTCTCAGGAAGAGCAACTCACCTCCAGATGGCTGGCCCAGTCCGGCGGCAGGTCGGCATAGCGGTCGAATTCGGGTTGCTCGTCGAAGGGATGGCGCAGGATCTGCTGCAGGCGCGCCACTTCGCTGAAGTCTTTCTGTTGCGCCTTGTCGATGGCGACCTGGGCGAGATAATTGCGTAGCACGTATTTGGGGTTGACCGCCTGCATTGCAAGCCGGCGGGCCTCGTCGTCGCTATCCTCGGCGCGCAGGCGCTGGCGGTATTGCGCGGCCCAGGCATCAAAGGCGGGGCGGTCGAGGATGAGATCGCGCAGCGGCTCGTCCTGCTCGGGATTGCCGATGCGCAAGTCGCCCAGGCGACGGAAGAACAGGGTGAAATCGACGTGGTTGGCTTGCAGGATGGCAAACAGGGCCTGGATCAGTTGATCGTCCTCGGGCTGGCGTGTGTTCAGGCCCAGCTTGGCATGCAGCAGCGCGTCGTGGCGGGCCTGGAAGATCGCCTCGTAATCGGCCAGCGCCGCCTCGGTCTGCTCCACCGAGCCGATCAGCGGCAGCATGGCCTGGCCCAGCGCGAAGCAGTTCCACTGGCCGATGCGCGGCTGCATCTGGTAGCTGTAGCGGCCCTGGCTGTCGGTATGGTTGCAGATGTGGCGTGCGTCGAAGGCTTCCATGAAGCCGAAGGGGCCGTAATCCAGCGTCAGGCCGAGGATGGACATGTTGTCCGTATTCATTACGCCGTGCATGAAGCCCACCGCCTGCCATTGCGCCATCAGGGTGGCGGTGCGGCGGGTGACTTCCCTGAGCAGGGCCTGATACGGGTTCGCTTCGGTCAGCAGCTGCGGATAGAACTGTTCCAGCACGGTATCGGCCAGGATCTTCAAGTCATCGAAGCGCTGGTTGTAGTACCAGTGTTCGAAGGAGCCGAAGCGGATGAAGCTGGGCGCCATGCGGGTGACGACGGCGGCGGTTTCCGGCGTTTCGCGCAGCACGCGCTGGTCCGAGCCGATCACGGTCAGGGCGCGGGTGGTCGGGATGCCGAGCGCGGCCATGGCCTCCGAGCAGAGGAACTCACGGATCGAGGAGCGCAGCACGGCGCGGCCATCGCCCATGCGCGAATAGGGCGTCTGGCCGGCCCCCTTGAGTTGCAGCTCGATGCGGCCCTGGCCGTCGGCCGCCGGCAGGTCGCCCAGGGTGATGGCACGGCCATCTCCCAGCTGGCCCGCCCAGACACCGAACTGATGCCCGGAATAGACCGCCGACAGCGGCAAGGAACCCGGTGCGATCCGGTTGCCGGCAAAGACGTCGAGGAAGCTGTCATCCTCGTGGGCCGGTCGCGACAGTCCCACAGTGGCCGCTGCGGCCTCGCTGAAGCCGACCAGGTAGGGCGCGGGCAAGGGGGTGGGCTGCAGCCGGGTATGGAAAGCCGGCGGCAGTGCGGCGAAACGGTTCTCGAAGACGGGAAGCGGATAGGGTTGCGTCATGGTCAGCCTGTGGCGCGCGGCCCGAACCGGGCCGCAATCCGCTATTTTGACAGAGAAGCGCGAATCCCATAGGATCGCTCCACTTTTGCGTGCGGCCGGGCTTGGCCGGGCGCGGCAAGCTTTTCTTCCTCTTTGACACGGCATCCCGGCAAGGCTGGTACTTTGGAATTCGCGCTGATCACCTTCCTCAACGGCCTGGGCTACGGCTTTTTGCTGTTCCTGCTGTCCTCGGGCCTGACCCTCATCTACAGCATGATGGGCGTGCCCAACTTCGCCCACGCCAGTTTCTACATGCTGGGCGCCTACGTGGCCTATGCGCTGGCCGGGGTCCTGGGATTCTGGTGGGCGCTGCTGCTGGCGCCGCTGCTCGTGGGCGTGGCCGGGGCGCTGGTGGAGCATTACGGCCTGCGCATCGTGCATCGCTACGGGCATGTGCCGGAATTGTTGTTCACCTTCGGCCTGTCCTATCTGGTGGTGGAACTGGTGCAGCTGGTGTGGGGACGCTCACCCGTGCCTTATCGCATTCCGCCCGAGCTGGACGGCACGCTCTTTACGCTCTATTCGACTGCCTTCCCGGTCTATCGCGGCTTCATGCTGCTGGTGGCGGCGCTCATGCTGCTGGCCTTGTGGCTGTTGCTGCGCCATACCCGCATCGGACTGGTGATCCAGGCCGCGCTGACCCATCCGCAGATGGTCGAGGCGCTGGGCCACAACGTGCCGCGCGTGTTCATGCTGGTCTTTGGCGGTGGCTGCGCACTGGCCGCGCTGGCCGGCGTCATCGGCGGCAATGCTTTCGTCACCGAACCGGGCATGGCTGCCTCGGTGGGCAGCATCATCTTCGTGGTGGTGGTGGTCGGCGGCCTGGGCTCGCTGGCCGGAGCATTCATCACTTCGCTGCTGATCGGCATGATGCAGACCTTTGCGGTGGCGCTGGATATTTCCCTGGCCAGCCTGGGCGTGCAGGTGCCGGCGGGCAGTGCCCTGGCACCGCTGGTGCGGCTGACGCTGGCACAGATGGCGCCGGTGCTGCCCTATCTGCTGCTGGTGGCCATGCTGATCGTGCGGCCCAAGGGTCTCATGGGCCGGCGGGAGGGCTGAACGATGCGATCAAGCCTGCTTGCCTGGCTTTTGTTTGCCCTGGTGCTGCTGGCCGCCCCCCTGGTGTTCCCGCAGAGCGCGGCCTTGTCGCTGCTGTCGCAGATGGGCACGATGGTGCTGCTCTGTCTGTCCTGCAACATGCTCCTCGGTGAGGGCGGCATGCTCTCCTTTGGTCATGCGGTGTATTCCGGGCTCGGCGCCTTCGGCGCCATTGACCTCATGAATCGCATGGACGCTGGCGCGCTGGCCTTCCCGGTGACGCTGGTGCCGCTCGCAGGCGGCCTGACCGGGGCGCTCTGTGCGGTGGTTCTGGGTTATCTCACCACGCGTCGCGCCGGTACCACCTTCGCCATGATCACGCTGGGGCTGGTGGAGCTGGTCTCGGCCAGCGTACTGATGTTGCCGGAGGTCTTTGGCGGCGAGGGCGGGATTTCGGGAAACCGTGTCATCGGCCAGCCCGTGCTGGGCATCAGCTACGGACCCCAAATCCAGGTGTATTACCTGATCGCCGGCTGGCTGCTGGTCTGCACCATTGCCATCTACGCACTGCGTCATACGCCCCTGGGCCGCATCCTCAACGCCGTGCGCGACAATCCCGAGCGCGCCGCCTTCCTCGGCTACGATCCGCAGCGGGTGCGCTACCTGGCGTTGATCCTGTCGGCCTTCTTTGCGGGTGTCTCGGGCGGGCTCTCGGCCATCAACTTTGAAATCGTCAGTGCCGAATACGTGGGCGCGCTGCGTTCGGGCACCATCCTGCTGTTCACCTTCATTGGCGGCACCGCCTATTTCTACGGCCCCATCCTGGGGGGCGTGGTGGGGGTGCTGTTTTCTTCCTGGCTGTCGACCTTCACGCAGGCCTGGCAGTTCTACCTCGGCGCTTTCTTCATCCTGATCGTGATGACGGCGCCGGGCGGACTGGCCAGCCTGATCGACCGCAGCTGGCGCCTGCTGCGCGGCGGTAGCCTGGATGCCCGGCAGGCGTGGCGCCTGGGCTTGTGGCTGGCTGCAGCACTGTGCACGCTGGCCGGCGTGATCCTGGCTACCGAGATGGCTTACCAGGCCAGCCTGGGCAGTCTGGCCGACACAGGCGAGGGCGCTGCACCGCTGCTGCTCTGGGGCTGCGCCATCGACGTGCATGCGGCCCGACCCTGGATCATCGCCATGGCACTGATCGGCGTGGGCAGCGCGGGCTTGCTGGCCTGGCATCGCAAGGGGAGGACATGATGACGACATCTTCCCCGCTGGTGCTGCAGGGCATCCATAAAGCCTTTGGCCGCAGCGAGATTCTGCGCGGTGTCGACCTGCAATTGCAGCCCGGCGAGCGCTGCGCCCTGATCGGTCCCAATGGCGCGGGCAAGTCCAGTCTCTTTCATGTCATCTCGGGCCGCTATCGGGCCGATAGCGGCCGTGTACTGCTGCACGGGCGCGACGTCACGCGCGAGCCGCCCCAGCGCATCCACCGCCTGGGGCTGGCACGCAGCTTCCAGATCACCAGTCTGTTCCCGCGCCTGAGCGCCTTTGAGAACGTGCGCTGTGCGCTGCTGTGGACGCTGGGTTACCGCTATGCCTTCTGGCGCCGCATCGGCCAGTTGCGCGATGCCAGCGCGCGCGCGCTGGCGGTGCTGGAACAGGTTGGTCTGGCAGCGCGCGCCGAGGTGGCGGCGGGCGAATTGAGCTACGCCGAACAGCGCGCGCTGGAACTGGCCGTGACCATGGCTGCGGATGCCTCCGTCATCCTGCTCGACGAACCCACCGCCGGCATGAGCCGCGCCGAGAGCGCGGCCATGGTGGCGCTGATCCGCGAAGTCACCGTCGGCAAGACCCTGCTGATGGTGGAACACGACATGCAGGTCGTCTTCGGCCTGGCCGACCGCATCGCCGTCATGGACAACGGTCGCGTGATCGCCTGTGACAGTGCCGAGCGCATCCGCGCCAATGCCGACGTCCAGGCGCTGTACCTGGACCGGAGGCGCCATGGATAAGCGCCATCCCCTGCTCGCAGTGACAGGTTTGCAGGCCTGGTATGGCCAGAGCCATGTATTGCAGGCCATTTCGCTGGAGGTGCAGGCGGGCGAGATCGTCAGCATCCTGGGCCGCAACGGCGCGGGCCGCTCCACCTTGCTCAAGGCCTTGATGGGCCAGGTGCGCAGCAGCGGCGAGATCCTTTTCGAAGGACGTCCGCTGGCCGGACTGCCCACCCATGCCATCGCACGACGCGGCATCGCTTATGTACCGGAAAGTCGTGATGTCTTTCCCACCCTTACCGTGCAGCAGAACCTGCTACTGGGGCGCAAGGGCGGTCGGCCACCGGCCGATGGCTGGCGCGAGCAAGAGGTGCTGGCGCTGTTCCCGGCCCTGGCGCGGCGCCACAAGGTGGCCGCCGGCGCGCTCTCGGGTGGCGAGCAGCAGATGCTGGCGCTGGGCCGGGCGCTCATGGGTAATCCCTTGCTGCTGCTGATCGACGAACCCACCGAAGGGCTGGCGCCGCAGATGGTCGAGCAGGTGGCGCATTGCCTGGAACGGCTGCGCCAGCGCCAGGTGGCGGTGCTGCTGATCGAGCAGAAGCAGGCGCTGGCGCTGGAGATGTCGCAGCGGCTCTATGTGATGGGGCGCGGCGAGATGGTCTTCCATGGCACCCCGGCGCAACTGGCGGCGGACCAGGCGCTGCAGCAGGAATGGCTGGCGCTCTGAGGCCAGCGTCGGCAAAACCAGGCAATTCTCGTGCAGTCGCGATGGTCGGGCCGGCGCGGGGCGGACACAATCTGCGCTTGACCTCTTCGGGAGACCGTCATGCTGCTCTGGCCCCTGTTGATTTGCCTCGCCATCCTGGCCGTCTACGCGGCTGACCGGGCCTGGTTGCGTCATGTGCAGCGCCAGGACCTGCCCCTGTACGATCCGCAGGGCTATCTGGAAATGACCGCCCGCATGACCGAACTCTGCCACGGCGACCGTACCCGGGTCGACCAGTTGATCGCGCGCCAGCGGCAGCGCTTTGCGCAGGCCGCGCATGCCGAGCTGGTGCGGCTGGCCATGCGGCAACTGCTGGAGCCGCAAGCGGCGCGGCAATCCTGATCCCGATGGAAGAAAAAAACGGCGGCGCGCTTGCAGCGGGCCGCCGTTGTCGCTGATGCCTTGATGCTTACTTGTTGACCAGTTTGGCCGGCAGCGTGAGCGTCAGCAGGCCGCCGACGACCAGCGAGGCCGCCAGCACATACATGCCGGCATTGGTGCTCTGGGTGGTGTCCTTGAGCCAGCCCACCAGGAAGGGGCTGACGAAGCCGGCCAGGTTGCCCAGCGAGTTGATCAGCGCGATCCCGGCCGCGGCGGCCGTACCCGACAGGAAGGCCGTCGGCAGGCTCCAGAACAGCGGCAGGGTGGTCAGGATGCCGACGCTGGCCAGGGTCAGCGAGGCCATGGCCAGCGCGGTGTTGTGGCCGTACAGGGTCGACAGCAGCAGGCCGATGCAGCCCGCGAAGGCCGGAATGGCCACGTGCCAGCGACGTTCGCGGCGGGCGTCGGCGCTGCGGGCGATGAGCACCATGGCGGCGGCCGAGAAGGCGTAAGGGATGGCCGTGAGCAAGCCCACGTTGAGAGGATCGCTCACGCCGGTAGCCTTGATGATGGTGGGCAGCCAGAAGCTCACGCCATACAGGCCCATGACGAAGCAGAAGTAGATCAGCGCGCCCAGCCAGACCCGGCCATTGGCGAACATGGCACCCAGAGACAGGTGCTCCTTCTGGCTTTCTTCGTGGCTGATGTTGGTTTCCAGCAGGCGTTTTTCCTCCTCGGTGAGCCATTCGGCATCACGGATGCGATCCTTCATGTAGAGGATGATCAGCACGCCCAGAATCAGCGAAGGTATGGCTTCCAGGATAAACATCCACTGCCAGCCGGTATGACCCCACACGCCCGGCATGGCGTGCATGATCCAGCCCGAGAGCGGGCCACCGATCACGCCCGAGAGTGCGATGCCGGTCATGAACAGTGCGGTGATCTTGCCGCGCCGGGCAGCCGGATACCAGTAGGTCAGATAGAGAATCACGCCAGGGAAGAAGCCGGCCTCGGCCACCCCCAGCAGGAAACGCATGATGTAGAACATCTCCGGCGTGGTGACATAGGCCATGGCGCCGGAGATGATGCCCCAGGTGATCATGATGCGGGCGATCCACAGGCGTGCTCCCACCTTGTGCAGGATCATGTTGCTGGGCACTTCGAAGATGAAGTAGCCCAGGAAGAAAATGCCCGCGCCCAGGCCGTAGACGGTATCGCTGAACTTGAGGTCCTGCAGCATCTGCAGTTTGGCAAAGCCAACGTTGACCCGGTCCAGGTAGGACGCCACATAGCACAGGAACAGCAGCGGCAGCAGCCGCCAGGTGACCTTGCTGTAGGTCGCGTCTTCAAAGGATGTGCCCACGCCATCGGCGGCGGCACCTGCTTGGTAGCTCATGTCTCTCTCCAGAGGTTGTTTGACGTATCGTTGTTGTACGTTGCCGGCTCTTGGTGGCCGGTACACGGTGCCCCGCATTGTAGTGGCGGTGAGGGCATTGTCAAATCATTATCCTCACCGCTGGCATGAAGTTTTTTACACTGCCGACTTACACGCAGCGTCCTCCGTCGACTTCGATGCAGACGCCAGTGACGAATTGCGCTTCATCCGAGCCCAGGTAGAGGCAGGCATTGGCGATGTCCTCGGGGGTGGAGAAGCGGCCCATGGGAATGGTGGCGACGAACTTCTTGCGGTTTTCCGGGGTATCGGGCACGCCCATGAATTCGGCGAGCAGGCCGGTGGCCGAGATGACCGGGTTGACGCAGTTCACGCGGATCTTGTCGGGACCCAGTTCGGCGGCCATCGACTTGCTGGTGGTAATGACCGCACCCTTGCTGCCGTTGTACCAGGTCAGTCCCGGACGCGGACGAATGCCGGCGGTGGAGGCGATATTGACGAAGGCGCCGCCGCCGACCTGGCGGAAATACGGCACGAAGGTCTTGGCCGAAAGGAAGATGCTTTTCACGTTGACGGCATAGACGCGGTCGAATTCGTCTTCTTCCACTTCCAGCATGGGGCGGTTGCGGTGGGTGGTGCCGGCATTGTTGACCACGATGTCGAGCTTGCCGAAGTGTTCCAGGGCACTGGCCAGCAACTGATCCATGTCGGCGCGTTTGGAGACGTCGGCCCTGGCAAAGACGGCGCGGCCACCGGCGGCCTTGATTTCTTCCACTACCCGCAGGCCACCGGCCTCACCGATGTCGGCCACCACCACGGCGGCGCCTTCACGGGCGTAGACCTTGGCGATGCCTTCTCCGAAACCCGAACCGCCACCGGTGACGATGGCTACCTTGTCTTGCAAACGCATGATGTGTCTCCTTGAAAATTGCGTGTTGGATGAAGGGAAGGGGGATCAGCCGTGGCGGATGGCAATGGTCTTGAGGACCGTGAAGCCATAGAGTGCCTCGAAGCCCTTCTCGCGTCCGTGCCCGCTGGCCTTCACGCCGCCGAAGGGCAGTTCCACGCCGCCGCCGGCGCCATAGTTGTTGATGAAGACCTGGCCGCTGCGAATGGCGCGCGCCAGCCGCAGTTGGCGGCCACCGTCACGCGTCCAGACGCTGGCCACCAGGCCGTAGTCGGTGCCGTTGGCCAGGGCAATGGCCTCGGCTTCATCCTCGAAGGGCATGGCCGCAAGCACCGGACCGAAGACTTCTTCCTGCGCCAGGCGATGGCGCGGCGGGACATCACGCAGCAGGGCCGGGGCCTGGTAGAAGCCGCCGGCCGGGGCAGCGGCGGCGATCTCGCCTTGCGCCACCAGCGCAATGCCGTCGCGCCGCGCATCCGAGAGGAAACCGGCCACGCGCTCCTGCTGGGTCTTGCGGATCAGCGGGCCACAGTCCAGGTCCATCTGCGAAGAGCCGACCTTGAGCGCAGAGAACAGTCCCGACAGACGTTCCAGCACCTGCTCATAAGCCCCGCGCTGCACCAGCAGGCGGCTGCCCGCCGAGCAGGTCTGACCGGCGTTCTGCACGATGGCATTGACCACCACCGGCAGCAGGGCCTCCATATCGGCATCCTCGAATACCACCTGCGGCGACTTGCCGCCCAGTTCCAGCGTCACGGGTGTGTGATGCTCGGCGGCCCCGCGCACGACCAGCTTGCCGACGTTGGGCGAGCCGGTGAAGGACACGTGATCCACATCCGGATGCTTGACCAGCAAGTCGCCGGCCTCGTGGCCATAACCGGTGACGATGTTCAACGTGCCCGCCGGGAAGCCGACCTCGGCGGCCAGTTCGGCCACCCGCAGAATGGACAGGCAGGCATCCTCGGCCGGCTTGACCACGCAGGTGTTGCCGGCGGCCAGTGCCCCGCCCACGCAGCGCCCGAAGATCTGCATCGGGTAGTTCCAGGGCACGATGT
This sequence comes from Herbaspirillum sp. FG34, assembly GCF_057809315.1. Taxonomy (NCBI): domain Bacteria; kingdom Pseudomonadati; phylum Pseudomonadota; class Betaproteobacteria; order Burkholderiales; family Oxalobacteraceae; genus Herbaspirillum; species Herbaspirillum sp. FG34. Next base: position 103,570 of record NZ_JBMDJS010000004.1, on the reverse strand, counting down.
GAGCGGTCACGCCATGCGGCTCGCGCAAGGTCAGGACCGTATATCCGGCCTGGTAGGGAATGGTGTGGCCATGCAGCTTGTCGGCGGCACCGGCGTAGAACTCGAAGTAGCGCACGATGGCTGCGGCATCGGCGCGCGCCTGCTTCATGGGCTTGCCGCAGTCGCGGCCTTCAAGTCGGGCCAGTTCTTCCTGGTGATCTTGCAGCTTGTAGGCCAGCTTCATCAGCAGGCGGCTGCGTTCGGCGGCCGAGAGTCGCCCCCAGGCGCCTTCATAGGCAAGGCGGGCGGCTTGCACGGCCTGGTCGATATCGGCCGCATTGCCGCGGGCGATGGCCTCGAAGGTCTGGCCGTCGGAGGGATCGATGACAGGGATGCTCTCGCCGGAGGCGGGAGCGACCCAGCGATTGTCGATGAAGTGCTGCTGCATGGCGGTGGGGTCCTTGGGGTGCGGTTCACTGAAAGGGCAGGGCAACGCAGGCGGCAGGGCGGCATGCAAGGCGAGCGCAGAGAGCGCCGGACCAGTGGTCCGGGCATGGCCTGGCAGGGGCGTGTCTCCTGATGTCTTGTGTTGAACTGCTGTTTTGGTGGTGACCGAATCTAAGCCGGTACGCGGAAGATGTCAAATGAATTTACTGCTTTGCTGACTGCCTGTAGCCTGCCGCTGGCGGTGAGGATGACAAATCCGCTACCATGCGCCATGTCGTTTCTGTTACCTTGCGACTGTCCTGGAGGGTCGATGCCTTTATCGAGCAAGTCTGCGCGCCCCGGCGCTTCCAATGAAATCCTGAGCCTGGCTGCGGCCGGCCTGGGACCGGTGCGTCCGGAACGCTTCGCTGAACGGGTCTATGAAACCTTGTTCCATGCCATCGTCGAAGGCCGCATCGCCGTCGGTAGCAAGCTGCCCTCGGAAAATGACCTGGCCACGCTGTTCGAGGTCTCGCGCCCGGTGGTGCGGCAGGCGCTGGACCGGCTGCGTGAGGATCAACTGGTGGAGTCCCTGCGCGGCTCGGGGACCTATGTGAAGGAAAAGGCGGGACTGGCCCCGGCGCGACCGGACGGCGAACCCGAGACCCGCATCGGCCACATCATGAATGGCCTGGAACTGCGCCTGGTGCTGGAACCGGAATGCGCCTACATGGCCGCCCTGCGGCGCAACAAGCAGGATCTGGAAAAACTGGATACCTTGCTGCTCGGCTTCGAGGAAGCCAACCGCGTGGGCGGCATTGCCCACCATTACGATTTCGGTTTCCATGAAGCCATCGCCCAGGCCACCGGCAACCTGCGCTTCGTGCAGGTGATGAAGACCCTGGAATACGACGTCAGCCACGCCGTCAACATGTTGCGCCACCTGATGCACATCCCGCCCTGGAAGCGCTCGCAGGATGCCATGGACGAGCACCGCCAGATCTTCGAGCTGATCCGCCAGCAGGATGCCGAGGGCGCCCGGCGGGCCATGCGCGGCCACATCGAGAACGCCCGTACGCGCATGTTCAACAGCCGGCCTGGCTTGTAGGCCTGGTTGTCATCAAAGCTGTTAATTTAATTAACTACTCAACACTCTGGCTGGAAAAACTCATCGCATGGAATTACGTCAACTGCGCTACTTCGTGGCCATCGTCGATCACGGTTCGCTCTCGCGCGCGGCGCGGGTGCTGCACATCGCCCAGCCGGCGCTGACCCAGCAGATCCGCCAGCTGGAAGACGAGATGGCGGCGCAGCTGCTGCACCGCTCGGCCCAGGGCGTGATTGCCACCGATGCCGGCAAGGTCTTCTATGAGCATGCACTGGCGATCCTCAAGCAGGTGCAGGACGCCAAGCAGGCCGTGGCGCAATCCACCGACAAACCCTCGGGCACGGTGGCGCTGGGCATTCCGCAGAGCGTGTCCAATGCGCTGGCCTTGCCGCTGTTGAACGCGGTACGCTCGATCTATCCCGAGATCACCCTGCAACTGACCGAGGAATTGACTGGCAACCTCATCACCCAGCTGAAATCAGGACGCCTGAACCTGGCCGTGCTGTTCGATGATGGCCAGCTCTCTTCCTTCGCGGCCACACCCATGATCGAGGAAGAGATGATGTACATCACCCGCGCCCGATCGCAGTACGGTGTCAAGGGCCGCAAGGGGGTGCCGCTGGCCCAGGCCATCCAGGCCCCGCTGATCCTGCCGGGACTGGCCCATGGCGTGCGACCGCGCATCGAAAACCTGGTGCGTAGCCAGGGCATGAGCCTGGATAACGTCATCGAGATCAACTCGGTGGCCATCCTCAAGTCAGCCATCCTGGCCGATATCGGGGCCACCATCCTGCCGGTGGCCCCGCTCTTGGCCGACATCGAGCGCGGCGAGATGGTGGCGCATCGCATCGCCGGAGAACAGATCTCGCGCACCCTGGTGTTGTGCGCTTCCCGCAATATCCCCCTCACCACCGCCGCCGCTGCGGTAGAAAAGCTGGTGCTGGATGTGACGGACGCACTGTGCCGCTCAGGCCAGTGGGGGCATACGCGGGTGCTGGAACGTGAATAAAACTGAATGAGGTCCCCGGTTTTTCGGTATGAAAATTCAGATTTTTTGATGAATTGCTGAAAATAACTGCCGAGCTGGCGGCATCGGTTACACTGGTGGCGACCCCGGTTGTCCTTGAGCCCCCCGCCTACAGAGGACGCCGCCGATGCGCTTGGGGGCGCATCCTCTGCATCGCTTGCCGCGATGTCATCAACACCAGCCCGCAGGGGCGAGCGAATCCGCATGAATCCTTTCACCGCCAGCATCGCGCTGGCCATCGTTCAGTTTTGCAGTGGCGTGATCATGACCGGCCTGTTCATCAGCACGCCGTCAGAACGCTTCACGCGGCTGTGGGCGTTGTCGGGGGTATTTTCGGCGCTGGGTATCTGCATCACCGTCGGGGTGTACGCGGGGCTGGTGGGCAACCTGCATTTGCTCGGTCTGCTGGTGGGCAACACGCTGGTCTTTTCGTCGGGCATCGTGGCCTGGTGCGGCCTGCGCAGTTTCTACCAGCGCCAGTCGGGTAGCTGGCCGCATTGGCTCATCATCGTCTATGTTCTGCTCTTCGTCGCACTGCTCATCGGCGGCGCCGACTTCACCCATCGTTCCTACCTCGCCGTGGGCGGGCTGCAGCTGGTGTTCTGCCTGGTGCTGCATGAATTCTTCAAGGGTCTGTCCGGCCCGCTGGCACGGCGCTATCCGCGCTGGACCTTTGGCCGCTGGATCGGTATGGCTGCCTTGCTCATTCTCAGCGCCACTCATGTGAGCCGGCTGCTGCTTTCGCTGTCGCATCCGGAACTGTTCATGCCGCCCCAGATGCGCATGCTGGGCGTGGCCCTGATCTACCTGATTCCCATCAGTGGCACGTTGCTGCTGTCGGTGTCGCTGATGATGATCTACTTCGAACGCCTGCTGGCCGACAAGCAGCGCCTGGCCACCGAAGATGAACTGACCGGCACCCTCAACCGCCGCGAGCTGGTGCGCTGCGGCGAACAGGCCCTGGCCCAGGCGGTGCAGGGCGGGCGGGTGCTGACGCTGGCCTTCATCGACGTGGACCATTTCAAGCGCATCAACGACACCCACGGCCACCTGGTCGGCGATCGCGTACTGGCCGACATCGGTGCCTTGCTGCGTGAGCACTGTGGCCAGAGGGGCATGGTCGGGCGCTACGGCGGCGAGGAATTCTGCGCGGTCTTCCCGGACGGGGCCGAGGAAGAAGGGCGCCGGATCGCCCAGCACCTGCTGGAAACCGTGTGCAGTCACGACTTCGGCCATGGACAGACGGTCACCATCAGCGTCGGGCTGGCCGTCTTGCGGCCGGGTTGTGCCAAGAGCTGGGATGCCCTGGTGCACGAAGCCGACCAGGCCCTGTATCGCGCCAAGAGTGAAGGGCGCAATGCCTTCCGCATGGCGCTGGCGGCCTGATTTTATCGACAAAAATGCTGAGTCACGAACACAGCGAATCAGCACAACTTGCTTGACTTGGCGCCACACGAATTGCTAGTCTTCAACCTCCCATCTACATGGGATCGGGTTTGGCGACTCGAATTCACCCAAAGCGGACATCCGCCCAATGGCGGTTTTTTTACGTCCGTTGCCTTCGCACGTCGATACCATGGCGGGCCTGGGCAGGGATACCTTCGGGTATGCCGGTGGCTTTGGGTGCCGGTTCGCCAACCCTGTCTTGTGCCTGCCACCTTCATTTGGCGATGAAGTGACAGGTTTTCCAAAGCGACCCAAGGAGGCAACATGCCTGATACTCGTCATCCCGAAGTGTCCCCGATACCCTTATTCCAAGCTTTTTCGTGGCACAACACTGAAGTCCCTCCCTCCAATAACAAGAAGTTTTTTGAGTACGCATACGACGTCAGCAATGGCGTGGCCATCCTGCTTTCACTGATCGAATTCAGCGAAAGTGAGAAAGAAGATGGCAGGCCGCTGCTTTGCGAGCCAGATAAAGGTGCGTTAATGCGCTTGGCGATTACTGCAAGTCGGATGCTTGCCAACGTCGCGGAGAAACGGATCGACTCAGCGAATAACGCATATCCACACTAGTAGGTCTCTGCCTTGGGAGGTGTTATATCGCCTCCCAAGTTCGCTTCAGAGCGCATTCAGAAGAAATCCCGGCTGCGCGGTTGCAGCTCGCCCAGCAGATGGGTCCAGTCTTCCAGACGTCCGGCCACCAGATGGCGCACCTCGCCCTGGCACTGCCAGCTGCCATACACCCCCAGCAAGCGCGCATTCAAGACCTCGCTGCGCTGCCGCTCCAGCACGGCAGGCCAGATGATCACATTGGCCGAGCCGGTTTCATCCTCCAGCGTCATGAAGATCACACCCTTGGCCGTGCCCGGGCGCTGGCGCACCGTGACGATGCCGCAGCAGCAGGCGAACTGGCGATTCTGCAAGCCGTTGAGATCGGCCACGCTCATGAAGCGGCGCCGCCGCAGGGTCTCGCGCAGCAGCGCCAGCGGATGGCGGCGCAGGGTCAGGTTCATGGCGCGGTAGTCGTCGATGATCTGGTCGCCTTCGCCGGGCGCTTCCAATTGAACTGCATCATCTCCGCGTGGCGCCGTGCGCAGCAGGTCACGATCAGGTACTGCGCCCACGGCATGCCACAGCGCGGCGCGCCGGTGGCCGGCCAGTTCACGCAAGGCGTCGCCTGCCGCCAGGGCCTGCAGGGCGTGGCGGTCCAGCGCAGCGCGCCGGGCCAGGTCATCGACATCGGCAAAGGGTCGTTCTCTGCGGGCTTCTTCGATGCGCTGCGCCGCCTGTTCCGGCATGCCGCGCAACAGGCTCATGCCCAGCCGCACCGCAGGCCGCGCATGCCCTGTGGAATCCAGCTCCAGGATGGATTCCCAGCGACTGCGCAAGACATTGACGGGCAGCACTTTCACCCCATGCCGACGCGCATCCTGGATCAACTGCGAGGGCGAGTAGAAGCCCATGGGCTGGCTGTTGAGCAGGCCGCACAGGAAGGCTTCCGGCTCATGGCATTTGAGCCAGCTGCTGAAATAGGTCAGCAGGGCAAAGCTGGCGGCATGGCTCTCGGGGAAACCGTATTCGCCGAAACCCTCGATCTGGTTGAAGATGCTTTCGGCGAATTCGCGGGAATACCCATTGTCTGTCATGCCCAGCACCAGCCGTTCATGGTGCGGACCCATGCCGCCCTTGCGCTTCCAGGCGGCCATGGAGCGGCGCAGGTCATCGGCTTCGCTGGGCGAATAGCCGGCCGCCTCGATGGCCACATCCATCACCTGTTCCTGGAAGATCGGGATGCCCAGGGTGCGCTCCAGCACCTTCTTGATCTTGCCGCTCTTGCGGGTGTTGTCCGGGTAGTCGAAGCTGCCGCCCTCGCGCACCAGTTCACGCCGCCGCAGATAGGGGTGAACCATGCCGCCCTGGATCGGACCGGGCCGCACGATGGCCACCTGCACCACCAGGTCGTACTGGGTGCGCGGCTGCATGCGCGGCAGCATGCTCATCTGGGCCCGGCTCTCGATCTGGAATACGCCGATGGTATCGGCCTTGCAGATCATCTCGAAGGTGGCCGGGTCTTCGCGGGGGATGTCGTGCATCTGCATCACCTGCGGCAAGCCGCGCCGCAGGCTCACCAGTTCCAGCGAACGGCGCAGGGCGGTCAGCATGCCCAGTGCCAGCACGTCGACCTTGAGCAGTCTGAGCGACTCCAGGTCATCCTTGTCCCATTCGATGACGGAACGGTCTTGCATGGCTGCCTTCTGGATCGGCACCAGCCGTGACAACTGCCCGCGCGCGATCACGAAACCGCCGGTGTGCTGCGACAGATGGCGCGGGAAGCGCAGCAGTTTGCCGGTAATGCTGGCCCACAGCCCGATCTGCGGCAATTCGGGGTCCAGCCCGGCTTCGGCAAAGCGGGCCAGCAATTCTTCGCGGCTGTCGAACCAGTGCTGCGACTTGGCCACCATATCGACGATGGCCGCATCCACCCCCAATGCCTTGCCGACCTCGCGCAAGGCCCCGCGTGGCCGGTAGCTGTGCACGGCGGCGGCCAGCGCGGCGCGGCGACGGCCGTACTTGCGGTAGATGTGCTGGATGACTTCTTCGCGGCGCTGGTGCTCGAAGTCGACATCGATGTCGGGCGGTTCCTCGCGCTTTTCGCTGATGAAGCGGGCAAACAGCAGCCGGGTGGAAGTCGGATCGACCTCGGTCACCCCCAGGCAGTAGCACACCGCCGAGTTGGCCGCCGAGCCGCGTCCCTGGCAGAGGATGCCGCGTGAACGGGCGAACTTGACCAGGTCGTAGACGGTCAGGAAATAAGCTTCATATTCCTTTTTGGCGATCAGGGACAGTTCCATCTCGATCTGCTCGCGCACCTCGCCAGGAATCCCCTGTGGATAGCGTTTGACGGCACCGGCCAGGGTTTCCTGACGCAGGTAGTCGGCCGGGCTCATGCCCAGCGGCACCAGTTCGTCAGGATATTCATAGCGCAATTCCGCCAGGCTGAAATGGCAACCGGCCGCCACCGTCAGGGTCTGGGCCAGCGTCGCCGGGCTATGCACCAGCGAGAGCCGCATGCGCGGGCGCAGGTGTTGTTCGGCATTGGGGGCCAGGGCCAGTCCGCATTCCTGCACCGGCTTGCCCAGGCGGATGGCGGTGACCACGTCCTGCAGGTATTTGCGCGACCGCTGGTGCATCTGCACGTCGCCCACCGCTACCAGCGGCAGGCCATGCCGGCGCGCCGCTGCGTCCAGCGCGGCGCGGTGCAGGTCGTCCAGAGGGCGATACAGCCGCGTCATGCCGACCCAGGAACGACCGGGTGCCAGGGTGGAGAACCAGCGCAGTTGGGCATCCAGCGTCTCTTCGTTGGCCGGATAGTCCGGCACCAGGATCAACTGGCAATCGGGCAGGGCACGCAGGTGCGACAAGGCTGGCGGGGGCTGGCTCAGATCCTCCGGTGACAGCAGGTAGCGGCCTTTCTCGGCGCGGGTGCGGGCCAGGGTGATGAGTTCGCAGAGGTTGCCATAGCCTTCGCGGTTCCTGGCCAGCGCCACCAGGGTCATGGCGGCCAGGGGATGGGCCGGATTTTCCTGGAGGGCCGTGAAACGAAAGCTGCTGCCGATGAGCAGCTTGAGATCCTTGGCCTTGCCGCGTTCGAACTGCTCAATCCAGGCGGCATGGGCGCGCACCACACCCGCCATGCTGCATTCATCGGTGATGGCCAGGGCACGGTAGCCCAGCTCGATGGCGCGTTCTACCAGTTCCTGCGCATGCGAGGCGCCGTGCAGGAAGCTGAAGTTGGTGCGGCAATACAGTTCGGCATAGTCGGGCAGAGCGGTTTGCATGCGTTTCTCCTAGCCAAACAAGCCGTGCAGGAACCACTGCGGTTCTTCATCGGACCACTCGCCGCCACGCCACTGGCGGAAGATCCAGTAATAGGCGTGGCCGGCATCGCGCGCCGTGAAGTAGTCGCGCGTCAGGGGGCGGCCTTCCCACCAGCCGGCTTCGATGCGCTCGGGCGGCGAGGTGAATTCCAGTGCACTCCGATAGAAGGGCTTGTGCTGCTGTACCCGCAGCGGCAGGGGTTCCTGCAGCAGCCACAGCGGGCGTGGCGGCAGCCGTGCCGGATCGCTGCCCAAGGGCGCGGGCAGGCTGGCAGCGGACTGCATCACGCTGCACCAGCGGTTGGCGATCTCGGGCCGGTGATCGGCGCGTGGCGCGGCCTGCTGTACCTTGTCCGCGCCCAGCCGCGCTACCAGCAGCTCCAGCAGGCGCTGGTGATCCTCGGCACTGCCGCCGGGCTCGGGGAAGAGCATCTCGCTGGCGGCTTGTCGGCTTTCCAGTTCATCGGCGGCCAGACCCAGGGCGATGGCCGGGGCGGGCAGTAAAGAGCGGGCCAGTTTTTCCTTGACCAGGGTGTGCAGATGGTCTTCCTGCCAGGCCGGTACCGATAGCGCCACCTGCAATTCGGTAGGAGGGACCGCCTGGCGTCCGCGTTCATGTTCCAGCCACAGACGCAGTTTCTTGATGGCCAGCTGACGCGCGGCCAGCCAGCCGGCCAGTTGCGCCAGCAAACCCTGGGCATAGGCGACCAGGACGTCGGTCTGCTCGATGCGGTCCGGCAGCTCCACCCGGGCCTGGAAGCTGGGTGGCGCCACGATCCAGTCATGGACTTCGGGGGCAGCGCCATAGGCCCGGTCCAGCATGAGCAGCAGGTCCTTGCCGCAGCGGCGCTGCAATCCGGCGCGGGGCAGGCGCCGCACCTGGCCGAGCTGGCGGCAGCCCAGTCCGTGCAGCCATTCCAGATGGGGGCGCGCAGCGCTGAGCAGTACTACCGGCAGCCGGTCCAGGCGCCGTTGCAGGGATGTCGGGCCCAGGGTGCGCACGTAGCCGTAGCGTGCCAGCAGCCAGGCCCCGGTCGCCGTGACGGCGCAGGACAGGATGGCCGACAGGCCCAGCCGGGCGATGGTCACGCGGATCTTGCGGCACAAGGCGCGGATGCCGCCGAACAGGCGCAGGCTGGCGCCCACCTCCAGCAGGATGCACGCCTCTGCGGCCAGCGTGACCTGCGGCGTGTATTGCAGCAGGGCCAGGGCGGCCTGCTGCAGCGTGGTGTCTTCGCGCAAGGTGTCGCGCTCGTGCAGATGGGCCTCGGGAGCCAGCAATTGCACGCCGCCGCGCCGCATCCCTTCCTGCACGCCCAGCCCCCGCGCCGGCGCTGTCAGCGCGGTCACGCGGTCGCGCTCGAAGACCACGGCGGGGGCCTCATCCAGCCAGTTCGGACGGAAGACTTCCAGCGGCAGCAGTGGCAGGTGTACGGCGATCCACAGGGGAGACATGGCGTTGCAGATTCGGTGAAGGCAGCAAAGGGAGAAACAGGCTCTGTTCGCGCAGGGGGCCGCGACGCTTGAGAAAACCGATCTCCAGTCCGTCACGCGCCGACTTGAGCGTCAGCCGCAGGGGCGCGGGTGAAGGTTCGCGGGCGCAGGACAGGGGCCGCAGCATGAAGAACAGGGTCTGCCCGGCCTGGGCCGCCCCATGCAGGCGCCGCAGCAGGTCGTGGTCACCCTTGCGCAGGCGCGGCTGCCACATCAGCAGGACCTGGCAACTGTCGGCCCGCAGCACCTGCTCGGCGGCCCAGCAGGCATCGGCCGCATGAGCGGCCTGCAACTGCAGCAGTCGTGCGGCCTCCACCCCCATCTGCGCCCAGCCGGGCGCATTGATCGGGTGCGGCGCCTGCAGCAGCACAATGCGCTGCGCGCGCGTCCGGTGCTGGTCACTGGTCGGTGGACGCGCCAGCACCGGGCGCAACAGGCGCAGTTCGCCGATGCCGTCCTGCGGCAACAGCAATTCGATCAATACGCCGGGTGGCCAGCCACGTTCGGGCAGTTCGGCATCGAGCGCTTCAAAACCGCTGGCGATCCCGCGCGCACCTCCTCTTGCCAGCTGGGAGGCCAGCCAGAGCGAAGGGTGGATGATTTCCGGAGTGCGAACCGGAGAGGCGGATGTCAACATGAAATGAACGGGAGGACGCTGAATGCAGGAAAAACAAATGACTGTATAAATATACAGTAAAATTTTTGAGGTGTGACAAAAACTGTCTTCACGTCATGAGCCATGAGCCATCAGGAAAATGAAATTTGCTTCAGGCAATCTCTGCAAATGTCATCAATCCCGAAGATCGATATCCAAAACACAAGCTCATCTTCAAGTTTTCCTACATGTCTGACGGCCATTGCTGACATGGGCTGGGGAGCTCTTCCGATAGTGAGTATCGGTGAGGCTTTTTACACTGCAGACGTGGACAAGAAGTTGGGTTGCCACCCACATGCTCGCGCAGGGCAGTAGGGCGGGTGGATGGCAAATGTCTGCTCCATTCGATCCATTCGATCATCCAAGACAAGGAGTCACACATGGCAAATTCAGAGAATCCGGGCAACAGCAATCGCGGCTTTGCCGCCATGGACAAGGAGAAACAGCGTCAGATCGCCAGCATGGGAGGCAAGGCTGCCCATGCCAAGGGGGCGGCGCATGAGTTCAGCTCGGCCGAAGCCCGGGAAGCCGGACGCAAGGGTGGCCTGAACAGCCATGGTCGCAAGAACGCTGCAGCGGCAGCGGCGGCAGCGCAGAATGGCAGTAGCGGCAACGGCGCCGCGAGCTCTGCTCCAGCGCAGATGCACCAGAGCACACCGCAAGAGGGCAATGGCGCCCTCCAGCAACCCCAGCAGTCGGACAGCACCCCGCAGCAGCAAGGCTGAAAGGAAAGAACCCGGCCGCCTCAGGCAGCGGGCGCAGTACGGTGCAGAACATCAAAAAATATCAAAAAATATCAAGAACAGGGCCCAGGCTCGTACCGTCAGTGCAAGAAGCTGATAACAAGAAAACGAAAGGCGCGGACAGCGCCTTTTTTGTTGTTTCTGCCCGCAGAGGGCCGGTTGCGCCTCAGTGCCGCGCCAGATCATCCATCATCGGCACCAGCGCCAGCAGGAACAGCCCGGCCGCCAGCGGCATGGTCGCCACGAAACCCAGGGCCTTGAAACCGAAGGCCCCGGTCACGCCCCCCAGGAAGAACATCAACAGCAACGAGGACAGCAGCATGAACTTGCGTCGTGCGCCGGGCACGGGATCTTCCGCCATCGCTTCGCCGGGCTGGCGCGGCGCCAGGGTCCAGTAGCACATCTTGCCGATCTCGATGCCGATGTCGGTCACCAGCCCCGTGACGTGGGTGGTGCGAATCTCCGAGCGGGAGATCTTGCTGATCATGGCATTTTGCAGGCCCATCACGAAACACAACAGGGCCGCCGTGACCGGCACGAACAGCAAGCGGTGATTCTCCAGGTTGGAACCCAGGATGCCGAAGCACAGCAACAGCATCGCCTCCAGCATCAGCGGCATGGCATATTCGCTGTGCAGGCCACGGCGCCTTGCCCAGTTGATCATGATCGCCGAACAGGCCGCCCCCAGCAGGAAGGACAGCAAGGCACTGGCGCCGGCCACCAGCAGCAGGGTTTCCCCCAGCACCAGGTTGTCGGCCAGCGAGGAGACAATGCCCGACATGTGAGACGTGTATTGGCCCACCGCGAGAAAGCCCCCGGCATTGACGGCGCCGGCGATGAAGGCCAGCGAGCGCCCCAGGTGGCGGTTGGAGAGGTCGGTGCGCGCCGGGCTGGTGAGGCGGCGCAGGTAATCGATGGGCATGACGGATCCAGACGTAGAGGCAAGCACACCAGGCGGCAGCATCCCCAGGTCGCCGGTTCGTCGCGCTCACGCTGGAGAGGGAGTCGCTTGTCTTCGCCCATTCCTGCGCAGATCGACGGTGGCGTCTTGCTGCCTTTGCCTTCAGTGTTTCTTATGCTGACAAGAATACTTCTTCCTGGCCCGATGCGGTGAAGGATGCAGCAATGCCTGACCTGTGTCAGGGGGGGCGGGTGTTGTTGTCGGGGGCGATGAACAAAAAAAAGACCGCCTGGGGGAGGCGGCCTGAGGGGGAGGGATATAAGACGCCGAGGATCGGGGGAATCTTCGGAGAATTTCTGCTTATGAAAACGACTCGTGGGGATAAACCGATGGGGGATGGACTGTATTCATGACATGACGGAGGGGGACGTTCATGTCGGAATGTGAGGTCCTCGGTTTCGAGTACGTTGAAGACATGGTAGCGGTGCGCTGCAAAAAAGAGCATCGGACAGTGCCCAATTAATGCGTAGGAAAACGCCTACACCGCAAGCGCTCCCATGCCGCCCAAAGCCGCACCGGCTCTAGTCATGGCCGATATTGACCTGGTGCATGTCGGCATTGCGCACCTCCGGCAGTTCGTAGTCGCCAGATGGCGACACTTGCGGCGCCGGACGCACCGGCGCTGCCGGCAGCGAAGCATGATCGGCGTATCCGCCCATGAGGATGCGGTCAAGCTGTTCCAGAAGTCCTCCAAGCAAGCGCAAGACCCGGATGTGAAGAACTTCGCCACCAAGACCCTCCCGGGACTGCAGGAACACCTGAAAATGGGCCGCGAACTGAAGCTGAGTATGGATGCCGCCAAGAAACAAGCGAATGAATGAGTGACATCTTCTTCAGTCAACCGTGCGTCGCAAATGAAATAAAACTTCCTTTGCGACGCTGATCGACTAAGCTGAAGGCAGCCCTGCTTCCGTCCCTTCGTCATGACGTCCCCCACGCCCCGTGCGCCCTGGAGACTTGCCATGAAACACTTCGCCAGATCTGTCCAACAGCAGCAAGCCGGTCATTTCATGCCGCGTGTCGCCAAGCTGGACAAGCACAAATATGTCGCCTACATCGATACCCGGATCGATGAACTCTGGCACATGGATCTGCACGACCTGGGCACACAACCAGTGCGCATCTGCAAGAAGCGCAAGGCGGCAGAGAAGGCCGCCCTGGCCTTGCTGGCCGAGGCCATGCACAGGTACCAGGGAGAACAGACAAGGTAGCTCGCCCACGCGGACCAGCCTGCGGGCAGGCATTCCAGATGGTCTTGGTGCCGTCCGGCTCGAACCGGGCGGCCTTGCTGTTTCTACGGCATCCGGATTTCAGCCAATTCCTTCACGCTGCATGGTCTGGCTTCATGCGAAATCCGGCGCCAGCCCAAAAAAATCGAGGGGAGCGCCCCTCGATTCCTCATTTTCCTTCATATCGCCTTGAATCCACCCTTAGCCATCGCTTTGCGCCGATTCTCCGTGGGCCACGGCAAAGGCTTCATTTTCATGATCGGGCGGCGCGGCGGGAGCACGGCCCTTGTCGGACAGTTGCGGCTTGCCGCTTGCCGTTGAGGCAGAAGCGTCCGTGGCACTGCCGACGGGCTGCTGGCGCTGTTCACGGCGCTGCTGCTCATCCAGCAGTTTCATGAATTCATTGTTGAAGGCCGCAATATCGGCGGGTTTGCGCGAGGAGACGAAGTTTTCGTCCCGCACCACCTCCTGGTCGACCCATTGGCCGCCGGCATTCTTGAAGTCGTCCTGCAGGCTGGGCCAACTGGTGACCGTGCGGCCCTTGGCGATACCAGCCGAAATCAGCAGCCAGCCGCCGTGGCAGATGGAGGCGATGGGCTTTTCCGCGTCGTTGGCGGCGCGCACGAAATTACGCGCCTCGGGCAAGAGGCGCATGGCGTCGCCGTTGACCACGCCACCGGGCAGGAGCACGGCAGAATAATCGGCCGGGTTGGCCGCATCCAGGCGCCCATCGACACTGACGACCTCGCCCTTGTCGACATGCTTGAAGCCTTGCACGCTGTCACTCTTGTCGGAGAGGATGTGGACGGTGGCACCGGCAGCCTCCAGGGCCTTCTTCGGTTCCAGCAGTTCGGCCTGCTCGAAGCCGTCGGTCACCAGGACGGCGACTTTCAACTGGTTGTAGCGATTGCTCATCATGCTTCTCCCTTCAAAAAAGAAAGGCGGCCGGCATGCACCGGCCGCCCCTGCAAATGGGACGGGCGGACAGGAATCAGCCCGCTTTGGGTGTGTTCTGCTTGACCCGGTGGCTGTTCTGATGGTCGTCCCTGGCCTTTTCCATCTCGGGGGCCTTCTCGATGCGGGTGATGTTGGAGGTGGCTACCGGATCACTGCCAGGAAAGCTCATCTCATTGGCTTCATCCAGGGCCACTTCGGACGGGGTGTCGTACTGGTTGGGACGATGATTCTTGTCGGATTTGCTTGCGCTCATGCTGTTCTCCTTCTGTTCTGATGGACAGGGCCGAGCTCTGCATCAGTGGGTGCGGCCCGTGAAAGACAGCTTACTGCGTGCGCCTTTGCCTCCCTATAAGCGGGCGGCGCAACCGTACGTAAGAATGCGCGAGGCGGCCGGGACTCAGGGCCAGGGCGCCGGGGTGACCTCTTCGAATTGCCCCGGCTGTGCACTGGCTGCGGGAATGCCGTCGGGTTTGCGGCCCGGGTGCAGCATGCTGCCGGTAATCAGTTCCAGCTCGCGTTCGGCGGCGATGAAGGCACTGTCCTGCAGCGGCTGATCGGTCACCGGCCAGTGCGCCATGGCCCAGCGCTTGTAGTCCTCGAAGCGGGCGCGTAGTTGCGCTGCGTATTGCTCTCGTTGCTGTTCGATGGCGTTCATGCTCATCCTCCCTGCATGGCAATGAGGCTTTCCTTGACCTTGGCCAGGCCGAACCGCCAGATTTGCTCCATCTTGATGTGCGGCATGACCGGCAGTTCTGACGGATCAATGAACACATCCAGTACTGCCGGGCCGGGCGCGGCCAGCAATTGCTGCAGGCTTTCCTGCAACTGCTCGGGCGTGCGGGCGGTAAAGCCCTGGCCGCCGCAGGCGCGGGCGAAGGCGGCGAAGTCGGCATTGGGGAATTCTGAACCTTCGAAGGCGGGCAGGCCGGCTTCTTCCATCTCCAGATGCACCAGGCCCCATTCGCGGTTGTTGAAGACGATCACCTTCACCGGCAATCTGTGCTCCACGCTGGTCATGAATTCGCCCAGCAGCATGGTGAAGCCGCCATCACCCACGGCCACGATCACCTGCCGTTCACGGTCCAGGGCCTGGATGCCGTTGGCCTGGCCCAGGGAAGTGCCGACCGCTGCATTGTTGAACGAGGCCAGCAGGCGTTGCTGGCCACGCTGGCGGATCCAGTTGCCGCACCAGAGCGTGACCACGCCGGTATCGATGACGAAGCGGGCATCGTCCTCGGCCAGGTCGCTCACGGCACGGGCCACGCTTTGCGGTTTGATCTTCTTGTGATGGCGCTTGATCTCGGCGGCGTTATCGAGCTTGCTGTTCCAGCGTTCGCGGTCGGCATTGGTCTTTTGCAGGAAACTGCCATCGGTCTTGCCCTCGACCTGCTCCAGCAAGGCCTGCACGGCCGGACCGACCGAGCCGGTGATGCCCAGCGTGACCGGGGCGCGGCGACCCAGCACGAAACTGCGTTCGTCGATCTGGATTACCTTGGAGCGGGTGGGCAGGAATTCCGAATAGGGATAGTCCGAGCCCAGCATCAGCATCACCTCGGCCGCATGCAGGGCATCGGTGCCGGGCGCGCCACCGATGAGGCCGACGCCTCCGATCCAGTGCGGATGGTCGTACGCCACCAGGTCCTTGCCCCGGAAAGTGTGCATGACCGGCGCCTGCAACTTGCTCGCCAGCGCCAGCACCTGGTCGATGGCACCCCGGCAGCCATGGCCGGCAAAGATGGCGACCGATCCGGCGGCATTGATCAGTTCAGCGGCGGCGGCAATGTCGGCGGGCGGCGGTGCCAGTTCACTGCGCTCGCGCAGCGTAGCAATACTGGGCACGGTGCCGCTGAGCCTGGCGCCGATGATGTCTGCAGGAATGTTCAGGTGTGCTACGCCGCGTTGCGCATAAGCCTGGGCAATGGCCTGATGGAACACGGCTGGCGCCTGTTCTGCACTGGTGACGACCTGGCTGTAGGCGGCGACGTCACGGAACAGCATGTCGGGTGAATTTTCCTGCAGATAATCGGTACCGCGCCGCGCTGCCGGCACGCCTCCCGAGATGGCCAGTACCGGCGCGTGGTCCTTGCGGGCTTCGTAAAGTCCGGCGACCAGATGGTTGGCACCGGGGCCGGTGGTGCCGCAGCAGACGGCCAGGCGACCGGTCAGTTTGGCCTGTCCGGCGGCGGCCAGGGCGGCACCTTCCTCGTGGCGAACACCGATCCATTCGATACGCTTGTCGCGACGGATGGCGTCGGTCAGAGGATTCAAGGCATCACCGACAACACCGAAGATCTGGCGTACGCCGATGTCGTAGAGGGTGTCGATGAGGATGTCTGCAACGGTGGCGGGCATGGCGACTCCATGATGAGGAAAGAGGACGGAATCGCCCAAGAGTAAGTCCAGGCAGGCCCCGCCCAGTATCGGCAAGAGCGGTAAATCCTTGTAGGAGAAGATCCGTGGCGGCGCTGCCAGGCGGCAATGTCCTACACGATCTTCATCTTCCTGCCGACTGTGGCGGCAGAGGGTCGACTTCATAATCCACTTCAACTTGAGGGGCCGGCCGATCCGGACCGTCTGCAACCTGACAGAGTACGCCCCGCCCGCCGTGACATGAACAACAAGAAGGATTTGGCCAGTGCCATGAATACCATCCGCCACCGCACCTCACTGACCCAGCTGTTGACCCACCCCCTGCAGGCCGCGATGCCGGCCCTGATGCCGCAGGCGCCGGCCGCTCAGCCGCGCAAGCTGCCTGCCGCCCTGGTGGAGCGCCTGCTGGAGCAGGAAGGGCAGCGCGGCCTGCACCATCTCGATCTGCCCTGTGCCACTTTCAACGCCCCTCAGCCGGCAGCGCATCGCGCGGCCACCTTCAGCTATCCGCTGCACATCGACCGTGCCAGCATTGACGCCTTGCCCGCCGCCTGCGGTGTCTACATCCTGCGCGGTGTGGATGACGAGGCCCTGTACGTGGGACGCAGCGTCAATCTGCGCAGCCGCGTGCTGGCTCATCTGCGCAGTCACGAGGAACAGTACCTGATCGGCCGCACGCGCCGTATCGAATGCCGTCGTACAGCCGGTGAGCTGGGCGCGGCCCTGCTGGAGAACTGCCTGCTGCACGATCTGCGTCCTTCCCACAACAAGAAGCCGCGCACCAGGCGTGGCCTGTTCACGCTGCGGCTCAGTCCTGCGGGCCAGCCCCGGGTGGCGCAGGTGGATGAGCGCCACTTCAGTCGGGCCGAGAACCTCTTCGGCATCTATACCAGCGAGCGCGCCGCCCGGGAAGCGTTGAACAAGCTGGTCGAGCGCCACGGTCTGTGCTCCATCGTGACGGGGCTGGAACAGGCCGATGGCATCGGCATGGCCTGCTTCGGTCGTCAGATCCGTCGCTGCCGGGGCGCCTGCACCGGGGAGGAATCCCATGAACAGCACCAGCATCGCCTGATGCAGGCGCTGGAAGACTTGCGCATCCTGCCCTGGCCTTACGCCGGTCCGATGGGACTGGTGGAGCAGGGCGATGGCTGGCAGCAGCTGCATGTCATCGATCATTGGCGTTATCTTGGGTCGCTGGACCGTGACCATCGGCAACTGATCCGCCGTCCGGCCGCCAGCCTCAAGGGTTTTGACCTGGAAAGCTACAAGCTGGTCATTCAGCCTTACCTGCTGGGGCAGCTGGAATTGCGTCCGCTGCCGGGCCTGCCGCTGGCGCAGAGTTGAAGCAGGTCTGTGCCGGGCCGGGTGTCTCCGGCGGGCGGGCCTGGTCGGCTGTTCTGGACCCCGTCTGTTTGAATTCCACCGTTTTTCTGCGTTTTCTCCATTCGATCTGATGCAACGACGACTTCCTCATCCTGTAGCGGCTATCCTGCTGCTTGCTCCTCTTGGCTTGAACCTGGCCCATGCAGCCGATACCGGCTTCTGCAACGCTGAGCAGACGCTGGACAAGGACCGGCTCGCCGCCACCCTGATCCGTACCTATCCGGTGAGCACGGCCTATTTATCGGTTGGCCAGGATCCGGCCCCGTTGAACTCGCCGCGTGCCCTGGTGGCCTGGTTGTTGCAAAAGCGCGCCATGGAGAAGTCTGGGGGGCAGGGCTGCCAGGGCGACAGCTGCAACGTTGACCATATGGCTGCGGATGTACAGGCGCTGCTCGACGGCAAGGATGCGCGCTTCCAGCCCAGTGGTCGCAGTGATGTGGTGGCTTTTTTCCGGGACAACAGCCGCGTGGCGCTGCGTTGTGAAGGGACGGGTGCGGCACCGACGCTGGCGCATGCAGAGACGGCCTTGCGCATGGGCGTAGCGCCGGTGGCGGTGCCTACCCCGGCGGCTGGTCCTGCAACGCCACCGGCTAACGGGACTGCCGGTCCGGCACAGCCGGCCGGCTGGATGGATCGTGTGCGGATTCGGGGCAATCCTGACCAGCTTTCCATCGACCATCGGGACAAGGCTGGCTTCTCCTCGGTCGACCGCGCGCGGGTGGCGCTGGCCAATGACGATGTAGCGCAATCACGCACCAATGACGTGGTGGTTTTTGCCGGCTATGCGCTGGACAAGCGCCCTCTGGGGACGCCCGGCAGCACCTATGAGGCGGTGCCTTATGTCGGGTTCAAGCAGAACCGGGTGACCAACTATGACAGTGGCAGTGCCGAGATCACCACGACGCGCACCAGCCAGGTAGGGATGCTGTCGGCCTTCCACTTTGCCCATGCTGATACGGCCAATACCGAGGACCTGACGGCGCGTCCCGATTACCTGGTCAACAGTACCGACGGCAGCCGGCTGCTGACGGTCAACTTCACGTTGACACCGGTGCGTCCCGGCGTGCTCAACGATTTCCTGCGCTGGAACAATGGGTTGGCCTTCAAGCCCATCCTGATTGGTCAGAGCCGCAATGGTATCTACATCAACCGGGGCGATGCGGAT
Organism: Herbaspirillum sp. FG34; assembly: GCF_057809315.1. Classification (NCBI taxonomy): domain Bacteria; kingdom Pseudomonadati; phylum Pseudomonadota; class Betaproteobacteria; order Burkholderiales; family Oxalobacteraceae; genus Herbaspirillum; species Herbaspirillum sp. FG34. The sequence goes on along the minus strand of NZ_JBMDJS010000004.1, from coordinate 84,752 downwards.
GTGGTTGACCAGCATCGCGACTTCATTCGCCTGGGGGCGCAGGCGGGGTTCACGCTGTCTTCCACCAATCCGGCCTTGCCGTTTGATTTCACCACGACCTATACCGGGTTGAAGGCCTTGCAGGGCAATCGCAGCATTCATTACTGGAAGTCGGTGCTGACTTACAACTTCAACCAGAACGTGGGCCTGAGCCTGGATTATTCGAATGGCTTGCTGCCCGATAGCGGGGATGCGGAGCGCAAGTGGGGGTTGGGGGTGTCGAGCAAGTTCTGATTAGCGGAGGCAGCAGTGACGGGGGCGGCGCGCTGTCGCGTTGCTTAATCGCATCCTGCACCAAGCCCGTAGAGCATCCATCTTCCTTGGTCGAGTCGGAGACTGCGGCTTTGCACGCAGGCTTCGTTGACGAAGAACATCACCTCAATTTGCTCATCGGTGACGGTTGTGGTGACTTGCCAGGCTTCACCGGCTTTCATCAGGTGATCGAGCAGTTCGTCGTCAACTTGAAGTACTTCTTGTAGGTCCTCTTGGCCGCTTCCACTGTATTCGGCGTTGACGTTGGGCGTGACATGCTGCTTGAGATAGGCCTTGCGGGCGGGAGTTTTTCTTGCGCAGAGCAAGGTCTCGATCAATTCATGCGCCTCGTGCGGTAGTTCGCGGCGCAGCTCGGAACGCTCAGGCGCTGTGCAGGCATTTTGATACGTTGTGCCTTGCACTTCCAGCGGTGGGAATGACTGTTCGACTTTTGTTGCGCTTGCAAGGAGCAGGGCCGTGGCGATGCCTAAAACCGTAGCCATGATCAGTAGAGCAGTTCTTTTCATGAAGGAAAGGCTGATTCAAAACATGGATTGATCAACGTTCCCGGCATTCGCTTGAAGGCCGAGAACCACAGCTGTGTGCTTAGGTCATTTTGACGCCACAAATTCACTGAGTACCTCTTTGATTTCGTCCTTGGTCAGATACCCCGTGCTGAGGATCGTATCGAGGTCCTTTCTGGTAAGGGGATGATTCCTGAGAAGTTTCAGCAGCGCTTCCTGACGGAAAGGAGCTGCTTCTAACGGGGCGATCATGGTCGGATCCGGCAGGTTCTCCAGCGGCAGCGGCATGCGGTCGATGTTGACATAGATCTTGTAGCGGGACACCCCTTCAGCTAAGGACGTGTCGTAATAGAGCGTTGCTCCGCTCGGCAGCACACCATTGGAGGCCTGATAGGAACGCAGCTGCAGAGGGGCGGAGAGGCGGTGGATTTTGGCGGTGGTGAATTCCCATACGAGATATCCAACCATGAACAGGCTCGCGGTCATCATCCCGGCGAGAAAAATAATTGCCTTGCTTTTCATATTGGTGGTCCGCAGACGCGGCTTTGGTGTGACACAGAATCGAAGGTGTTGCTATGCGCGAACGAGGCTTCCAGTTGCTCGGCCAAACACCTCAAGCAGCTTGTCGGTTGTTCGTCACTTCGGGCAGACAGAGACTTCGGCCTCTGTTCAAATGGACTAAGCAACCGGCTTGCTGGAGCGGAAGTTTTGCCAAAGCCCCACCATCAGCCGCTTTCGGAATCAGGTTTTTCGCGTCGTGAAGAGAGAGGCGATCTGATACGTGACTGTCGGCATTCTTGCCAGACAATAGAGATGTTCTGGCATGCTGGCGTCATTTTCCGTCCGTGAATTCGGAAAGGACTTCCTTAATTTCGTCTTTTGAGAGATAGCTAAAATTGACGATCGCCCGGAGGTCATTTTTGGTAAGGGGATGATTCCTGAGTAGTTTGAGCAGAGCTCCCTGACTGAAAGCGATCGCGTCTACCGGATCGATCATGGTGGGGTCCCGAAGCGTCTCTAGCTCCAGCGACATCCGATTGATGTTGACGTAAATTTTATAGCGGGAAAATCCTTCAGGGAAAGACGTATCGTAATAGAGGGTTGTACCGACTGGCAGCAGACCATTTGATGCCTGTTCGGTACTGAGTTGCAAAGGTGTGGTGAGGCGGTGGATTTTTACGGTAGCGGGCTTCCAGACAAGGTAGCCGCAGAACAGCAAACTTGTGGCAGTGGCCCCGCCAAGGAAAGAAAGTATCGTGCCTGGTATTTTCATGATTCGTAAATTGCAGAGCTTGAGCCTTTTGCACCTCGACATCATGAGGGCAGCAGGAGTCAGTAATTGTTAGCCTGACTGCTTTCCGGGGAAAGGCGAGCAGGTCTCATCATCAAGCTTCATGTCGTAGATATACCCGACCACCTTTCCTTTGGCCAGGTCGACGACTTCGTCATCGACGATCGCCATTGTCTGATCCTTGCTGAAACGGGCTTCATAAGGGCCACGCGTGCGCGTGAAGTGACCGACAGGCTTGCCCCGCCGGAGATCGATGATGTAGATCTTGTTGAATGGCGGGATGCCCCGAGGTAGCTTGCGCTGGTCGATTCCCCAGACGATGGCGTGGGTCCGGGCGCAGTTGACGGCCCATTGGTTCACCGGAATGTCCAGTTGGACGGCGACAGTGCGTCTGCCCGCTTCAAAAGCGAATTGGTTGCCGACAGCGCGGAAGTCGCTGCGATGCCTGGGAGTTTCGGCTCCAGCCTTCGCAGGACAGGTGAAGAGTGCGAAAAGAAAGAGAGCTAGTGAGTAGTTTGACGTCAGTAACAGGGGCATGGTTGGAGGTTTTGATTGGCACTCCCAGAGATTGATTCTGGGCGTTCATAAGTGGCATAAGTCACATTGTCTGACTGCGTGCAGTTTGTGAGCGTTAAGCTCTTATCCTTTATTTTTACCTGCTGATATCGTGAGAATGTCTGATTCGATGGCGTGGTTTCGCTTGCGTTTGCTTTGGTGACAGCAAGGGTGATCAGGATCAGGGTGCAGCCCAGAAATCGAGGGTCTTCTTACCAATCCATTGGCCTTGTAGCTCGTCGCCCTTGATCGTGGCCCGAATCATCGGTTTGGGTGTATCGCTGCTTTCGGACTCTGTGAACTCAACGACGCCGCCATTTACCTTGCCGCTCAGCGGGATCGGCTTGCGGTACTTATCGTAGAAGTAGCTTCCGGACAGCGAACCGTCGTCATAGAGTTCGGACAATTCTAGTGTGATGGCCGCCTGCCCCACTCGGCCTTTCAGAATCTGCCGATACGGTTCGGCACGCGGAGCAGCTTGCGGGCCGCTCATGAACAAGTACTTTCCGTAAGCAGTGAAATACTGCGTCAGATCGATGATTTTGTAAGTGACCTTCTGTTCGCCCACGTCGTCCAGCGCCCGCTCAGCGTGGTTACTGCAGCGGTCATACAGAAAGGTGATGGATTCACGGTCGATTTGCAGCGAGATATCATCTAATTTGTAATACTTGCCATAGTCGGGTGAGCGCATTGACTCCAGGCAGGATTCGTACATGCTGATGGTCAACGCGATGCGCTCTTCTTCCTCGTCTGGTTTGCTGTCGGGCATAGACTGCGGCCACGGTATTGTGATGCCCTGCTTCTTGCGGTTGGCTAAGGCCTCCTTGTTCAGGTCTGCAATGGCTTTCCTGTACTCGGCTTGCCGCTTCGCGAGATTCTGCTTCAGCAGCGCCGCACCTCCTCCTGGCGTGAAGATGTCCGAAACTGCAATCTTTCGTCCGGTAGCCGCATCGAAGTTGTAATGCGCCCAGTAATGCTCGCAATAGGCACCGCAGCCCTCGCTATCAACCTCGAGTGCCAGCATCCGATCATCGTTGCGCAACACCAGGAAACCAAAATCCGAGCTGCCTTGGAATCCGATCTGCTCCTTGGGCTTCTTGATGCCGTCGGAATATCTGGCGGGAGCTGGCTGCCCGATCAAATCGAGGAAGATGCGATGGTTAATGCGGGCGTCACGCTTGGCGTCGCCGGATTCGACATAAGGCAGCGAGCCGTTGTACGTAATTGGCTTCACTTCGATCCGTGCTGATGTGGCGGAAAGGGCAAGCGTTGCCGATGCCGTGGCAGCACACGCGATGATTAAGCGAGTGAACATTGAGATCATTTGAGGTGATTGGGAATTTATGCGCTGACAGAGCTGAAGTCGTACTAGTTCGACTGCTTTCCGGGAAATGCGGGACAAGTTTCCAAATCAAGATTCATGTCGTAAATCACGTCGACCACCTTTCCTGTCGTCAGGTCCACGATATCGTGATCCACTATCGCTGTTTTGTGATTCCTGCTGAAGGCCGCTTCGTAGGGGCCCCTCGTTCTCGTGAAATGATTAATCGGCTTTCTCTTTGTTAGATCAATGACGTAAACCTTATTAACGGGCGGGGCACCTATCCGTGCTTTACTTAGGTCTTGTCCCCATGCAATGGCACGGGTTCTTGAACAGTTGACGGCCCAGTCGCTCACTCGGATACCGAGCGGAATTGAAACTGTACGTGTTCCTGCTTTGAACGCGAATCCATTTGCTCCGCCGCGGAACGAATTGCGAAGTTCAATGTTCGAGGCGCTGATCGGATCTGGAAATAAGAAAAACATTGAGAGAAATAGTGACAGAGGGTATTTAGATTCCATCGCCGAGGGTGATGTAGGACAACATCGTATAGGTTGATCGTGTCGGTTTTGCTGGGAGTTCATGAGGATTAATTAGCCGACTTACGGCTGCGGAAGCCTTTGCGTTAGCCCCTCCGTCAGCTGCTTTCAGAATAACGTTTTTTGCACAATAGAAGCCTGCGGTATCTACAGCGTTATAAGGAATATCCGCCACGATCTGCGGATCCCTGATGGTTGGCCCTTTCCCCCCGTTTCTAAACCAGCCAGCATCGAAAGAATTGCGATCAAGCCAACCGCGAAATACCCAGTACTCTGAATAATTGAAACGTCCCGTCAACTGTTTCAGGCCTCTGCCGCGAAATTTCATTCCGTCTCCGAGGTCTGTATTAGCCAAATCGATGCGTCCTTCGTAGTAACCTTTTTTACTTGGGTCAGCAAAGTGGAGTAGTTGACTCTTATTATTCTCTGTAATCTGAAGATATCCATTACCTTCTCGCTGGATCGAAATATGGTTTTCCTTGATTGCTTTGTGGACCACAATGGCCGCCTCACGGGTCAGCAACAAGAAAAAGCTTTCTTGTGCAGCCTGTCCAAAGAAATGGGCCATCCTGACGGGCGTATTGAGAAGATATTTCCGAAAGACGAGATTGAGACTGAGGCGGAATCTTTCTTTGACGGTTTCCCCCGACTGACCAACATCTCTATAGAGGCTCTCCTTGTCCGCATAAATGCGCTTCATTTCCCCAATGCTTAGCCAGCCGCATTTCCTGAAGTGTTCAATGAATTTTCTCGGATGAAAGTGCCAATGTGCGGCGTCGATACCGTCGAGCACAGCATGTTCCCAGAATGCCAATGCCTCCACATGACGCTGAAAAGCAGGGAAGTCGGCGAGTGACAGGTAAGTACTTTTCGTCAGGCTTGGCGTTTTGCTACCTTCGGTGCTCGGGCCTTCCTTGGTCAGCCAATTCCACCGCTGCACGACGCCCGCTCGTTGCCATTCAGTCGGAAATTTACACACCATCCCTCGCATGAGCCGTTGGATCTCTATGTCTTTCATGCGGCGTTCCGCCTCGGCCCAGGTCGTGATCATGTCACCGTTTTCGTCCAGCATTTTGCGAAGCACGTCAAGATCGCAACGGCTGTTCTGGTCGTCGTAGTCCTTCAGCAGTTGCCAGCCCGCCCACTGGGGCGCATCGGCATCGCTGTACTTGAAAACACCTGTGGCGTTCAGATTCACCCATCCTTTTGCATCCGCTGTGGAGATCTGCCGCCAGTGTGGCGTGTCACTTGGCATCAGGGGATCCGGTCCCAAGATCCGTCCGAATCGCAGCAACTCGTAGACTGCGCTGTGTGACGGTACTTGGCTGGCTCGTGCGGCTCTGTACGCCTGAACGATTTTTCCAGCCTGGCGGTAAAGTTCGTATTCAGCTTCATTTTCCTTCAGTACTGCGCCTACTCGGGTGCCGTCCGTGCGATAGGTGCTGACATGACCATGTCCACCTCCGAAACGAAGTCCCACGAGTAGGACTTCGGTCAATACAGTTCCGCCGACGCCAGCTTTCTCATTCAGGGGAGGACGCTGTGAGTAGAGTAGGGTATTGGCTGGCAACCTGAAGTAAATTTCACCAAAGACCGCATCGGTACGACCGTTTGTCGTGATGTTGAGGTCACCCGTATTGCGGCCGAGCAGTCTTTTAAGGTTGTCGTCGTCGCAGATGATCTCAAAGTGGATGATGTTGGCGTGCCCCTCAAATGAGCCTGCACTGCCCAACTCGGCCTTGCGATAAATTGTTTGGCCGACCTTGATACCGCGTATCGTCTGCAGATGCATGTAGATGGAGTAGAAACGTACTGGCGTTTCTGCATCGTTCTGGGCTCCGATCGTAGAATCGTGGCGAATGATGATGCAGCCGTCATCTGTCCATCCCATATAGCCGAGTACATGCTTTTCATCTTCAGTAGCGGTGGAAGGGCGCGCCGTTGGTTGTCGAACGTAAGCGACGATGCCATCGGCAATGGCCCGAACAGGTTCTCGACCGTTATTACGAGCTGGGGCTTCCAAATGCAAGCCTCCGTGCCACGAGAGTTTATGGCTGACCGGGAAATTCCCATGTTCCGGGCTACGCATGGCCCTCTGCAGATAGCCATCATCGTCCTGATCAAGATGCGGAGGAAGAAAAGGCGGGCTGATGAGCATATGGAATCCTTACCGCGAGAACGAGAATTTCCGTGAATCTTTTGCATCCACGGTGCTTTTCGGTAAAGGAGACAGGCTTGCCGCTGCACTCGCTCCTCCGGGAAAAGCATGCGCTCCCCCCTTCACCGAAAACGTCCCCGGACAGGCAAACGTGATATTCCCACCCTCCAGCGTCACCGAAGCCTGCCCCGCCTGCAGCACGATCTTCTGGCGTGCCTTGATCTCGATGCCTTCATTGACGCTGATGACGCTCACCTCCTTGTCAGCCAGGATCTCCAGCGCATCGGTATGCGCCTGCAAGGAAACCGGACCATTGCCGGCGAAGGCCTGTATGCCGCCGTCGTGCGCAAAGAGCGTGGCCGCCTTGCCGGCCGCAAGGCTGGCGGTATCGGCGGCAGTCCAGTGCGTATCCCCCTGCGTGGTCCAGTGCAGGCTTTCGCCAGCGTAGAGCACGGTGGAAGCCGCACTGGTCCAGTTGATGTTGGTCGGGGACTCCATCAGCACAGCGGCTTTCGCGAACATCTCGACTGGTCGCGCACGGTCGTTCTCGCGTGACTCCGGCTGGCTCTTGAAGGCCTCCTGGCCGTTCACACTGCCCGGATGCTTGCCTTGGTCCGCCGGATCGATGATGGAGATGAACTCGCTCTTGGCCTTGAATGCCGCCGCACTATGCAGCACCTGCTGCTGTGCGGCGGCCTCGCCCATGATCTGCGCCAGTTGCTGCGCACCCTTCAATTGCGCCACGGCTTCGTGGGCATCCATCTGCGTGCTGGTGACGCTGGCACCGGCAACCGGACGCGCCGTCGAGGAAATCAGCAAGCCCTGCGCGCCGCGCACCACGCCCCAGGCATCACTACGCAATTCAAAACCCTGGCCGCGATAGCTGCCGCGCCGGGCACCGGTGTCGGCCTGTTCGATCAGATGGCCGAGATTGAGCTGGGACTTGGCCTGGCTGGACGCCAGCCGCATGCGCAACTGCAACTGCGTGTCGTCCACCACCCATTGATTGAAGCCGCTGCCATCATGCGCCGTGCTGTGCCAGCCCGAGAGCGTGCCGGCGTGATTGGCCCCGGAATCAGCGCCAGCCGGAAAGGGCGGCACGTCGCTGCCGTTGTAGAGCTGCGCGACCACTACCGGACGATCTATGTCGCCCTCCATGAAATCGATCAACACTTCACTGCCGACGCGCGGCGTGAACTGGCTGCCCCAATTGGGGCCGGACTGCGCTTCGGCCACGCGCACCCACGTACCGGAGGCATCGTTGCCGGGGGCGTTGCCGTTCTTGTCACCGAGGTTCCCGGTGTCGCGCAAGCCGCCCGGATTGGGCGACTTCCCGCGCTGCCAGTGAAACTGGACCTTGACGCGGTGATTGCGGTCCGTGGTGACGGCCACGTCCGGCAGGCCGGTCACCAGCGCAGTCTGGGGGCCGCGTGCAGTCGGTTTCAGGCGTTGCGTGATGGCGATGGGGACAATGGGGACCACGTCGCGCAAGGCCACGAAGCTGTTGCGGTAGGTGCCAGTCTTGAGGTCGTCCTCCGATGCGCTGTCCGATGCGGGCGTCTTGCCGAACAGATTTCCCAGCGAGGCGGGGAGCACCTGGTCGAGGATCTGGGCAATGTTGCTGTCGAAATTATTGCGTGCACTGTGACTGACCGAGAGCAGCTTGAAGCGGTTTTCACCGTCGGGATAGCGCTCGTGCTGGCTCAGCGTGAACTGCATGCCAGCACCGAGCTGGCGCGCCGCGCCTGTGCCTTCAAAGTGCTTGTTCTGCATTTCCAGGGCCTGCAGCATCAACCGTGCATGGGTCGCGGCCGCTTGCTGGTCCGCAAAGTCCTGCTGGCCGGTACCGTCGTAGACCGGCAGGGCAGGGAGTTCACCGGCATCCAGGCTGGAGCTCTCCTCGGCCGAAGGTGAAGAAATCTTCTCGGGATGCCAACTGGCCAGGGCCACCGCATTGGAACGCACGCTGCGCACGGCGCCAAAGTCGGTGATGGCGTCACTGGCCTCGGTGGCCGCGACCCGGTGAAAGCGGATGCGCGTATCGTCGCCCGGCAGATCCGGTGCCTTGGCCTCGCGGTCAAAGATGACCAGCTTGTGCCTCGCCTGTTGCTGGCCATGAGCGTGGCCTTGCTCACCTTCCTGCTGATGCTCGAAGCGAAAGTTCAGCCCCTCGCTGGCCAGGATGCGGCGCAGGAAGGCGAAATCACTTTCGCGATATTGCGTGCAGATGTCGCGCTTGCTGAGAGGCTGGGTGACCTCCAATGCGAAATTGGCTTGCGGGTATTCCTTCAGGACCGCGCTGGCGATGTCGGTCACGCTCATGTCCTGGAACAGGAAACTGTCGCGACGGCGGTCGAGGAAGGCAAGAAAGGATTCCAGCCGAAGCCGGTAGCGCGCCAGCCCGCCATCGGCACCCAGCCATGAAGCCTGCGTGCAGTAGCCATGCCAGGCGCGCCGGCTGCCGTCAGCCTGAAGCAGCCGCAGGGTCAGCTCGGTGCCGATGAATTGCTTGAGATCGAGATCGGTGGAAATCGAAAGGGCGTCGATGTCGAACTGGAAGTTGTCATTGACGCTCTCCTGGCCGTGGAAGCGCTCCACGACCAAGGATTCAGGCAAGCCGGCTTCCTGGGCGCTGGCCAGCGTGATCAGGCGCGCGTGTTGCGACAGGCCAGGGCCGAACAGCGTAGAGGGGAAACCAGAAAGGAGCGTGGAAAGCAAGCGCGGTGCAACAGGCGCGCTGTGCTGCCGGCGGGGCGGTGCTGCATCTTGCGTCACGGGATAGCCTCATCTTGATGGTCCGCCATTCGCTGTGCTGCGAACGAACGTGTGTTGGTTTTCAACACCACGCTGGCATCAAGTTGTCCCCGTGCTACCCCCTGTCATCGACTGCTGCATGGCAGCGGCGCTCAGTAATCAGGCCGCTCATTTTTGTGCCGTGCATTTTGCCAGTCCGGGCTGGCTACCTCCATCGAAAAATTTCGCTAATTCATGACTGAAATATGGGTGAAAAATAAAGCTTCATGACGCAGCATCGCGGCATGAAGCTTCAAACAGATTTGCTGCTTACTGGAACGTGCTGGCCATCTTCGCCGGGAGCGGCACATTGAGCCACTTCTGCACGATGGCATTGAGTTCGCCGTTCTTCTTGGCCGAGGTCAGCACCTCGTTGACCTTGCCGAGCAAGGCGGTTTCGCCCTTGTTCAAGCCGACGCTGCAGGCTGATTCATGGATGATGTACTTGAGCACCGGCTTGTTGCCGGGTGCCTTTTCGGCCAGCGCATAGGCGACAAAGTCCCCCGTACCCACCAGTTGCACCTGGCCTGAGACATAGGCCGAGATCATGGCATTGTTGTCCTCGTAGCGCTTGATGGTGGCGCTCTTGGGCGCCGTGTCGGTCAGTTGCAGGTCCTGGAAGGTACCGCGCGCCACGCCCACGGTCTTGCCGGCCAGGTCGGCAGGGCCGCTCACCGCCACACTGGCCACGCCGAACACGCTGTTGTTGTAGGGCGCATAGGGCTGGGAAAAATCGATCACCTTTTCACGCTCGGCATTCTTGCCCAGGGTGGAGATGACCAGGTCGGCCTTGTGGGTCTGCAGGTAGGCGATGCGGTTGGCGCTGGCCACCGGCACCAGTTGCACTTTGAGGCCCATTTTCTGGGCGATCAGCTTGGCCACGTCGATGTCCAGCCCCTGCAATTGCAGGTCCGTATTGACTGAACCGAAAGGCGCAAAGTCCTGCGGTACGCCGATGCGGACCACGCCAGCCTTCTGGATGTCGGCCAGCGCATCTGCCTGTGCCGGCGCGTTAGCGAGAACGCCCAGGCCGAGTGCAATCGAAAGGGCCAGCAGGCGGTGTTTGCATGTCATTGTCTTTGTCTCCTCGTATGAATATCAGCGCGTCGATGATACCCCTTATTGCGTGGCGGCTCAGCCCGGCAGCGGCAAGACACAATCCTCGGCCGCCAAATAGATGCGCTGTCCCGGCAAGGCATCGACACGATGGCCGCCCGTGAACGCGCCAAATGCCGGCAGCATCGCCCAGCGCCCGTCCACCACGAAGCAGGGCAGCCGCAAGCTGTCGCCCGCCGAGGACAGGCGATACACCGGATGCACATGGCCCACAATGGCAAAGGCACCGTCCACTGTCTGCGGATGATGGCAGAACGCCAGCGGGCCGACCCGCCAGGGCTCATCGACCAGTTCCATGCCCAGGACTTCGGGCGGATCACCCGCATGATGGTCGTGATTGCCACGCACCAGCGTGAGCGTCAGTCCCGCGTTGCGGCCACGCCATTGCGCCAGTGCCGAGAGCGTTCCAGCAGCACGTCCCGCGCGGGCATGCAGGAAATCCCCCAGGAACACGATGTGACGCACTGCATGCTGCTGTACCAGCGCATCGATGGCCTCCAGGTTGGCCCGCGTGGTGCCGTGCGGCACCGGAATGCCGCCGGCCCGAAAGGCCGCTGCCTTGCCGAAATGCACATCGGCCAGGATCAGCATGGCACGCTGGCGCCACAGCAGCGCGCGTTCGGGCAGCATGGTCAGGATGGCGCCATCGGCGTCGAAGCTGGGGTAGGGCATCATGCGGCAGTCTTGGGCTTGGCCTTGCGCCGGGTGGCGGGCTTGGGTTGTTCACGCGAGGCGGTCTTGTCGGCGGCACCTTCCAGCTCGCGCAGCATGCGCGCCACGCGGTCGGCCAGTTTCTCGGTCGAGAGCTTCTCGCGGAAGCGTTCCACCATCAGCGGCAGTGCAAACGGGGTAGGGCGCTCCAGCTGCACCAGCCTCAGAGTGCGTGCGCGCAGCTCGGCCAGGGTGCTGCGCAGGCGCTCCAGTTCCAGCTCCTGTTCCAGCACCTCGCGCTGGGCCTGGGTGAGCAGCAGATTGCCGGCATCATGCTTGCGGAAGACCTCGAAGAACAGCGCCGACGAAGCCTGCAACTGGCGCGCGCTCTTGTGCTGGCCGGGATAGCCCTGGCTGACCAGCCCGGCAATGCGAGCGATCTCGCGGAAACGTCGCTGCGACAGTTCGGTGGCGTTCAGGCTGCAGAGTATGTCGTCCAGCAAGTGCTCCTCGCTGAAGAGCGCTTGTGCCTGGTCCGGGGCCAGGCGCGCCCACTCCACTTGCTCCGCCGCCAGCAGTTCGATACCGTAATCGTTGACGGCCATCGAGAACGTGGCTGCCCGCGTGCTGGCCAGGCGCCAGGCCAGCAGAGACGCCAGTCCCAGGTGGACCAGGCGGCCGGCGAAGGGATAGAAGAACAGGTGATGGCCCTCCCGGCTCTTGAGTGCTTCCACCACCAGCCGCTGACCGGTGGGCAGTGCCGACCAGGCATCCTGCAGCGCCAGCAGTGGCCGCACCGCCTGCATTTCCGGGCCGTCGAAATGCTGTTGTTCGGCTTGTTGCAGGCGCTCCAGCACGGCCTGCGCCAAGGTCGAGGACAAGGGCATGCGCCCGCCTTGCCAGCGCGGGACGGCGCCGCTGCCAGCAGTACTGCGGCGCACCCAGGCCGTCATCTCATGGACCCGGACGAACTCCAGTACGCGCCCGCCAAAGAGAAAACGATCACCCGGACGCAGGCGCGCGATGAATCCTTCTTCAATCGTGCCAATGCGTCCGCCTTTCAGGTACTGCACGTGCAGGCTGGCGTCGGCGACAATGGTGCCGATGTTCATCCGGTGCCGCCGCGCAATGGCCGGCACGTCAACGCGGTAGACCCCGTCTTGTCCCAGGGCGACCCGGTGGTATTCCGGATAGGCGCTCAGGCTCCGGCCGCCGCGCGCCACGAAGTCCAGCGCCCATTGCCACTGGTCCTCGCGCAAGTCGCGATAGGACCAGGCCTGGCGCACTTCCTGCAACAGCTCATCGGCGCGGAAACCGCCTCCCAGGGCGATGGTCACCAGATGCTGGACCAGTACGTCCAGCGGTGTCCCGGGTACCGCACGTTCTTCGACGCGGCCGGCCGCTACCGCATCCTGGGCGGCGATGGCTTCCACCAGCTCCAGGCTGTTGGTCGGCACCAGCGTGGCGCGCGAGCTGCGCCCCGGTGAGTGGCCGGAGCGCCCGGCGCGCTGCAGCAGCCGGGCCACGCCACGTGGGCTGCCGATCTGCAACACCCGCTCCACCGGGGTGAAATCCACGCCCAGGTCCAGGCTGGAGGTACAGACCACGGCCTTGAGTCGGCCATCACGCAGGCCGTGTTCGACCCAGTCCCGCACTTCACGGTCCAGGGAGCCATGATGCAGGGCGATGATGCCCGCCCAGTCGGGCCGGGCGTCCAACAGATTCTGGTACCAGAGTTCAGCTTGGGAACGTGTGTTGGTGAAGACCAGCGAACTGCCGCTAGCCTCAATCTCCTGCACCACGGCCGGCAGCATCTGCATGCCGAGGTGGCCAGCCCAGGCAAAGCGGGTCGGCTGCGGTGGCAACAGGGTATCGATGACGATGCGCTTGCGTTGCTCGCCCCGTACCAGCACGCCCTGTCCGGCAGCCGCAGGACCGAGCAGGACTTGCAGCGATTGCTCAAGATTGCCCAGCGTGGCCGACAGCCCCCACACCACCATCCCTGGCCGCCAGCGTCTCAGGCGCGCCAGGGCAAGCTGCACCTGTACGCCACGTTTGTTGCCCATCAGTTCATGCCACTCATCCACGATCACGACATCGAGCTTCGCAAAGCGTTGTTGGGCATCGGCTTGCGACAGCAGCAGCGACAGGCTTTCCGGGGTCGTCACCAGGGCCTGGGGCAGGGATTTCATCTGGCGCGCACGCTCGCCAGCGGCGGTGTCTCCGGTGCGCATGCCAGCCTGCCAGTGCGGCAGCAGGTCGGCCAGCGGCGCTTGCAGGGCGCGCAAAGTGTCGGTGGCCAGGGCGCGCATGGGGGTGATCCACAAGACCCGCAGGCCGCTCACATGGGTGGGCAGGTCCGGCTGCCCCAGCCTGGGTTCGGCGTGCAGCAGGGCGGCGAACCAGACCGCATAGGTCTTGCCCGAGCCCGTGCCGGAATGCAGCAGGCCGCTCTTGCCCAAGGTGGCGGCCTGCCAGACGGCGCGCTGGAAATCGAAAACCTCCCAGCCGCGCTGGCTGAACCATTGTTCAGCCTGAGACAGGGCGATCTTCCCGCTGGAACGGGAATTAGTCGTCTTGCGTGGCACGATGCAGTTCTTTCTGTTTTTCCTCGGAGGGCAGGCTGGCGGTGGGCCCCAGCAGCTCCCGCAGACTGGCCAGGGTATCGGCCTGTTCGACCGTCTTGTCCGGGCGCTGGCGCAGGATGCGCGGGAAGCGCACGGCGATGCCCGCCTTGTGGCGGGACGACAGGGCGATGCCCTCAAAGCCGATCTCGAACACCATGCTCGGCCTGACACTGCGCACTGGACCGAATTTCTCGATGGTGGTCTTGCGGATGACCTGGTCGACCACCGCGATCTCGGCATCGGTGAGGCCGGAATAGGCCTTGGCGAAGGGCACCAACCGACGCTCGCCGTGTTCGTCCGGAGCGTCCCACACCGCAAACGTGTAGTCGGTGTACAGCGAGGCACGCCGCCCATGACCTGCCTGGGCGTAGATCAGCACGGCATCGATGGAATAGGGATCGACCTTCCACTTCCACCAGGTTCCGACATCGCGGGTGCGCCCAATGCCATAGTGTGCCTCCCGCTGCTTCAACATCATGCCTTCCACGCCACGCTCGCGCGCGCTGCTGCGCAGCTGCGCCAGGCTGCTCCAGTCAGAGGCGACGATGCGGGGCGCCAGCATCAGGGCGGGCGCGGCATGGGCCTGCACCAGGGTTTCCAGTCGGTGGCGGCGTTCATGCTGGGGCAGACTGCGCAGATCCTGGCCGTCCTGTTCCAGCAGATCGTAGGCGATCAGACCGGCGGGCAGGTCAGCCAGCAGGCGGGCGGTGAGGTTCTTGCGACCGATGCGTTTTTGCAGGTCGGCGAAAGGCGCCACGCGATCAGCTTGCGGGCCGCAATCGACCAGGCGGATAACGATCTCGCCATCGATGACGGTGCCATCGGGCAGGGCCAGCCTGGCCAGTTCGGGAAAACGGTCGGTGATCAGTTCTTCTCCGCGCGACCACAGCCAGTTGCTCCCCTGTCGGCGCACCAGCTGGGCGCGGATGCCATCGTATTTCCATTCGACTTGCCAGTCCGAGAGCGGTCCCAGAGTGTCTGGCACCTCCATCAGCGGATGGGCCAGGAAGAAGGGATAGGGCTGCCCACCCTGCAACTGCGTATCCTGACCCGCGGCCGGCGCAATCAGTGCGGCAAAGCGCAGGGCATCGGGCCGGGTGCGGCCATCGGTCCAGCCAACCATGCGTTGTGCGACCAGCTTGGGATCGAGCCGGGCAACGCCAGCCAGCGCCCGTGTGACCAGCAGGCGCGACACGCCCACGCGAAAACCGCCGCCGATCAGTTTGGACAGCAGGAAGCGTCCCTGCCAGTCCAGTTCATCCCAGGCGGCGAACAGGGCGCTGCGGATGACGGCCGGATCGGCGCCGCGCAAGGGCGCGATGCGCTCCTCCATCCAGCGCGCCAGCCCGAGGTCGCTGGCGCCGGAGGGCGGCGGCAGGACGTGGGCGATGGTCTCGGCCAGGTCGCCCACGCTGTGATAGCACTCTTCGAACAGCCATTCATCGATCTGCGCGTATTGCATCGCGCATTGCTTGAGCAAGCTGGTAGGAACCGTCTGGCGCGGCTTGCCCCCGGCCAGGAAGTACACTGCCCAGGCCGCATCGGCGGCTTGAGCACGATCAAAGTAGTCCTGCAGGGCGGCCAGCTTGCGGGTGGTGGAGGTGGTGGCGTCCAGTTCGGCATAGAGCCGCGAAAATTCACGCACGGCCGCTTTCCTGCGCTGCTACGGGCGCAGCCGGGGTAGTGCTGTCTTGCGTTTCTTCATCTCCGTATTCGGTGGCAAAGGCGCCGGCATCGAGCCCTTGCTGCCGCAGCCAGCGCACCATGGTGGCGACCTGACCATGGGTCACGATGACCCGCTCGGCGCCGGTGGCGCGGATCGCCTCGTGCAGGGCCGGCCAGTCCGCATGGTCGGAGAGGACGAAGCCACGGTCGACCCCGCGCCGCCGACGTGTCCCTCGCAAGCGCATCCAGCCGCTGGCGAAGGCATCGCTGTAGTCGCCAAACCGGCGTATCCAGGGCGAACCTGCCGCCGACGGCGGCGCGATCACCAGGCTGCCGGCGTAGACGGTGGCCTTGCTGCGTTTGTCGGCCTCCGCTTGGCCTACGGTGAGCGTCTCCGGCAGGGCGATGCCGGCTTCGCGATAGAGCAGGTTGAGCGGCTCCACTGCGCCATGGCAGATGATGGGACCGATGCTGGCGTCGATGCCATGCAGAATGCGCTGCGCCTTGCCAAAGGAATAGCAGAACAGCACGCTGGCGCGCCCTTGCGCGGCATTGCTGCGCCACCAACGGTTGATCTCGTCGAAGATCTCCTGCTGCGCTTGCCAGCGATAGATCGGCATGCCGAAGGTGGATTCGGTGATGAAGGCGTGGCATCGCACCGGCTCGAAGGGCGCGCAGGTACCGTCAGGTTCCAGCTTGTAGTCACCCGAGGCCACCCAGATACGGCCTTCGTGCTCCATGCGCAGTTGCGCCGAGCCCAGCACGTGTCCAGCGGGGTGCAGCGACAGCCGTACGCCATTGTGGTTGATGCGCTCGCCATAAGGCAACGTTTGCAGGGGGATATCCGCACCCAGGCGCGCCCGCAGGATGCCCGCGCCCGGTGCCGCCGCCAGATAGTGCCCATGGCCCACACGGGCATGGTCGGCGTGGGCGTGCGTAATGACCGCGTGCGCCACCGGGCGCCAGGGATCGATGTAGAAATCGCCGGGGACGCAATACAGCCCTTCCTTGCGCACCACTACCATGTCTTCCATGCGGGAGTTGTCCTTGCTCTGCCTTGAAAAAATCGTGCGGCTCCGTTTTGCCGTGTCCGGCCCGCTTTGTCCATGCCTGCAGCGGTCTTGTCGCGGCTTTGTCGCAAGTTATATGAAGCTTTTTGCAGAGTTGCCGATGCCGCTTCCACTTGTCAGCTTAACGGCAAGCACGGCACGCCACTGTCAGTGCCCGCCCTGCCTTCCTGTCAGTGAGCAGGCCGACGTGTCCTGATGAAACTTGATTTCCGTTTGCATTGCCGCAACGCACAATGCACATTATTTGGGTATGCTTGTGGTGAACTCAAATTGGCATTGCGCCAAGCATCGAACTCAAAAGAATCACACGAATCCTCATGTCTCATTACGTCGATCCCCTGGTTTTCCGTGAACTGCAAGACTCTGAAGTCTTGCCTGCGCCTTCGGGTGTGCGTCTGAAGATCATGCAGATGTGCCAGCAGGAAGACATTGCGCTGCCGGAGCTGGTGGCGCAGGTGCAGGGTGATCCGGTGCTGGCCGGTCGCCTGATCCAGATTGCCAACATCCCCAACATCAACAAGGGGCGCATGGTGGCCGCCGTCAATATCGAGCTGTTGCTGATGGTCGGTCTGCATGCGGTGCGTCAGATGGCGCTGGCGATCTCGCTGACCGAATCGGCGCGGCGCGGGGATTGCGAGCAGTTCGACTATGACCTGTTCTGGAGCCGTTGCACGGCCATGGCCTGCGCTGGTCAGGCCCTGGGCGACCTGCTCCAGGTGGCGCCGCCGGCAGAAATGTTCACCATCGGTCTGCTGGCCGATATCGGCCGGCTGGGGCTGGCCTCGGCGCGTCCCAAACGTTACGGCGAGCTGCTGCGCACCGGCGTGCAGGGCGCCTCGTTGCGACAGGAAGAAAAGGCACTGTTCGGATTCAACCATCTGGAACTGGCCGCAGCGATGATGCAGGACTGGCTGTTCCCCAAGCTCTTCTGCGAAAGCGTCCTGTATCACGGCCAGGCCGACAACACCGGCATGGATGAGCAAGACCGTCAGCAGCGCCTGATCCGCCTGCTGGAACTGGCTGCCTGCGTGGCCGACGTCTGCGTGGCCAGCGATGCCCAGCGGCCGGCCCTGCTGCCGCGTCTGCTGGAACTGGGGGAACGTTTCGAGTTGCCGCTCTCCAGTCTGCAATACCTGTGCGGCCGCGTGTCCTGGGACTGGAGTGAATGGGGAGCATTGCTCAAGGTGCCGACCCGCGTGCTGCGCGAGATCGGCCCGGAGCTGCTCGCTGCGGCGCAACGGCCCGAGTGAATGGATTGCAGTCAGCGTCAGATTTAGTCATGAAAAATCGAAGTTTTTCGTTGCTGATTTGTCAGGTGCCGATGGTACTATCCCCCTCGCTCTGGAAGTGAAGCGCCTCTGTTGATCGTCAGGAACGTTGCAGGAACCGCCCGTGGCCCGCATCTCCCCGTCATCATCAGACTCTGTCCTGACTTCGCTTCCGGCGGCTCGCAAGGCTCGATGAACCCAGCCAGATTGATGTTCCTTCCGTAAAAGCCACGGCATTTACCGCAGCCACCAACGAGGACATATTCATCAATAGGGCCTTGCCTGCGCCTTTCCTGTCCGGAATGCCTGGCAATTTCCTTTGCTAATGTGTCCCCGGCATGGCAGCGGCGCGATTTCCCTTCGGTTCGCTCCGACCACAATGTTGTCTCCGTCGCCTGCGACGTGCTCCGTCACGTCTGCGGCAGGCACGGGTGTGTCATCGTGGCCACGCGAATGCCGTACCGATCAAAATAAAGTGCAAGAAAGTGGGGTCTTTCATGAAAAACAAAACCATCCGAGTGTCCTGCCTGACCGCACTGCTGCTGGCCGCCAGTCATCCGGCCTTTGCCGCTCATCCGCTGGTCACCGATGATGCCGGCGTACAAGGCAGTGGCGGCATGCAGCTGGAAATGAATACCGACTGGAGCAGGCAGGACGGCAACGCCGCTCATGTGGGCGGATTGACCTTCACCTACGGCGTGACGGACAAGCTGGACATGTTCTTCAACCTGCCGCAGACCTTCCAGGCTCCAAGCGGCACCGGGGTGGGGGATGTGTCAGTGGGCGCCAAATGGCGTTTCCATGAAGCCGATGGCCTGGCGCTGGCGCTCAAGCCAGAATTGTTCATGCCCAGCGGCGACGAAGAGAAGGGCCTGGGCACCGGCAGAAACAGCATGGCCCTCACCGGCATCGCCTCCTACGAGACCGGCCCGTGGGCGCTGCATGGCAACCTGGGCCTGCGCTACAACCGCTTCAAGCTGGAAAGTGACCGGGAGGGGCAACGCAAGACCCTGTGGCGCGCTTCGGTAGCCGTCGCATATGGCCTCAATGAGCAGTGGCGCCTGGTGGCCGATACCGGCCTGGCACAGAACCCCGACGCTTCCAGCCGCAAGTTGCCTTCCTATGCCCTGGTGGGTGCGATCTGGTCACCCAACAAGACGGTGGATCTGGATGCCGGTGCCAAATTCGGTCTGAACAAGGCTGAGGTGACGCGGCAGTTCGGTGTCGGCGTGACCTTGCATTTCTGATCGGGGAGCCTCGGAGCAGCGCACGGAACTTCATCTCTGTGCGCTGCAACATGCAATGCGCTGGAAAGCCGCGCCAAATCTGCTATCGTTGACCTTGGCGCAAGGCCACGACTAAGGAGACGACATATGGATCTGGTGGAAAAATTCGATGCCAAGGGCAAGACCGGCGCACCTTACCACGTAGAGGTGTACCAGACGCAACAGGACGAGGCTGACCAGGCTGACCAGGCCTTCAGCCGCAGCTACAAGCTCACCGATGGCCGCGCGCTGGATCCCCTGACCAACGAGAAATTCAGGATCGTTCAGACCGGGGAAAAGATCTACCGCGTCTGAGTCCGCCCTGGACCCGCAACCAGCCGATCAGGCCGGCACCGCAAGGTGGCCGGCCTTTTTGTTGCCTGCGCGGACGGTACAAAGCTTCATATGCAGGTATAAGCACCGTCTGCATTGACAATGGCGCCGGTCATGAGACTGGCGGCGTCCGAGGCCAGGAAGCTCACGATCCCGGCAATTTCCTCCGGCCTGCCCATGCGCCTCTGCGGGGTCATCTCCATCCAACGGGCGATCAGCGCCGGTTCCTTTTCCAGTTCCTGCAACAGCGGTGTGGCGATGTAGGTCGGCGCCACCGCATTGACGCGCACCCCGCGTGCGGCCCATTCCACCGCCAGCGAGCGCGTCAGGTGGTGGACCGCTGCCTTGGAGGCGTTGTAGTGACACTGCGGTTGCGGCACGTTGACGATCATCCCCGACATCGAACCGATATTGACGATGGACCCGCGACCGCGTTCCAGCATGCGTCGCCCGAAGGCACGGCAGGTCTTGAAGACCCCGCCCAGGTTGACGTCGAGTACCTTGTCCCATTCTTCATCACTCATCTCCTCGGCCGGCGTATTGCTGACGATGCCGGCATTGCACACCAGGATGTCCAGCGGCGGCAGGCGGGCAGCCAGGCTGTTCAGGGCGGCGCTGTCGGTGACATCGAGCGCCAGGGACTGGGCCGACCCGCCCAGTGCGCTGGCCGTCCTGGCCGCGCTGGCACCCTGCAGGTCGGTGCAGATGACCGTGGCGCCCTGGCGCGCCAGTGCCTCGGCGCAGGCTGCGCCTATGCCTTGGCCGGCGCCGGTCACCAGTGCCAGTCGGTCATGAAGGTCACGCGAAGTAGTGGTTGCCATGCTGTCTCCTGAATCAAGTCATTTAAGTAGTAATGCTATATATTTCAGTAATCGCCTTGGTAATTTTGCTAGATATCGGCCATTGTTCTCGGGGAAAACGCAAATATTTCGAGCAAACAGGTTTGCTTGGCGCTCTTTTATCTAGTTATACTATATTCACCGTCGCTCAAGGAGATTCATGATGCAGGGGATGCCAGAGATGTTGGCCCGTTTGTCGGGCAAGCAGTTTGTGCAGGGCCGGTTCATTGCAGGGGAGGGAGGCCAACTGGCCGTTCGCAATCCCGCACGTGACGAGGTGATCGGACACATCGCCGTGGCCACCCCCGCCGAGATCGCATCGACGGTCGCCGCCGCCCTTGCCGCCTGGCGTCCTTGGGCGAGTCAACCCGCGCGGGTACGCGCTGAAGCCCTGCACGCGCTGGGGCGCCTGATCGAGACGGATGCCGCCGCCATGGCGCAGGTGATGACCCTGGAACAGGGCAAGCCCTTCAACGAAGCCCTGGGCGAGATCCGCAAACTGGCCGAAGCCTGCCACTTCTATGCCGAGGAAGCCGTGCGGGTACACGGCGAAATCATTCCCAACGACCAGCCCGGCTATCAGAGCCTGATCCTGCGCGAAGCCATCGGCGTGGTCGCCGCCATCACGCCCTGGAACTACCCGGCCGAGCTGGTCGGTTGGAAGCTTTGTGCTGCGCTGGCGGCGGGCTGCCCCATCATCATCAAGCCTTCTGAATTCACTCCCTTCACTGCCCTGATGATCGCGGAAAAGACGCAGCAGGCGGGCATCCCGGCGGGAGTGGTGAGCGTGCTCAACGGCGACGGCGCCAGTGTCGGCCAGGCCTTGGTCGATCACCCGGACATTCCCAAGATCGCCTTCACCGGGTCCTCCCGCACCGGCTTGCGCATCCAGCAATCCTGTCCCGCCATCAAGCGACTCTCGCTGGAACTGGGCGGCAACTGTCCGCTGCTGGTCACGCGCCACGCGGACCTGCCACAGGCCGTGCAGGGCGCAGTGCGGCGCTCGTTCCGCAACATGGGGCAGATCTGCATTGCCATCAATCGCATCTATGTCGAGCGCACCGTCTATGCCGATTTTCTGGACCAGTTTGCCGCAGCCACGCGCAAGCTGATCATCGGTGACGGGCTGCTGAATCCGGCGGCGGATCTGGGTGCCATGGCGCAGGTCGCCCCCTTGCAGAAAACCCGCCAGCATTTGCAGGACGCACTGGACAAGGGCGCGCGGTTGGTCACGGGGGGCGCTGCACCGGAAGGTGAAGCTTTTGGCAAGGGACTGTTCTTCCAGCCCAGTATCGTGGCCGATTGCACGCATGAGATGCTGGTGATGCGTGCAGAAACTTTCGGCCCGCTGGTTGGCGTGGCGCCTTTCGATCGGCTCGATGACGCCATCGCCCTGGCCAACGACACCCCTTACGGACTGGCAGCCTATGCCTACACCCAAAACCTGCAGGAAATCCACCGCTGCGCCGCCGAGCTCGATGTCGGCAACGTGGCCATCAACCATGTCGACGCCGGCATCATGAATGCGCCCTATGGCGGTCGCAAGCAAAGCGGCGTGGGTGTCGAACACGGGCGCGAAGGCTTGCTGGAATACTTCCAGTTCAAGCACGTCCGCCTGCGTCACGGGGTGGGGGCATGACGACGCGCGCCGCTCTGTTGGGCATCGATATCGGCACCTCGGCCAGCAAGGCTTTGCTGCTCTCTACCGACGGTCAGGTGCTGGCCAGCGCCAGTGCCGGCTATCCGGTCTCGCAACCGCGTGAAGGCTGGGTCGAGCAAGACCCGGCCTGGTGGATTGCAGCCGCGCGTCAGGCAGTTGCATCGGCCTTGCAATCGGCGGGGCCGAGCGAGCTGCTGGGCATCGGCCTGTCAGGGCAGATGCACGGCTTGACGCCGCTGGATGCGCAGTATCGGCCCTTGCGTCCCGCCATCCTCTGGAATGACCAGCGCAACCAGCTCCAGGCGGACCAGATCACCGAGGCCACCGGCGGCTTGCCTGCCTTGCTGGCACGCACCGGCAATCGCATGCTGGTCGGCTACACCGGCGGCAAGCTGCTATGGATGCAGCAGCAGGAACCGCAGCACTATGCGCGCCTGCACATGGCACTCAATCCCAAGGATTACCTGCGCTACGTGCTCACGGGCGAACTGGCGACCGAAGTCTCCGACGCCTCCGGCACGGGACTGTTCGATGTGCGCGAACGGCGCTGGGCCACGGGTGTGATGCAGGCTGCGGGACTGGATCCGGCGCATTTTCCGACGTGTCATGAATCACAAGTCATCACCGGACAGGTCCACGCGCAGGCGGCGACCCTGTTCGGCATCGCGCCCGGCATCCCGGTCATCGGCGGAGGCGGCGACAGCGTGATCCAGTCGCTGGGCGCCGGAGTGGTGGCGCCCGGTGCCTTGCAGACCACCATCGGGACCGCCGGCATTCTGGCGGCGGCACTGGATCGCCCGCTGCCATCGCCGGATGGCCGCATCCAGCTGTTCTGCAACGTAGCGCCCGAGCGCTGGCATGCCATGGGCGTCTCGCTCAATGCGGGCGGCGCGCTGGCGTGGTTCCGCGATGCGATGCAGGCAAATGCTGGCGCAGCCAGTTTTGAGGCAATCCTCGAAGCCGCTGCGCAGAGCCAGCCGGGCGCGCGCGGGCTGCTGTTCCTGCCGTATCTCTACGGTGAACGCTGTCCGCATCCCGATCCCTCGGCGCGTGCGGCCTTCGTCGGCCTGTCGGCGCGTCATGGCTTCGGTGATCTGGCGCGCAGCGTGCTGGAAGGCGTGGTGCATTCGCTGTGCGACATGCAGAACCTGATGCGCGCCATGGGCGTCACGTCCGACTGGGTCAGCAGCTCCGGCGGCGGTGCCCGGTCTGCACTGTGGCGCCAGATGCAGGCCGATATGCTGGGCTGCGATGTCCTCACCCGTCAGGGGGCGGCAGAAGGCGCCGCATTGGGGGCGGCCTTGCTGGCGGGCGTCGGCCTGCAGGTGTGGCCGGATATCGATCACGCCGCCGGTCTCATGCCGGAACTGACGCGCGAGCATCCCGACCCCGCACGCAGCGCGCGGTATCGGCAAGCGCATGCGATCTATCAGAATCTCTACGCCACGCTCTCGGACAGCTTCAAACGCCTCGGCGTGATCGCGGCCCAAGAGGAGGGCGCATGAGCCAAGACCGTGCGAGCCGCTACCAGGCCTTCATCTTCGACCTCGATGGCACCCTGATCGACAGCGCGCCGGACATTGCCGCTGCGGTCAACGCCTATCTGCAGGAGCAGGGCCATGCCGCGCTGGAGGTGGCCTATGTCGAACGCTTCATCGGCAACGGCCCGCGCCGCCTGATCCGGGACATCCTGCTAGACCAGGGCATCGTTCTGGAGGACGCGGCTTTGGACGATGCCGTGCAAGCTTATATCGGCCACTATCGCCGCCATCCGGCCAGCCACACGCGCTTCTTCCCGCATGTGAAGGAAGATCTGGAGAACCTCCACGCTGCCGGTTTCCGACTCGGCATCTGCACCAACAAACCGCATGCACTGACGCGCCAGATCCTCGACCTGCTTGCCTTGTCGCCGCTGGTGGAAGTGGCGCTCGGTGCAGATGCCGTTCCCGCCTGCAAGCCCGACCCCGGTCACCTGCGCGCCGTGGCGCGACACATGGCGCTGCCCGAGGGGGCGTGGGCCTACATCGGCGATACCCCGGTTGACCAGGCTACCGCCGAGGCGGCCGGTGTGCCGTTCTTCGTGGTGCCGTGGGGCGGCGGTGGCGAGGTGCAGGTACGACCGTCCCAGCGCCTGCGGCGCCTGCGCGACCTGCTGTCTTATAAAATCGCGCCTTTGGCCACCCCGCCATCGACAACAACATAAAGGACAGCCATGAGCAACAGCCTGCTGCAGCAGATCGTGCGCGAGCAAGAGGAAATGAAACCGGCCGAGTTGCGCATCGCGCAGTTCGTCAGCCAGGCACCGGGCGAGGTGATCCACATGAGCATGGCTTCTCTGGCCGAGCGCTGCGCCGTGAGTGACCCGACCATCGTGCGCTTCTGCCGCCGCTTCGGCTTCAATGGCTATCAGGATTTCAAGCTGAGCCTGGCGCAGAGTCTGGTCCCGAGCGCACCTTTCGTCTACGAACAGATCACCAAGGACGACGATATCGGCCAGATCGTGCGCAAGACCTGCCGCAATTCGCTCTCCGCCATCCAGCGTGCATTGGACGACCTGGTGCCGCAACAGGTCGAAGACGCGGCGGCGCTGCTGCAATCGGCCACCTGGATCGGCATTTATGCCAGCGGTATTTCGGAAATCACCGCGCTGGATGCCGAGCACAAGTTTCAGCGCCTGGGCCTGCGCTGTGCCGCGGTGATGGAGGAAAAGAAGCAATGGATGCACGCCGAGAAATCGCGGCCCAATGAAGTGGCCTTGATCTTCTCGCAATCCGGACATACCAGGCGCATGGTGGAGCTGGCCATGGCGGCGCGGGCGCGTGGCGCGCGCGTGGTGTCGGTGACGGCCGCGGACAGCCCGCTGGCCCAGGTCACCGACGCGCTCATCGCCGTGCTGCCGTATGACCAGACCGAATTCATGACGCCGCTGGCCTCGCGCCTGAACCATCACCTGGTGGTCAACATGCTGGTCACCGCCATTGCAGTGGCAAGCAACAGTGAATTCCCCGATCAGTTGCCGGCGTTGGATTCGTGGATGACCGACAAGATATAGCTCAACCGCGCATCGGCGCCCTACGCCAGCGGCCAGGGACAAATGCTTTTTTAAGGAGAGACCATGCAGTTGAACCAGAACGAAGCAAAGAAACTGGCCGGTCGCCGTGCCATCGACGAATTCGTGCGCGGCGGCATGCGCCTGGGCCTGGGCTCGGGGACGACCTCGCACTTCTTCGTGCGGGAACTGGCCAAGCACATCGCCGACGGCCTCGAGGTCACCTGTACGGCCACCTCGCGCTCGACCATCGATGTCGCACGCGAAGTCGGCATCCCCATCATGGATCCCAACGAGATCGGCCAGCTCGACCTGACCATCGACGGGCCGGACGAGATCGACCGCGATTTCCAGATGATCAAGGGCGGTGGTGCCTGCCTGCTGTGGGAAAAGATCATCGCCCACGCCTCCACCCGCATGATCACCATTTGTGACGAGAGCAAGATCGTCGATCGTCTGGGTGCCTTTCCGCTGCCGGTGGAAGTGGTGCAGTTCGCCTGGAAACAGACCGAACGCATGATCACCGACCTGCTGCGCGCACAGGGCATCGAGCCACGCATCGTCCGCCGTCACCGCGATGAGCGTCCGGTGGTCACCGACAGCGGCCATTTCATCCTTGACTGTCATTGCCACGCCATCGCCGACGCACCGCTGCTGGAAAGAGAGCTCAACCGCATTCCCGGCGTGGTGGAGAACGGGCTGTTCACCCGAGAGGCGGCGGGCATGGTGGTGGGCTGTTTCGATGGTTCGGTCCATGTTTCCTGGCGTCCGGCGAGCTAGTAAAACTCCGTACACGCCGGGCGGATCGTGTGCAAGCTGAAGATGAAGTTTCGTTCCTGACTGTTGTTCCCCGAGGATGTCCGCCGTATACCGGGTGAAGCTTTCTTCTCGAACCCGATGGTCGGCGGGCCTGATAGCAAAACTATATAAATCAATTGGAGGTAGACATGAAATCGCATCCTGTATCGACGCGCCGCCAGCTTCTGCTGGGCGGAATGGCCATGGGCGGCTTGAGTGCCCTGGGCCTGCCCGGCTGGTCCGGTGCGCAGCAAAAGTTGCTCATCCCGTTCAGCAACAAGAGCCTCGATTATTACTTCTTCGTGATCGAAGAGGCCGCCGTCAAGCGCGCCGTGGAGGCTCATCAGGGCAGCTTCCAGGCCACCAACGCCAGCTTCGACAATACCCGCCAGCTGGAACAATGGCAGTCGCTGATGCTGTCGCGTCCGGCCGCATTGGTATCGGATCCCATCGACAGCCAGGCCATCGTCAGCGGCTTGCGTCGCTACAACCAGCAAAAGATTCCGGTGGCCATCATCGACACCCCGGCTGAAAGTGGCAACGTCGCCATCACCGTCAGCTTCGACAATTACCTGGGCGGCGTGATGGCCGCCAGGGAAATCATCAATCGGCTGGTCAAAAAACATGGCAGTGCCAAGGGCAAGGTGCTCAACTGCTATGGCGCGCTGGCCAGCGTGGCCTGGCGGCAGCGCAAGGAGGGCATGGACGCCGAGTTCGCCAAGCACCCGGGCATCACCTACATCAGTCGCCCGACCGAAGGCAAGCTGGACCAGATGCTGGCCGTGACCCTGGCCACGCTGTCCGAACATCCCGACCTCGACGCCGTGCACGCACCCAGCGATTCGCCCGCGCGCGGCATCGCCACGGCCTTGCAGCAGAAGAACCGCTGGAAGAAGGTGGATGAAAAGGATCACGTCATCTTTGTCACCATCGATGGCGAACCGGTGGCGCTGCGCTGGATTCAGGACGGTTACATGGATGCCTGCGTCTCGCAGGATCCGATTGCCTATGGGGAAGTCGCGGTGGAGATGCTGGTGAAATACGCGATCCCCGGCAAGGAAGTGCCCATCGGCCCGTATGAAAACAAGAAGTACTTCTGGGAAAAGGGCCAGATCGTCAAAGGCAAGACCGGCCCGACGCTCATCATCCCGCCCTTCGTGATCGACCGCAGCAATGCGGCCGACAAGCGCCACTGGGGTTATGTGGCCGAGAAGGTGTGGGGCATCGCCTATACCTGATCGCAGGCCTTGGGCAAGGAGACGCCATGACGACTGACAATTACTCCGCAGGCCGCACCGACCTGGCGCTGCGCGTGGACAAGCTGGGCAAGCGCTACGGCGCCTTTGACGCCCTGCGCGACATCACGCTGGGCATCCGGCGCGGCACCATCCACGGCCTGTTGGGCGAGAACGGTGCCGGCAAGAGCACGCTGGTCGGCCTGATCTCGGGCCAGCGTACGCCCAGCGAGGGCCGCATCTTCCTGGGTGAGCAGGAGATGCAGGGGGCCGACGTCAAGCGCATGGAAGCCGCCGGCGTCTTCCTGGTGCCGCAGGAGCCGATGATCATCGAGCACATGTCGGTGATGGACAACCTCATGCTGGGCCTGTGGCCGGTCTCGCGCGGCTTCATCTCGTTGCGGCGCATGCGCGAGAATGCCGCGCGCATGCTGGCCGGCAGCGGCATCGTGGCCGAGCGCATGGCGGGTTCGCTGGACGCGGTGGCGCGGCGCAAGCTCAACATCCTGCGCGCGATGTTCTCCGGCGGCAGCATCATCATCCTCGATGAGCCGACGGCCGCGCTGACCGTGCCGGACCGGCTTCAGCTGTTCGACTTCATGCGCCAGTTGCGGGCCTCGGGCGTGACGTTCATCTTCATTTCGCACTACAACGATGAAATCCTCGACATCTGCGACGCCGTCACCGTGCTGCGCGACGGGCGCCTGGTGGCTACCAGCGAGGAGGTCCGGCGTCTTAGCTCGTCGCAGCTCTCGCAATTCGTGCTGGGGCGGGAGCTGGACTTGTTCCAGCGTGAACGTGGCCACACGCCTGATGGCGGTGCCTGGCCCGATCCGATCTGCATCGACGAGATCGTGGGCGGGCGTCTCGACGTGCCGCAGTTGGCGATCCGGCCTGGTGAGATCATCGGCTTGACCGGTTTGCCGGGGGAGGGCGCCAAGGAGCTGGCGCGCGCACTGTTCGGACTGCACCCCGTGCGTGGCGGCAGTATCCGCTTCCCGCAGCAGCAGGCCGTCAGCCTGCCGCAGTCGCCCGATCAGGCCTTTGCGATGGGCATTGCCTATCTGTCGGATGACCG
Organism: Herbaspirillum sp. FG34; assembly: GCF_057809315.1. NCBI lineage: Bacteria > Pseudomonadati > Pseudomonadota > Betaproteobacteria > Burkholderiales > Oxalobacteraceae > Herbaspirillum > Herbaspirillum sp. FG34. The sequence continues at coordinate 56,626 of NZ_JBMDJS010000004.1, read as the reverse complement.
CAGGCGCGACGGCGTGGTCGGGCATCTGTCCATCCGCGAGAACATTGCCCTGTCGTCGCTGGCGCGCCGCTTGCGTCGCGGCCTGGTGGACGAGGCACAGGAACGCGAGACCTGCCATGGCTATTTCCGGCGCATGGGCATCAAGGCGGGCAGCAGCGAGGAGGCCGTCAACACCTTGAGCGGCGGCAACCAGCAGAAGGTCTGCCTGGGTCGCGTGCTGGCGACCACGCCGCGCCTGCTGATCCTGGACGAGCCCACGCGCGGCATCGACGTCGGCGTCAAGCAGGAGGTGCTGCGCCTGCTCGATCAGCTGTCCCGCTCCGGGGTGGCCGTCATCATCGTGTCCACCGACGTGGACGAACTGGCGCGGGCCGCCGATCGCATCTGCATCTTCCAGGGCGGACGCATCGCCCACACCGTCAGTGGCAGCGACATCAGTACCGACCACCTGCGCCGACTGGCGCAGTGACGACAACATGACACAAGGAGACTCCCCCATGACAACCGCAACCGAGATCGCGACCACCCCGGGTCCCGACCGTCCCGCTCCCGGCCGGGGCAAGCCGCGCCAGGTGCTGGCCTGGGTTCTGCGCAACGTGGTCTGGATCTGGCTGGTGGCGCTGGTACTGGGCTTTGGCCTGTTCAGCCAGTTCTTCCTGAGCGTGATGAACCTGCAGAACATCCTGGTGCAGGCCACCGTGCTGGGCCTGTTGGCGCTGGCCGTGGCGTTGCCTTTGCTGGTAGGCGAGATCGACCTGTCGCTGCCGGCCAACCTGGGCTTTTCCTCGGCCATCGGTGCCTGGCTTTATGCCAGCGTGGGCGGACCGTGGTGGATCACCATGCTGATCGGCGTGGCCGTGGCGACGCTGATCGGCTGGTTCAATGGCTTGTGCATCACGCGCCTGCGCATGGTCTCGCTGATCCAGACGCTGGCCATGATGATCGTGCTGCAGGGGGCCTTGCTGGCGCTCACCCAGGGCAAGACCATCACCAACCTCGACGATGGCTACATCTGGATAGGCTCGGCCACGCTGGGTGGCTGGCCGCTGATGCCGCTGATCTTCGTCATCGCGCTGCTGGCCATGTCGGTGATGCTGCGCCGAACCGTCCTGGGTCGCTCCATCTATGCGGTCGGCGGCAATGCGCTGGCCTCGCATGCGGCGGGCATTCGCGTGCATCGCATCAAGATCATCTGCTATGCGCTGGCCGGCGGTATGGCCGGCATCGCCGGTTATCTGCTGGCGTCGTGGCAGATCGCCATCACCTCCAACCAGGGCGCGAGCTACCTGCTGTATGCCATTGCCGCGCCCATCATCGGCGGGGTGAGTACCTTCGGCGGACGCGGCAGCGTGCTGGGCATCCTGGGCGGAGTCTTGTTGCTCACGGTCATCCAGGTCGGGCTGGCCATCATCAATGTGCCTTCCTTTTATGTGGGCATGATCGGAGGTGTGATGATCTTCATCGCCGTGGCCATCGATGCCATCCGCGTGCGCTTCTTCGTGCAATGAGCGGCGACATGGAGCCCCTGGAGACCTTGTTGCGCAGCCTGCGCACCATCGTGGGCGCGGCCAACGTGCTGACCCGGGCTGCGGCCAAGCGGCGCTATTGCCGGGGCTACCGCTACGGGCAGGGCGAGGCGGCGGCCGTGGTCAGGCCCGGCACCCTGGTCGAGATGTGGCATGCACTGCAGGCCTGCCATGCAGCGGACGTCATCGTGATCTGCCAGGCGGCCAATACCGGCCTGACCGGGGGCTCCACGCCCGCCGACGGCGGTTATGAGCGCCCGGTCATCGTGCTCAATACGCTGCGCCTGCGCGGCCTGAGCTTGCTGGATCAAGGGCGGCAGGTCGTGACCCAGCCCGGCGTGACGCTGGACCAGCTGGAGCGGACCTTGAAGCCCCTGGGCCGCGAACCACACTCGGTGATCGGGTCCAGCTGCATGGGGGCCTCCGTCACCGGCGGCATCTGCAACAACTCGGGCGGCTCCCTGATCCGGCGCGGTCCGGCCTACACTGAACTGGCCTTGTTCGCGCAGGTGGATGCGCAGGGGCAGCTGCAACTGGTCAATCATCTGGGCCTGGATCTGGGGAGCTCACCGGAAGAGATGCTGGCGCGGCTGGAGCGGGGGGATTTGGCCGATATGAACGAAAATGCCGGTCACTGTGCCCGTCACGCCTCCGATCACGAGTATGCCAGCCATGTACGGGACGTACAGGCCGCCACCCCGGCCCGTTACAACGCTGACCCTCGAAGGCTGTATGAAGCTTCAGGCTCGGCGGGCCATGTGGTGGTGTTTGCCCTGCGGCTCGATACCTTCGCCGCCGACCTTGCACCTTCTGTGTTCTATATCGGCAGCAATGATCCCGCCGAACTGGAAGACATTCGCCGCAGCATGCTCATGCACTGTACGCATCTGCCGATTGCCGCCGAATACCTGCATCGGTCCGCCTTCCAGGCCAGCGAGCGATATGGCAAGGATTTGTTTCTGTTCATCCGCCATTGCGGGACCGAGCGGCTGATGCAGGCCTATGCCTTCAAAAGCCGGGTCGACGCCTGGCTGGACAAGCTGGGCATTCGTCCGGGAGCCACGGATCGCCTGCTGCAAAGGCTTTCAGGCTGGCTGCCAGCGCATCTGCCGGCGCGATTGACCATCTGGCGCGATCGCCATGAGCATCATCTGCTGCTGAAAATGCCGCAGGAAGGCGCGCAAGAGGCGCGGCAGCTGCTGCAGGGGCGCTTCCCGTCGGCCAGCGGTGATTTCTTCGAGTGCGAGGAAGAGGAGGGACGGGCCGCTTTCCTGAACCGCTTCGTGGTCGGCGCGGCCATCGTGCGCTATCGCGCGGTGCATGCGGAGGAAGTGGAGGATATCGTGGCGCTGGACGTCGCCTTGCCGCGCAATACGCAGGACTGGTTTGACCCCTTGCCGGCAGAGATTGCCGACAAGATCCGCTTCACGATGCTGTGCGGCCATTTCTTTTGCCACGTGATGCACCAGGAATACCTGATCAGGAAGGGCGAGGATTGCGAGGCGATCAAGAACGCCATCCTGGCCCTGCTGCAAGCCAAGGGCGCCAAGTATCCGGCCGAACACAATGTGGGGCACCAATACAAGGCCGAGCCCGCCCTGGAAGACTTCTACCGCCGCCTGGACCCGACCAACAGTTTCAATCCCGGTATCGGCAAGACCTCGCGCCGCAAGCACTGGCGCTAGGGCCTGTTCAGAACGCATCCCCCGGCACCCGCACCCAGCCTTCCATCAGCACCCGCGCGCTGCGGCTCATGATGGCCTTGGTGACGACCCACTGGCCATCTTCCAGCTTCGCTTCCGCACCGACACGCAAGGTCCCGGACGGATGGCCGAAGCGCACGCTGTGGCGTTCGCCCCCACCCGCCGCCAGGTTCACCAGCGTCCCCGGAATGGCCGCTGCCGTGCCGATGGCCACGGCAGCCGTGCCCATCATGGCGTGGTGCAGCTTGCCCATGGACATGGCGCGCACCAGTACGTCAGCGTCCTTCTCCGTGACAGTCTTGCCACTGGAGGAGATGTATTGCTTGGGCGGTGCAACGAAGGCCACCTTGGGCGTGTGCTGGCGGGTGGCTGCTTCTTCCACCTTGTTGATCAGGCCCATGCGGATCGCCCCATGCGCGCGGATCGTTTCGAAGCGCGCCAGCGCGGCGGGATCGCTGTTGATGGCGTCCTGCAGTTCGGTGCCGGTATAGCCGATCTCGTCGGCATTGAGGAAGATGGTCGGGATCCCGGCATTGATCATGGTGGCCTGGAAGCTGCCCACGCCGGGCACTTCCAGGGTATCGACCACATTGCCGGTGGGGAACATGGCGCCACCCGCGCCTTCTTCCTCAGCGGCCGGGTCCATGAATTCCAGCTGGACTTCGGCGGCGGGGAAGGTGACACCATCCAGTTCGAAGTCACCTGTTTCCTGTACCTGTCCGCCGCGAATGGGGACGTGGGCCACGATGGTCTTGCCGATGTTGGCCTGCCAGATGGTGATGACGGCCACACCATCCTGCGGCAGCTTCGAAGGATCCACCAGACCGGCAGAAATCGCGAAGGGGCCGACCGCCGCCGACAGGTTGCCGCAATTGCCGCTCCAGTCGACGAAATCCTTGTCGATGGAGACCTGGCCGAACAGGTAATCGACATCATGGCCGGGTCGCTCGCTGCGCGAGATGATGACTGTCTTGCTGGTGCTGGAGGTGGCGCCGCCCATGCCATCGATCTGCTTGCCGTAGGGATCGGGACTGCCGATCACCCGCTGCAGCAGCTTGTCACGCGCGCGGCCCGGGACGCGGGCGGCTTCGGGCAGGTCGTCCAGCTTGAAGAAGACGCCCTTGCTGGTGCCGCCACGCAGATAGGTGGCGGGGATACGGATCTGGGGGACTTGGCTCATGCTTGTTCCTTGGCGTTCTGGCCGGCGTTGGCGGAGGCTTCCAGGAAATCCTGGGCGAAGCGCTGCAGCACGCCGCCGGCTTCGTAGATCGAGACTTCTTCGGCGGTATCGAGGCGGCAGGTCACCGGCACTTCCACGCGTTCGCCATTCTTGCGGTGGATCACCAGCGTCAGGTCGGCGCGCGGACGGCGCTGGCCGATGACGTCATAGGTTTCGGTACCGTCGATGCCGTAGGTATTGCGGTTTTCACCGGCCTTGAATTCCAGCGGCAGCACGCCCATGCCGATCAGGTTGGTACGGTGGATGCGCTCGAAGCCTTCTGCCACGATGGCTTCCACACCGGCCAGACGCACACCCTTGGCAGCCCAGTCGCGCGAAGAACCCTGGCCGTAGTCGGCGCCGGCGATGATGATCAGCGGCTGCTTGCGCTCCATGTAGGTTTCGATGGTTTCCCACATGCGCATGACACGGCCCTCCGGTTCCAGGCGCGCCAGTGACCCTTGCTGCACGCTGCCGTCGGCCTTCCTCACCATTTCGTTGAACAGCTTGGGATTGGCGAAGGTGGCGCGCTGGGCGGTCAGGTGGTCGCCGCGATGGGTGGCGTAGGAATTGAAGTCCTCTTCCGGCAAGCCCATCTTGGCCAGGTATTCGCCAGCGGCGCTGTCGAGCAGGATGGCGTTGGAGGGCGAGAGGTGGTCGGTGGTGATGTTGTCGCCCAGCACGGCCAGCGGACGCATGCCCGAGAGCGTACGCTCACCGGCCAGCGCGCCTTCCCAGTAGGGCGGACGGCGGATGTAGGTGCTTTGGGGACGCCAGTCATACAGCGGGCTGACCGACTGGCTGCGGTCCACGCGGGCGGCAAACATCGGCGTGTAGACATTGCGGAACTGCTGCGGCTTGACGGCGGCGGCCACCACGGCGTCGATTTCTTCATCGCCGGGCCAGATGTCCTTCAGGCGGATTTCGCGACCCTCGGCGGTCACGCCCAGCACGTCCTGTTCGATGTCGAAGCGGATGGTGCCGGCAATGGCATAGGCCACCACCAGCGGTGGCGAGGCCAGGAAAGCCTGCTTGGCGTAAGGATGGATGCGGCCATCGAAATTGCGGTTGCCGGACAGTACGGCGGTGCTGTAGAGATCGCGGTCGATGATCTCCTGCTGGATCTTGGGATCGAGCGCGCCGGACATGCCGTTGCAGGTGGTGCAGGCAAACGCCACGATGCCAAAGCCCAGTTTTTCCAGGTCGGCGGTCAGTCCGGCTTCGTCCAGATACAGTTCAACGGCCTTGGAGCCGGGCGCCAGCGAGCTCTTGACCCAGGGCTTGCGGGTCAGGCCCAGGCGATTGGCGTTGCGCGCCAGCAGTCCGGCGGCGATCACGTTGCGCGGGTTGCTGGTATTGGTGCAACTGGTGATGGCGGCGATGATGACGGCGCCGTCGGGCATCTTGCCCGGTTCGTTCTCGACCTTGCCGGCGATGCCTTGGGCGGCCAGTTCGGAGACCGGCAGGCGCTTGTGCGGATTGCTCGGCCCCGCCAGGGTGCGCACCACGGTGGAGAGGTCGAAGCGCAGCACGCGCTCGTACTCGGCTTTGCTCAGGGTGTCGGACCACAGGCCCGCTTGCTTGGCATAGGTTTCCACCAGCTTGACCTGCTCATCTTCGCGGCCGGTCAGCTTCAGATAATCGATGGTCTGCTGGTCGATCGAGAACATGGCCGCCGTGGCGCCATATTCCGGCGCCATGTTGGAAATGGTGGCGCGGTCACCCAGGGTCAGGCTGGCCACGCCCTCGCCGTAGAATTCCAGATAGGCGCCCACCACCTTCTGCTTGCGCAGGAATTCGGTGAGCGTAAGCACAATGTCGGTGGCGGTAATGCCCGGCTGGCGGCGCCCGGTCAGTTCCACCCCGATGATGTCGGGCAGGCGCATCCAGGAAGCGCGGCCCAGCATGACGTTTTCGGCTTCCAGGCCGCCCACGCCGATGGCGATCACACCCAGCGCATCCACGTGCGGGGTGTGGCTGTCGGTGCCGACCAGGGTGTCGGGGAAGGCCACGCCATCCTTGGCATGGATCACCGGCGACATCTTCTCCAGATTGATCTGGTGCATGATGCCGTTGCCGGGCGGGATCACGTCCACGTTCTCGAAGGCCAGCTTGGTCCAGTCGATGAAGTGGAAGCGGTCTTCATTGCGGCGGTCTTCAATCGCACGATTCTTTTCAAACGCCTGCGGATCATCGCCGCCACATTCCACCGCCAGCGAGTGGTCCACGATCAGTTGCACCGGTACCACCGGATTGACCTTGGCCGGGTCGCCGCCCATGTCGGCAATCGCATCCCGCAAGCCGGCCAGATCCACCAGCGCGGTCTGGCCCAGGATGTCGTGGCACACCACGCGCGCCGGGAACCACGGGAAATCCAGCTCACGCTTGCGCTCGATCAACTGGCGCAGCGAATCGGTGAGGGTGGCCGGATCACAGCGGCGCACCAGGTTTTCTGCCAGCACGCGGGAAGTGTAGGGCAGGGTTTCCCAACTGCCGGGATGAATCGCCTCGACGGCGGCGCGGGCGTCGAAGTAGTCCAGTCGGGTGCCGGGCAGTTGCTTGCGGTATTGGGTATTCATGGCGGTTGGCTCGTGTCTCGTTGATGGAATGGTTCTTGTGCGGGGGATGCGTTCAGGCCTGGTCACGCTGCTGGCCTGAGCTGCCGGGACCGGTCTGGGCGATCTGGTGTTCGATGTTGCGGCGGGAAGCGCCGATGTGGCGCCGCATGAGCAGGTCGGCCAGTTCACCGTCGCCGTCTGCCAGGGCATCGAGGATGCGGTGATGTTCGGCAAAGGCCTGGCGCGGACGGTTGGGGGTGGCCGAATACTGAATGCGGTACATGCGCGCCAGCTGGTACAGCTCGCCGCAGAGGATGCGGGTCAGGATCTGGTTGCCGCTGGCCTGGATGATCTTGTAATGGAAGTCGTAGTCGCCTTCCTGTTGGTAATAGCCGCGCCCGGCCTGGAAGGCTTCGTCTTTCTCGTGGGTATCGAGCACCCGGCGCAGTTCGTCCAGCTCGGCCCGGCTCATGCGTTGCGCGGCCAGGCGGCAGGCCATGCCTTCCAGCGATTCGCGGATCTGGAACAGTTCCACCAGACCCTCCAGCGTCAGCGACACCACCCGCGCACCCACATGCGGTACGCGTACCAGCAGGTTCTGGCCCTCCAGCCGGTGGATGGCCTCACGCAAGGGCCCCCGGCTGATGCCATAGGTGCGCGCCAGTTCAGGTTCGGAAATCTTGCTGCCTGGCGCAATCTCACCCTGCACGATGGCGCTCTGAATCTTGCGAAAAACGTGTTCGGAGAGCGTTTCTCCCTCACGTTCGGCGCCGGGCAGTGCAATCAGCTCGCTCATGGGTTTTTCGTCGTGTCGACAATATTTTGAAATTGATGCGTTTCATCATAGCACTTTGCCAAAAAAATGGAAGAAGTGTCGACACTATAATATTTTCGGCACTGGGTAGTAAAAAAATAGCATGAGGCAATTTTCGTTACAGGTGAGAAAATTCAGCCGCCCGCTGGGAATATATGAAGAAGTGTCTCAAAATTTTTCTATTTATTTCCTCATATGCGGGAATCGTTCGCCCAAAGTGAGAATTTAACCTTATATTGCCGCCATGGACTCACCACAAACCTCTACCATCGTTGACCGCGTTCTCCACGTACTCGCCGGCGTGGCCCGTGCCGGCAAGCCCGTCAGTGCCAAGCAGATTGCTGCGATGGTGCAACAACCGGTCAGTACCGTTTATCGCCACCTGGCATCCCTGAAGAAGTGGGGCTTGTTGCAGGAGCACATGAATTCCGGCACCTTCGAGCCGGGTCCGACCGGTGTGCAGCTGGCGTGGGGGTTCGATCAGAATTCCAACCTGATCAGCCAGAGTCGCGAGGAAATCATTTCCCTGGTCCAGCGCAGCGGCGAGAGTGTGGGCCTGCTGGTGCCGATCAACGGCCAGATGGTCTGCATCGCCATGGAAGAAAGTGACCAGCCTTTGCGCTGTTCCTTTACCAAGGGCCGGGCACATCCCTTGCTTAAGGGAGCATCGGCCAAGAGCCTGCTGGCTTTCATGCCACGCAAGCTGCAACAGAAACTGGTGGCCGACCAACTGGGCGACAAGCCCGAGGAAGCCGCCGCGCTGGAGGCGCAGCTCGATGAAATCCGCCGCCGTGGCTACTCCATCAGCGAAAGCGAAGTGGACCTGGGCGTGTGGGGTGTCTCGGTGCCCATCATGACGTCCAATGGCCGTCTGGAAGGCACCATCACCTTGATGGCACCGGCGCTGCGCGTGGGCAATCGCGAGCAGGAACTGGTCCGCATGACGGTGGAGTCCGCGCAGCGCATCTGCAATCGTTTTTAAGCCAGTCAGGCTGCGCCGTCCGCAGAAGACGGTGCTGGCTGGACGCGGGAGGGCCCTGTCCGGGTCCGGGGATGAATAATCCATTTGCGCCGGTAACCCGGCGTCCAGTCCATGTCGTCGTTTCTACCGAGGAACTCATGATGAAGCTTTCCAAGCTGCTTTGCGCCTTTATGGCCAGCCTGTCCCTGCTGGTGGCGGTCGCGCCGGCCGCCCGTGCTGCCGATAACGTGATCCGTGTCGGCACCGATGCCACCTTCCCGCCGATGGAGTTCGTCAAGGATGGCAAGCGCACCGGCTTTGATGTCGAACTGATGGAAGCCCTGGCCAAGACCATGGGCAAGAAGATCCAGTGGGTCGACATCGACTTCAAGGGTCTGATCCCCGGCCTCATCTCCAACCGTTTCGACATTGCCGCCTCGGCCATCTACATGACCGACGAGCGTCGCAAGGTGGTCACCTTCAGCGATCCCTATTACCGTGGCGGTCTGGCCGTGCTGGTGCGGCGTGACGACAACAGCATCAAGGTGCCTGAAGACCTGAATCGCGGCAAGCGCGTCTCGGTCCAGGTCGGCACCAAGTCGGTGAGCTATCTGCGTGACAACTTCCCCGGCGTGGAACGCGTGGAAGTCGAAAAGAACCAGGCCATGTTCGATCTGCTGGCTACCGGCCGCGTCAATGCAGTGGTGACCGGCCGTCCGGCTGCGGTCGAATATGCGCGTACCCAGCCGCTGGTGCGGGTGCTGGACAAGGGACTCACGACCGAACTGTATGGCTTTGCCCTGCGCAAGGACGATACCGTGCTCACCGAGCATCTCAACAAGGCGCTGCAGACGCTGCGCATCAACGGGACCTACGACGCGCTGACCGACAAGTGGTTCGGCAAGAAACAGTAAGCGCCTCCACGCCTGGCCCGGCCATTGCACCGGGCACCTCCATCTTCCTTGTGCATGCTCGACCTGGTCTGCTTGATGCCGGCCGGGCCAGGGCTTCCTTTTGCCGGAGCACCTCATGAAACTGGATTTTTCGGGCGTCTGGGACAGCTGGCCCTCGCTCCTCCACGGCACCCTGGTGACCGTGGAAATCACCGCCGCCTCGCTGGTGCTGGGCTGCGTGCTGGGCCTGCTGGTCGGTCTGGGCCGGCTCAACCCGCAGCGCCGCCTGCTCTACGGACTGTGTACCTTCTATCTCACGCTGGTGCGGGGGACGCCCCTGCTGGTGCAATTGTTCCTGTGGTTCTTCGGGCTGCCGCACGTGGGCGTGATCCTGCCGGCCTACGTGTGCGGAATCCTCGGACTGGGCATCTATAGCGGCGCCTACATTTCTGAAATCGTGCGCGGCTCCATCCAGTCCATCGAGCGCGGGCAGATGGAAGCGGCACGCTCGCTGGGTCTGCCATATCGCATGGCGATGCGGCGCGTGGTCCTGCCGCAGGCCTTCGTGCGCATGATCCCGCCCCTGGGCAATGAATTCATCGCGCTGATCAAGAACTCGGCTCTGGTCTCGCTGCTGACCATCGCCGACCTGATGCACGAAGGCGAGAAGATCATCAGCATTACCTACCGCTCGCTGGAGACCTATCTGGTCATCGCGCTCATCTACCTGGTGCTGACCAGCGTGACCACGCTGGCGCTGCGCCGCATCGAGAAGGTCCTGCGTTCGGAAGGGAGGGTGTGATGCAAGAACTCATGGTCAACGTCAAGGGCTTGCGCAAATCCTTCGGCAGCCAGCTGGTCCTCAAGGATATCGATTTTGTCGTGGCACCCAGTCAGGTGGTGGTCATCATCGGCCCCAGCGGCAGCGGCAAGAGTACTTTCCTGCGCTGCCTCAACGGGCTGGAGACCGCCGAGGGCGGCACGGTAGTGGTGAGCGGACATCCGGTGGTGGAGGGCGGACGCATGATGCCCGAAGCCATGCTCGACGCCCTGCGCGCCGAGGTGGGCATGGTGTTCCAGTCCTTCAACCTGTTTCCCCATCTGAGCGTGCTGGACAACATCACCCTGGCGCCTACCTGCCTGCGCGGCGTACCGCGCAGGACGGCCCAGGAGCAGGGGCTGCAACTGCTCAGGAAGGTCGGGCTGGAGCACAAGGCCAGGGACTATCCCGGCACCCTGTCAGGTGGCCAGAAGCAGCGGGTGGCCATTGCCCGCGCGCTGGCCATGGCGCCCAAGGTGATGCTCTTCGACGAACCCACCTCGGCGCTGGATCCGGAACTGGTCGGCGAAGTGCTGCAAGTGATGAAGGACCTGGCCGGCGAAGGCATGACCATGCTCATCGTCACGCACGAGATGGGTTTTGCGCGCGAGGTGGCCGATGTGGTGGTGGTGATGGATCACGGCAGCATCGTCGAATCCGGCCCCCCTTCCGAGATTTTTACTTCACCTCGTGAGGCGCGCACTCGCAGTTTCTTGCAAACCATGCTGGCCCGCGAGGTGGGCCATGACGCGTAAGGCCGGTACTCTGGCGGTCTCCGGGCCGCCGTCACGGACTGGCGCCATCCGGTTTGTCGGTGCGCTGGGCGAGGTGGATGCCGTGCCCTGGAAGAACGAGGGCGGGCAGACCCGCGAACTGTGCGTGGAGCCCCCGGAGGCTGATTTCGCCAGTTTCGTGTGGCGCGTCAGCGTGGCCGATGTGGGCGCGGATGCCGATTTTTCCAGCTTCGAGGGCATCGACCGCACCATCGTTCTGCTCGAAGGTGGCGGCTTCACCATGCACAGTGCGGGGCGGCAGGTGCACGATCTGGCGCACTGCTTTGTCCCGCATGCGTTCCCCGGCGAGCAAGCGGTCCAGGTGCGGCTGCATGGTGCACCGACGCTGGACTTCAACCTGATGGTGCGGCGCGAATTCGCAGAGGGCAGGGTAGTGGTAGTGGACGAGCGTAATTCCCGCTGTCTGCCCGGCAGTAGCGCCTTGTTGTATGTGGCGCAGGGCTCGGCTTGTCTGTCCGATGAACACGGCCTGCAACAGTCCCTGCGCGCGGGCGAATTTGCGCGCCTGGCTCCGGGCGATGGAGCGCGAATGCCGGACCTTCTTTGCGCGCCCGGAGCAGTTGTATTGCTGGTCTGCATCATCCCGAGGTGACGGAAAGAACGAGCAGGTGAGCCTCGAAACGCCGATATCGCACTGATTCCACCCGCTGCAAGCGGCAGAGCGAGGTCCGGCATACACTACACAACCGCCAATAACAAAGGTGAGCACATGGCATCGCTTGGCGAACCAACACTGCAACAAGTGCAGGCGCATCCACAGCAGCAGGCGCTGTTCTGCCCGCTGGCGCTGCTGCCGGATGGCTGGCAGCGCAACGTCCTGCTGCGCTGGGATGATACCGGCAGGCTCATTGAGGTCAGCGCCGGCAGCGCCGGCGGCACGGCCAGGCAGGCCGCCGGGCCGGTGATTGCCGGCATGCCCAACCTGCATTCACATGCCTTCCAGCGCGCCATGGCCGGCTTGACCGAAGTCATGGGCAGCCCGTCGGACTCCTTCTGGAGCTGGCGCAAGCTGATGTATCGCTTTGCCCAGCGCCTGCAGCCCGAGCATCTGGAAGCCATCGCCCGTCATCTGTACATCGAGATGCTCAAGGCCGGTTACACCTCGGTCTGCGAATTCCATTATCTGCACCATGCCCCAGGCGGCTTGCCCTATGCCGATCGCGCCGAACTGGCCCTGCGGCTGATGCAGGCGGCGGCCGATGTCGGTATCGGCATGACCCTGCTGCCGGTGCTGTACCAGTACGGCGGATTTGGTGGCCAGCCCAGTTCAGGCGAGCAGGCGCGCTTCATCAGCTCCCCCGATGAGCTGCTGGCGCTGCGCGAACGCCTGCTGCAAGCCTTGCCGGAGAACCCGATGCGCCGCTATGGCGTGGCACCGCATTCGCTGCGGGCGGTGTCGCCACAGGGGCTGGAGGAACTGGTCATCGGTTTGCGCCGCCAGCGCGGCGGGCACGACGCCCCGGTCCACATCCACATCGCCGAGCAATGGCGCGAAATCCAGGATTGCCTGGCCTGGTGCGGCCAGCGCCCGGTGCAGTTGCTGCTCTCCCTGCAGGAAGTGGATGGCCGCTGGTGCCTGATCCACGCCACCCACATGGATCAGGCGGAATACCAGGCGCTGGCGGCCAGTGGCGCGGTGGTGGGACTGTGCCCCACCACCGAGGCCAATCTGGGTGATGGCATCATCGATGCCGGGCAGTTGCTGCATTCCCGTACGCCCTGGGGCATTGGTTCGGACAGCCATATCGCCATCAACCCGCGGTCCGAATTGCGGCTGCTGGAGTACGGACAGCGGCTGCATCACCGGCGACGCAATGTCCTGGCGTCCGAAGCGGCACCGGCCACGGCCGACCGTCTGTTCATCCAGGCCGTCGCCGGTGGTGCCGCCGCCTGCGGCCGCGCGGTCGCCGGGCTGGCCGTGGGACAGCAGGCCGATTTCGTGATCCTCGACGGCGATGATGTCAACCTGGCCGACCGCAGTCCGGCGCAACTGCTCTCGGCGCTGGTATTTTGCGAACACGATGGCCAGCCCATCCGGGATGTCCATGTCGGCGGGCGTCAGGTCGTCAGCGCCGGGCAGCACCCCTTGCAGGACCAGGCGCGCCGCGCCTATCGCGACACGATGGCCGATTTGTTGAAAGAGTGAGGAAGTTCCATGCAAGACATGCCCAATGCGATCTACCAGCTTCACCAGGGCAGCTCGCCGCTGCTCATTTCCATGCCGCACGTCGGTACGCTGCTACCGGAGGAACTGAGGTCCTCCTACAGCCCGGTCGGCTTGCAGGTCGACGATACCGATTGGCACATCGCCGAACTCTATGACTTTGCGGCCGATCTTGGGGCGTCGGCAATTCGTCCTTTTCATTCACGTTACGTGATCGATCTCAACCGGCCGGCGGACGGACAGAGCCTGTACCCGGGGCAGAACACCACCGGACTGTGTCCGCTGACGACCTTCGACAATCTGCCGCTCTACCGTGATGGCTGCGAGCCCGATGCCACCGAGATCGCACGGCGCCTGCAACGCTACTGGCATCCCTATCATGCCGCCCTGCAGGCCGAGCTGGCACGGTTGAGGTCACTGCACGGTTACGCGCTGCTGTGGGACGCCCATTCGATCCGTTCGGTGATTCCGCACCTGTTCGACGGCGAGCTGCCGGTCTTCAATTTCGGCACGGCCAGCGGCGCCGCCTGCGCCCCCGGCGTGGGCGAGGACTTGCTGGCGCTGGCGCAGCAACTGGCACCGCATAGTCCGGCGGTGCTCAATGGCCGTTTCAAGGGCGGCTACATCACCCGGCATTACGGACAACCGGCACAGCAGGTGTACGCCATCCAGCTGGAGCTGGCCCAACGCAGCTACATGCAGGAACAGTCGCCCTACGCCCTGCAGGCCGCGCTGGCAGAGCAGGTCAGGCCGGTGCTGGCGCAACTGGTGAGGCGCTTCATGGCGTTTCGACCCGCCGCGGCCGGCGCCATTTGATCCAGCGCAAAGGCAGGGCGGCTGTGACGCTGCAGCCGGTACGGCTTGATACATGTCAAATCCGTCCATGCAGGTGAGGCTTAGTATGCAGTCATACCAAGTCAACGCATTCCAGTCACCTGCTGAGGTCATCATGTTCAAGAACATCCTGTTGGCAACCGATGGTTCCCGTCTGTGCAACGAGTCCGTGAAGGCTGCCATCGCGCTGGCCAAGAGCTGCGGCAGCACTCTGGTCGGCTTGTCGGTGGCAGGCAACCTGCGGGCCCTGTCGATTCCCGAAGTCAGCGTCGGCGTGGATGTGGAGCGTACCGATGAGGCCGGGCGTGAACGCGCAATGGCCAGCGTCGAGATGATCACCGCGATGGCCCGTAAAGAAGGCGTGCCCTGCACCGTGCAGGTGGCACAGGGCGGACGTCCCTACGAAGAAATCATGCGCGTAGCCGAGCGCGAGCATTGTGATGCCATCATCATGGCCTCCAAGGCGCGTTCCACACTGGGGCGGCTGCTGCTGGGCAGCCAGACACAGAAGCTGCTGGCACACAGCAAGGTTCCCGTGCTGGTGTATCGCTGATTGCCGAAAAGATGAGGAGATGAAGAGATGAAGAGATGCGCATGAAATGCGTGCGCATCGGACGGTTCAAGATACCGTCATGAAGGTTTGTGGTGTGGAGGGTCGGGCCGTTCCTGTGGAGAGGGACGGCCCATTTTTTTTTGTCCGAGCATGGCCAGCCTTCGGCCGAAAGATTGGAGAAAAGCCGCCGCCTTTGTTACAGTCAGGCCTTGTTTTGATGACGACAACAAGGAGCCCGCATTGACCCCATCCCCTCACCAGCACCAAGGCGGCAACGCCTTTGCCCGATTCTTCGCCCATGAAGCCGCTGGCGGCATCGTTCTGGGCATCGCGGCCGTACTGGCACTGATCATCAGCAACAGCGGCTGGCGAGACACCTACGAGGCTTTCACCCGCATTCCGGGAACGGTCGACATCGGCGGCCTGGTGGTCCTTTCCAAGCCCTTGCTGCTGTGGGTCAACGATCTGTGGATGGCGGTTTTCTTCTTCCTGGTCGGGCTGGAAATCAAGCGCGAATTCGTCGAGGGCGAACTGGCCTCGCGCAAGCAGGCCATCCTGCCAGCGGCGGCGGCCCTGGGCGGCATGCTGGTGCCGGCCGGCATCTATGCCCTCATCAACCTGGGCGACCCGGTGGCCCTGCGCGGCTGGGCCATTCCGGCGGCCACCGACATCGCCTTTGCCATCGGCATCGTGATGTTGCTGGGTTCGCGCGTGCCGACCTCGCTCAAGGTCTTCCTCACGGCCGTGGCCATCATTGATGACCTGGGCGCCATTGTGGTCATCGCGCTCTTCTATACCGACCATCTCTCGCTGGGCATGCTGGCCGGTGCCGGAGTCGGGACGCTGGTGCTGCTGATGCTCAATCGCAGCGGTGTGCGGCGCGCCGATATCTACATCGTCGTCGGGCTGGTGATCTGGGTGTGCGTGCTCAAGTCCGGCATTCACGCCACCCTGGCCGGTGTGGTCACCGCGCTGGCCATCCCCATGCGCGATGCCGACGACCAGCCGCTGGCAGGCGCCCTGGAGCATGGCCTGCATCCCTGGGTGGCCTTCCTGGTGCTGCCCATGTTTGCCTTCGCCAATGCCGGCGTGTCCTTGCAGGGCATGTCGCTGGGCAGTCTGTTCGAACCGATTCCGCTGGGCATCGCCGGCGGGCTGGTGCTGGGCAAGACCATCGGCGTGTTCGGTGCGGCCTGGCTGATGGTCCGCAGCGGACTGGCGGCCGCGCCCGCCGGCGCCAGCACCCGACAGTTCGTGGGCGTCTGCATGCTCTGCGGCATCGGCTTCACCATGAGCCTCTTCATCGGCGGCCTGGCCTTCCAGGGATTGAGCCCGGACTTCGAAGCCAAGCTCAAACTGGGCGTACTGGGCGGCTCCATCCTGGCCGGAGTGCTGGGAACCCTGGTGCTGTGGCGCAAGGAGATATAAGCGGCGTGAACATCTCGGTGCGTCTCTTTTTCCTCGTATCCACTTGGCGCGATGTCCTACATAAACATCATAAATACGCTTACGAGACGCACCAAGTCGCTATTTGGCGACGATTTGCCGACTTTTTGTTTTGCAATGCAAAAAATTATATAAAAAATAAGTTATTGCACACCATTAGTGCGATTCCACCCGGAAACGAGCCTCTCGCGGGCTTTCGCTTCCACATGACGAAGTGAATCCCTACGACAACGAAATGCGCACTATGAGCTCGGCCATGAATTGCTGCTGCGCAAAACAAGCCCTTGTTTACATCA
Organism: Herbaspirillum sp. FG34; assembly: GCF_057809315.1. NCBI lineage: Bacteria > Pseudomonadati > Pseudomonadota > Betaproteobacteria > Burkholderiales > Oxalobacteraceae > Herbaspirillum > Herbaspirillum sp. FG34. The sequence goes on along the minus strand of NZ_JBMDJS010000004.1, from coordinate 40,045 downwards.
GCTTTTGGCAGTAGCAAGATACTTGCACGGGCCTGTAGCGGCGCGGCGTGGAAGGGCGCTGACGCTGATACTACTGACAACAGCGCCCGCAGCAAGCCGGGGATATTGTCGTTTCGACATTTTCACCCCTTGGGACGATAAGCCGGGCGAATAACAGTCCGGCCATCAAAAGCAGAGGAGACAAGCATGAAACTGATGGAATTGCTCATGAGCTACGGTAGCCAGGCACTGGTGTGGTACGCGATGTACGTGGTCGTGGGCAGCTGCGCCTTTGGTGCCTACGTCTGGCGCCGTACGCATTTCGGTCACTGATCCTCTCACCATCATCCTGACGCAGACTGGCCTTGTGGCCGGTGCTGCGTGTTCGAGGCAAGCCGGGGAGTCCGTACCAGTACTGGCCTGAAGCATGCCGTTTTCCATCCTGCGCAAGGGCGTGGACATGGGAACGGTGCCGTGCTGGTGACCTGCGCGCTTGGTCGTTTCACTACCGCATTTTCTTCTCGCAACGGCGGGGAGCGTCCGCTCGGCGCTCCCCGCCGTTTGTCGTTCCGGTGCCGGTGACGGTCTGCCGAATCCTTCCTTACGCGTTCATCCGAGATGAAAAAAAAAGCTGCACCGCAGCTTTATTTTCTGATTTTGCGGTGCTATTCTCCAATCCGCGCAAACGTTTGCGCACCGATAACGGCGTCTATCTTCTAGGAAACGCCGGCAACATCAATACTGGAGACCCAGATGAACAAATTCACCCGCCGCCATTTCGCCATCGCCGCTCTGGCCTGTGCAGTCCTCCCCGGCGCCGCCATGGCGCAGACCCCGGCCAAGCCCAAGGTGGCGCTGGTCATGAAGTCGCTGGCCAACGAGTTCTTCCTCAACATGGAGAACGGCGCCCGCGAATACCAGAAGGCCAATGCCAGCAAGTTCGACCTGATCGCCAATGGCATCAAGGACGAACAGGACACTGCCAACCAGATCAAGATCGTCGAGCAGATGATCGTCTCCAAGGTCAATGCCCTGGTGATCGCGCCGGCTGACTCCAAGGCTCTGGTGCCGGTGGTCAAGAAGGCCATTGACGCCGGCATCATCGTGGTCAACATCGACAACAAGCTGGACGACGCCGCCCTGAAGGAAAAGGGCATCACCGTGCCGTTCGTGGGCCCCGACAACCGCAAGGGCGCCAAGCTGGCCGGCGACTACCTGGGCAAGAAGCTGCAGAAGGGTGACAAGGTCGCCATCATCGAAGGCGTCTCCACCACCTTCAACGCACAGCAGCGCACCCTGGGCTTCCAGGATGCCATGAAGGATGTCGGCGCCAACGTGGTCACGGTGCAGTCCGGCCAGTGGGAAATCGACCAGGGCAACAAGGTCGCTGCCTCGATCCTGAACGCCCATCCGGACATCAAGGCCATCCTGGCCGGCAATGACAACATGGCGCTGGGCGCCGTGGCCGCCATCCGCGCCGCCGGCAAGACCGGCAAGGTGCTGCTGGTGGGCTACGACAACATCAACGCCATCAAGCCGATGTTGAAGGATGGCCGCGTGCTGGCCACCGTCGACCAGTTCGCCCAGCAGCAAGCCGTCTTCGGCATCGAGACCGCCCTCAAGGCGATCGCCGAGAAGAAGCCGCAAAGCGCCCTGGGTGGCGTGGTCGAGACCAAGGTCTCGCTGGTCACCAAGTAATACCGACGCCTCGCGCGTCTTCCTTGCAAGGTGCCTGCGCCCGTGACCGGGCGCAGGGCTTTGCCTCTCCCTCCTTGTGCGCTACAGAACCATGCAGCCCAACGACTCCCCCTCCCAAGGCTCGCCCCTGCTGACATTGTCCGGCATCGGCAAGCGCTACGCCGCACCGGTGCTCGATGGCATCGACCTGGATCTGCATCCGGGCCAGGTGCTGGCACTGACCGGCGAAAACGGCGCCGGCAAGAGTACGCTCTCCAAGATCATCTGCGGTCTGGTCGATGCCAGCGCCGGTCGCATGACGCTGGACGGTCTGCCCTATGAACCGGTCTCGCGCACTCAGGCTGAATCCCTCGGCATCCGCATGGTGATGCAGGAACTGAACCTGATTCCCACGCTGTCGATTGCCGAAAACCTGTTTCTGGAAAAATTGCCGCGCCGTTTCGGCTGGATCGACCGCAAGAAGCTGGCCGAGTCCGCCCGCGCCCAGATGGAAGTGGTGGGGCTGGGCGAGCTGGACCCCTGGACCCCGGTCGGTGATCTGGGCCTGGGCCATCAGCAGATGGTCGAGATCGCGCGCAACCTGATTGGCAGCTGTCGCTGCCTGATCCTGGACGAACCCACGGCCATGCTGACCAACCGCGAGGTGGAACTGCTGTTCTCCCGCATCGAGCGTCTGCGCGCCGAAGGTGTGGCCATCATCTACATTTCGCACCGACTGGAAGAGTTGAAGCGCATCGCCGACCGCATCGTGGTCCTGCGCGATGGCAAGCTGGTCTGCAATGACGACATCGGCCGTTATTCCACCGAACAACTGGTGCAACTGATGGCCGGTGAATTGACCAAGGTCGATCTGGATGCCGGACATCGGCGCATCGGCGCCCCTGTGCTGCGTATCCGCGGCCTGGGTCGCGCCCCCGTCGTGCAGCCGGCCAGCCTGGCGCTGCATGCCGGTGAAGTGCTGGGCATTGCCGGCCTGATCGGTTCCGGTCGCACCGAATTGCTGCGTCTTATCTTCGGTGCCGATCGTGCCGATCAAGGTGAAATCTTGATCGGCGACAGCCAGCAGCCTGCACGCATTCGCAGTCCCAGGGATGCGGTCAAGGCTGGCATCGCCATGGTCACCGAGGACCGTAAAGGGCAGGGCCTGCTGCTGCCGCAAGCCATCAGCGTCAATACCTCGCTGGCCAATCTGGGCAGCGTGAGCCGCGCCGGCATGCTCGATCACGCGAGCGAGAGCAGCGTGGCGCAAGACTATGTGAAGAAACTGCGCATCCGCAGCGGCAGCGTGGCGCAAGCCGCGGGAGAACTGTCGGGCGGCAACCAGCAGAAGGTGGTGATCGCCCGCTGGCTGTACCGCGATTGCCCCATCATGCTGTTCGACGAACCCACGCGCGGCATCGACATCGGCGCCAAGTCCGATATCTACCGCCTCTTTGCCGAACTGGCCGCACAAGGCAAGGGCCTGCTGGTGGTCTCCAGCGACCTGCGCGAGCTCATGCAGATCTGTGACCGCATCGCCGTCATGAGCGCGGGCCGCATTGCCGACACCTTCAGTCGCGATGACTGGTCGCAGGAGCGCATTCTTGCGGCTGCCTTCAGTGGTTACGTGGGCCGCCAGGAAGCCGTCGCGACGGCGCACGTGGCCGGCAATACCGCCTGAGCGGCCGGCACCCTCGGCCCGACTATCAACTGCCAAGAATCAACGAGACAGATGCAAACCTCTTCCTCTACCCCCGCCGTCAGCCGGCAAGCGGCCTATCTGGCCGGTTTCAAGAATTACCTGGGCCTGATCGCAGCGCTCCTGGCCATGTGCGTGATGTTCGCCTTCCTGAGCGAGAACTTCCTCAGTGCGGCGACCTTCATTACGCTGTCCAATGACATCCCGCCACTGGTGGTCATGTCGGTGGGCATGACCTTCATCCTCATCATCGGTGGCATCGACCTGTCGGTGGGCTCGGTAATGGCGCTGGCAGCCTCCATGCTGTCCATGGCCATGGTGCGCTGGGGCTGGCCGTTGTATGCTGCCGCGCCCCTGGGGGTGGTGGTGGCCGCGTTGTGCGGTACGCTCACCGGCATGGTCTCGGTGCACTGGCGCATTCCTTCCTTCATCGTCTCGCTCGGTGTGCTGGAAATCGCACGCGGCCTGGCCTACCAGGTCACCAATTCGCGCACCGAATACATCGGCAGCGCCGTGGACGTGGTCAGCTCGCCCATTCTGTTGGGCATGTCGCCGGCCTTCCTGGCGGCCATTGCCATCGTCATCATCGCCCAACTGGTGCTGACCCGCACCGTGCTGGGCCGCTACTGGATCGGCATCGGCACCAATGAAGAAGCGGTGCGCCTGTCCGGTGTGAACCCCAATCCCAGCAAGATCCTGGCCTTTGCCCTGATGGGCGCGCTGGCCGGTATCGCGGCGCTGTTCCAGGTGTCGCGCCTGGAAGCGGCCGATCCCAACGGCGGTGTGGGCATGGAACTGCAGGTGATTGCTGCCGTGGTCATTGGCGGCACCAGCCTGATGGGCGGTCGTGGTTCGGTGGTCAGCACCTTCATCGGCGTGCTCATCATCTCGGTGCTGGAAGCCGGCCTGGCCCAGGTCGGCGTGAGCGAACCAATGAAGCGCATCATCACCGGCGCCGTCATCGTGGTGGCCGTGATCCTGGATACCTATCGCCGTCGCGGTCAACGCCACGCACGTTAAGCGAAACCGCCATGGCCACCATCAAGGATGTCGCCAGGCTGGCCGGGGTGTCCTACACCACGGTTTCGCATGTGCTCAACCAGACGCGCCCGGTCAGCAGCGACGCCCGTGAGCGCGTACTGGCCGCGGTCAAGGAACTGGACTACGTGCCCAGTGCCCTGGCGCGCTCCCTGCGCAGCAAGGTCACGGGCAGTATCGGCCTGATCATTCCCAACAACACCAATCCGTACTTCTCGGAGCTGGCGCGCGGGATCGAAGATCACTGCTACGGGGCCGGCTACAGCGTCATCCTCTGCAATTCCGACGATGATCCGGACAAGCAGCGCGACTATCTGCAGGTCTTGCAGACCAAGCGCTGCGATGGACTCATCATCGCCACCCTGAACCAGGCCGACCTCAACCCGACCGGCAAGCTGGATATTCCGACGGTACTGCTGGACCGGGCGCCCAAGGAGCTCGATATTGACCTGGTCAGCACCGACAACGCCCTCGGCGGCAGCCTGGCGGCAAGTCATCTGCTGGAGTTGCAGTGCCGTCACGTAGCCTGCATTGCCGGACCGGATGGCCTGGAACTGTCGGACGAACGGGTGGAAGGTTTCCGCCAGACCTTGCACTCGGGCGGACTGGCGCTGGCCGACAGCGACCTGCTGCATGCGGACTTCAGCGGCATCGGCGGCTACCAGGCGGCCATGCAGCTGCTGCAAGGCCGCCAGCGCAGTGCACGTCCGGACGCCATCTTCTGCTGCAACGACATGATGGCCATCGGCGTGCTGCGCGCGGCGGGCGAATTGCAGATCGACGTGCCGGGCGAATTGTCGGTGGTGGGCTTCGACGATATCGAACTGGCCCAGTTCGTCCATCCGCCGCTGACCACGGTGGCACAGAATACCCGCAAACTGGGCAACCTGGCGGCGCAGTTCCTGCTGGAACGCATCGCCGATCCTGCTCTGCCGGCGCGGCGCGAGACGGTGGCGCCACAGCTCCAGCTGCGCGGCTCGACGGCCCCACGTCGGAAAACCCCCTGAACACGGCATCACGCAACAGAACACCAGAGAGCACAAGAGAGTACACATGATCGTCATCATCGGCAGCGTCAACATGGACCTGGTCCTGCGCGTTCCGCGCATGCCCTTGCCGGGCGAAACCCTGGCCGGCGACAAATTCATGACCATCCCCGGCGGCAAGGGCGCCAATCAGGCTGTGGCCTGCGCCCGACTGTCCGCGCCCGGTACGGCCGTGGCCATGGTGGCCTGCGTGGGGGAGGATGCCTTCGGTCAGCAGATGCGCCAGTCGATCACCGCCTGCGGCATCGATGACCGCTACATCGATGAGGTGGCCGGTGAAGCCACGGGCATCGCCTCCATCATGGTAGACGCCAACGCCCAGAACAGCATCGTCATCGCCGCCGGCGCCAATGGCCGCCTGGACGTGGAGCGCATCGAACGCGCCCGACCCTTGATCGAACAGGCATCCATCGTCCTGCTGCAACTGGAAGTGCCGATGGCCACCGTCGTCCACAGCATCGAACTGGCGCATGCCCTGGGCAAGATCGTGGTGCTCAATCCGGCACCGGCGCAGTCCCTGCCACGTGAACTGCTGCAGAAGATCGACTACCTGATCTTGAACGAGATCGAAGCCGCCATGCTGGCCGAGGAACAGTCCGACGACATTGCCTTGCTGGCGCACAAGTTGCACGACCTGGGCGCGCGCAATGTGGTGGTGACGCTGGGCGAAAAGGGGGTCTACGGTTCCTTCGCCGACGGTCGGCAGCGGCATCTGCCGGCGCGCAAGGTGCAGGCGGTCGATACCACCGCAGCCGGCGACACCTTCATCGGCGGTTTCATCGGTGCCATCGCACAAGGTCGCGATCAGTTCGATGCGCTTGCCTATGCCCAGGCGGCGGCCGCCCTGAGCGTGACCCGCGTGGGCGCCCAGACCTCCATTCCCCTGCGCGACGAAGTCGTGCTCTGATCGCTTTCCATTCTCATTGCCATGAAAAAGACAGCCTTGCTCAACGCCGCCATTTCCCAGGTCATCGCCACCATGGGGCATGGCGATACCCTGGTCATCGGTGATGTCGGCCTGCCGGCACCAGCGGGTGTACCGGTGATCGATCTCGCCGTGACCCGCGGCGTGCCCGACTTCATGACGGTGCTCACCACGGTGCTCACGGAATTGCAGGTCGAATTCCACATCGTGGCCGATGAGATGCCGAGTGTCAGCCCGGCACTGGCCGCACAGATCGCCGCGCTGGACCTGCCACAAGCGCGCAGCATGTCGCACGAGGCTTTCAAGCAGGCTACCGCGCGCGCCAAAGCTTATATCCGCACCGGTGAATGCACGCCTTACGCCAACATCATCCTGGGTGCCGGCGTAGTGTTCTGAACAAATAAGTGACAAGAAAACACATTGATACAACTAGTTGTGTGATGACTTTGCGACACTTGCTGAAATAGTGTGATGCAATAGTTGTGCGATGAGTTTCCTTGGCGCATCATGCGGGCTCCAGAATAAAAAATGCAGTGGGGTTCGCATCCCTGTTCGATAACAAGAAGCTGGATCTTCGAGGACTGGAAGAGACAGACAATAAATGAACAGCATAGGGAAGCAGCATGTTTGGATATTTCGGGAATCTCAAGGTCGGCGCGCGCCTGGCGATCGTATTTGCCTTCATCGTGGCACTGCTGGCGGTGGTGAGCGTGACCGCCTTCATCAAGATCAACAACATCAATCGCGCGATCGACCAGATCGTCAATGACCGTTACCTGAAGGTGCGCTGGGCGTTCGACCTGCGCGATGGCGTCAATGAGCAGATCAAGTACCTGCGCGGCATGGCCATCGATATCGGCAACCCGGCCGGCAATGAAAAGCGCATCGGCCAGCTCGACGGTGCCGTTCGCGCCAGCAAGGAAGCCCTCGACAAGATCACGGCGCGCCAGGTCACTGCGGTCGGCCAGAAGAAGGCCAAGGTGCTCGACGATGCACGGCAGGTCTTCGATGCCAGTCGGGAGCAGTTTCTGGCCCTGATCCGGGCGGGTCAGGGGAGTGCGGCAGACGAATTCGTCTTGCGCAAGATTACCGACAGCCAGAACAAGTATCTTTCTCTGGCCACGGCCTTTGCCGATTCGCAGGACAGCCAGTTGCGCGCCGAAGGTGCGAAGGCCGTCGCTGACGGCGCGCTGGCAATCCAGGTGACCCTGGCCTGCTCGGTGGCTGCCGTACTGGCCGCCATCCTGCTGGGGTATTTGATGGCACGCTCTATCATCAAGCCGCTCAACGAGGCCGTCCGTGTGGCCGAAAATGTCGCTGCCGGTGACCTGACCACGCGCATCGAACCCCATTCCAGAGACGAGACGGGCCAGTTGATGGCGGCCTTGCGCAAGATGAACGACAACCTGGTCGATATCGTCACTGGTGTGCGACGCAGTACCGACTCCATCGCCACCGCCTCGGGAGAAATCGCCAGCGGCAACATGGATCTGTCGTCCCGCACCGAGCAGCAGGCGGGATCACTGGAAGAAACCGCCTCGGCCATGGAGGAGATGACCTCAACCGTACGCCAGAACGCCGACAACGCCCGTCAGGCCAACCAACTGGCGGCCACCGCCTCGCAGGTAGCCTTGCAGGGAGGTGAAATCGTCGGCCGGGTGGTGACCACCATGGAGGAAATCAATCAGTCTTCCCGCAAGATCGTCGACATCATCGGCGTCATCGACGGCATCGCCTTCCAGACCAACATCCTGGCCTTGAATGCAGCCGTGGAGGCGGCGCGTGCTGGCGAGCAGGGGCGTGGCTTTGCGGTCGTGGCCTCCGAAGTGCGCTCGCTGGCGCAGCGTTCGGCGGCGGCAGCCAAGGAAATCAAGGGTCTCATCAGCGACTCCGTGGCCAAGGTCGAGGGCGGCAGCCTGCTGGTGGCTGAAGCGGGCCATACCATGGAGCAGGTGGTCAGCAGCGTTCGCAGCGTCACCGACATCGTCGGCGAGATCTCGGCCGCCAGCGTCGAGCAGAGTACCGGGATCGAGGAAATCAACCGAGCGGTCGGCCAGATGGATCAAAGCACCCAGCAAAACGCCGCCCTGGTCGAACAGGCCGCCGCGGCAGCGGGAGCCTTGCAGGAGCAGGCGGCCACGCTGGCCTCGGCGATCAGCATTTTCAGGCTGGCACAAACTGCCACGGTATCCGTGGCGGCACCGGTCAAACCGGCAGTGCTGGCCCGTTCGACTGTGGCGACCCGGAAAGCTGCGACGGTCCCCGTTCTGCGCACACCGGCAGTGGCGGCGCCCGCGTCTGCCCCTGCCAGCAAGGCCGCCGTACGCGCTGACGAAGATCTCTGGGAAACCTTCTGAGCCGCTGCATCCGGCACGCTCTTGCCCGGCTGCCGCTATTCCGACAGGGAGGCGGCGCAATCTCCTATAGCCGTGGCCGGCCCGCCAGCTGATACTGTTGCGTTTGCAGGGCAGGAATCAGTCGATGCAAAGCGACCACGGGGAAGGGAGACATGCGAGCAGGCGGACAGACGGCAAGGATGACGAGGAGGGTCGGCAGGTTCCTGACCTGGGTGGCCCTGACGCTGCTGGCTTTGATGGCCATGCTGGCACTGCTCATTGCCCTGTTCGACTGGAACCTGGCCAAGCCCTGGATTACGCGTGAGCTTTCTTCCGTGCTGGCGCGCGAGATCCGGGTCGATGGCCCCATCACGCTGGGCTGGTCGCTGGCCCCCGCGCACAGGGACGGCAGCAGTCGCTGGCTGCCGCAACTGCATTTCACCGCGCGCGAACTGCACATCGGCAATCCCGAGTGGGCCCGTAGTGCGGACCACCTCCTGCGGGCCCGCACGCTGGACTTGCACTTTTCCCCCTTGCCCTTGCTGCGCTGGCATTGGTACATCAGCGACCTGCGCGTGGAGGGACTGGATCTGGTCATGGAGCGCGTCGATGAACGCCACAAGAGCTGGCGCTTTTCCGACCAGCCGCGTTCGCGCTGGAGTTTCGACATACAGCAGATCGTCTTCGAGCGCGCGCTGATCCGTTACGTGGACCAGCCGCTGGACATGGATCTGCGCTTCGATGCCCGGCCCCTGGTCAGCCCGAGCAATCAGTCAGCAGAGCTGCGCCTCGCGCCGGCCGACCCGTCCGCACCGGTCGTGCAGGCCGCCGTCACCGGGCGCCTTGGCCAAGCCAGCATCCAGGGCAATCTGCGCGGCGGCGCCTTGCCCGATCTGCTCAACGAAGACAGCGTCTACCCCTTGCAGGCCGAGGGTGAGGTGGGTGAAGTCCACGCGGTGCTCTCGGGCAAACTCATCAACCCTCATCAATTGAGTCGAGCAGAACTGCAACTGCGCCTCAACGGCGACAGCCTCGATCGTCTCTACGCCGCCAGCGGCGTGCCGCTTCCCGCCACGCGACCCTTCAGTACTGAAGGCGCGCTCACCATTACCCGCCTCGATCCCGACACCCGCGCCTGGGACTGGCACTATGCGCACTTCACCGGCAAGGTCGGCGACAGCGATTTTTCCGGGGATGCTCACTACTATCGGGGCCCACCCAAGAACCGCCTGCGCGTGACGGCGCAAGCCAAGCTCCTGCGCCTGTCGGACTACCTGCCCGATGTAGGGAAGAAATCCGCCGGGCATCCATACAAGTCCGACGCACGGGTATTGCCCGACCAGCAGGCCAAGCCACAGCGCTGGGCCAAGCTGGATGCTGAGATCGGCCTGCATGCAGAGCGGCTGCAGCTGCATCCGGACATTGCCCTGCAGGACGCCAGCACCACGCTGCGCCTGCAGGACCAGGTGCTGACCGCCGCGCCACTGCGCTTTGCGCTGGCTGGCGGCAAGGGAGAGGGCGAGATCAGTCTGGATGGGCGTCAGTCTGATATCGGGGGCAAGCTGCAACTGCAATTGCAGGGTGTGCAGGTGCGTGAGCTGTTCCCGCGCCTGGCCCGCTTCGATGCCAGCTTCGGCAAGGTCGATGGCCGGGCCGATCTGAGCGGTAGCGGCAATTCGGTCGCGGCCATGCTGGCGCATGCCAACGGCGAGATCAAGGCCGATCTCAGCCAGGGCACCATCAGTCAATTCATCCTGGAGGCAACGGGGCTGAACCTGGCCAACGCAGTGTTCGCCAAGCTGTATCGCGACCAGCAGGTCAAGCTGCTGTGTGGTGCCGCCGATATCCGCATCAAGGATGGTCTGGCAGAGGTGCGCCACGGCATTCTCAACACCGAGGATGCCGCCATCGATATCCGTGGCCAGGTCGATCTGGGCCGGGAGACCCTGTCCCTCGACGTGGTCCCGCGCACCAAGCAGCTTCGCATCCTGTCGCTGCGCACGCCCTTGTATGTACGTGGCACATTCGCAAAACCGGACATCGGTGCCAGCAAGCAAGCCCTGGCCGCGCGGGCCGGTGCCGCCGCCGCCCTGGCGATGGTGGCACCGGTGGCGGCGGTGATTCCGCTCATTACGCCGGGACAGAAGATCCCCGACGACTGCGCCCCCCACGCGGCCGCAGCACCCTCTTGAACTGGTCCGGGCAGGATTATTTCAGCGCGGCGGGAGCGTTTTGCAGGAAGTGACAGTCATAGAAGCCAATCAACAAGACAGAGCGTGCCCGCCCACATGCGCGGTCATGGCAGGAGGGAGTCGTCAGGGAAGCTGACCTCAGGGTCGGTGATTCCATCAAGATGCCGACAAGCTCTACCGTGATCACGCAGCCGTGTTGGCGGAGGACGCTCAATCAGACCGGTGCGACGAGGAAGGGCGTTATCTTGGATCAGCAAGCAGCAATGGAAGGCAATTCTCCCCTGAGCAGAGCGTATCGACACGCCTTGCTGGAGGCGATCGATGACGGTTTCTGCATCATCGAATTCATCGATGGTCCGCATGGGCCGCTCAGTGACTATGTGCACATCGAAGCCAACTCGGGTTATTACCGGCATACCGGTATTGAGGGCATCGTCGGCAAGCGCCTGCGGGAAATCGAACCGGACAATGCCCAGGTCTGGCTGGATGTCTATGGCCAGGTCCTGCTGACAGGCCAGCCGCTGCGTTTCGAACAGGAATTCCAGGCCGTGGGCCGCCACATCGAAGTCTCGGCCACCCGAGTGGGGCCGGTGGAGATGCGCCAGGTCTCGGTGTTGTTCCGTGACATTACCGCACGCCGCCGCACCGAAGCCGCCCTGCGAGAAAACGTTCAGCGTGTGCAGCTGGCCATGGAAGCAGGGGCGATCATTGGTACCTGGATCTGGGATATCCCTTCGGATCGTTTCAACGTGGATGAGGGCTTTGCAGCGGCCTTCGGCGTGCCGCCGGAAAAGGGCCTGACCGGTCTGAAACTGGACGACCTCATGCAGTCGGTCCATCCGGATGACCGCGAATTGCTTTCCACCCGCATCCGCGAAGCCCTGGCACGCGGTGGTGCCTATGCCCACCAATACCGCACCCGCCGGCGCGATGGCCGTTACTACTGGCTGGAAGCCAATGGCCGGGTGGAACTGATGCCGGATGGCCAGGCCAGCACCTTCCCGGGCGTACTGATCGACATCGAGGGGCGGCGTGCGGTGGAAGCCGAACGCGACCGTGCCCTGGCCGCGCTGCGCGCCCTCAACGACACCCTCGAACAACGCGTGCAGGAGCGCACCACTGCCTTGCTGGAGGCCGAGGAAGCCCTGCGTCAGGCGCAGAAGATGGAGGCCGTGGGGCAGCTCACCGGCGGGCTGGCGCATGACTTCAACAACATCCTGGCCGGCATCAGCGGCAGTCTTGAATTGATGAAAGTGCGGCTGGCCCAAGGCCGCATTTCCGACATCGAGCGCCACCTCAATGGTGCGCAGTCCGCCGTCAAGCGCGCGGCGGCCTTGACGCAACGGCTGCTGGCCTTCTCGCGGCGGCAGACGCTCGATCCCAAGTCGGCCGATCTGAACCGGATCGTGGCCGACATGCACGAGCTGATCGGCCGCAGCGTCGGCCCGGCCATCACGGTCGAAACCATCGCCGCCGGCGGTCTCTGGAATACCTTCGTCGACATTGGTCAACTTGAGAATGCCTTGCTCAACCTGTGCATCAATGCCCGCGACGCCATGCCGCATGGCGGGCGGCTGACCATCGAGACCGCCAACCGCTGGCTCGACGACATCGCCGCCATGCAGCGCGGTGTGGCACCGGGGCAATACGTGTCGCTGTGCGTGAGTGATACCGGCACCGGCATGTCGCCGGACGTGGTAGCGCGCGCCTTCGATCCTTTCTTCACCACCAAGCCGACCGGGCAGGGCACGGGGCTGGGGCTGTCGATGGTGTATGGTTTTGCCGGCCAGTCTGGCGGCGCCGTACGCATCTACTCCGAGCTGGGGCAGGGCGCCACCTTGTGCATCTATCTTCCGCGTTACGTGGGCCAGGCCGGGGACGACGATCTGCCGCTGCCCGAGGACAGCAGTGCTGCGGCTGCGCCTGGCAGCAAGACCATCCTGGTAGTCGATGATGAACCGCTGGTGCGCATGGTGACGGTGGAGGTCCTGAGCGACCTGGGATACAGCGTCATGGAGGCCGAAGATGGCCCCTCGGCCTTGCGCGTATTGGCCGCCTATCCCGAGCTGGATTTGCTGGTCACCGATGTGGGGCTCCCCAACGGCATGAACGGTCGACAACTGGCCGATGCCATCCGTGCGCCACGTCCGGAATTACCCGTCTTGTTCGTGACCGGCTATGCCGAGAATGCGGTGCTCAATCATGGGCATCTTGAGCGCGGCATGCAGGTGCTGACCAAGCCGTTTGCGGCCGATGTGCTGGCGCGCAGGGTGAAGGAGCTGATCGGGGACGATGGCTCTGCGCAGCACTGATTGCCCCTCACGGCAAGACCGTCTCCGACGGGTGTTGGTACGGCTGGCACAACGAAATGGTCAGCCATTAAAAAATGATCTAAATAATTTCGAAACATGAAGGCTTGTTCTCCATCTTGAGAGGCAGGCTTCTCATTCTTGAGCAATCATCGGCACTCTGTCATCGTTGGTCTGATGTGCGCCAGCGTCGTCCCGGAGCAGAGTTGTCGGAAAGGCTGCGCTGGCGTCACCTTCGTCATTGCGGACTCAGCGCCTCTGATCCATGCAAACAGCTCAGATGATGCAGATCGCATGAAGGAGGGGGTTATGGTCCTGATCGTGTTTGGACTGCTGGCGGTGTTGAGCATCGGGTTCGCGTCCGTGTGCTATGTCGTGATTGACAATCCCGAATTGGTAGACATCCTCCCGGACTTTTGCCGCACTGGCAGGACGACTTTAACACCCGGCTATCAGACGGCCTTGGCTACCGTCATCGCTACAAGCTGGCACTGACGCTGCATTCTGCGGCATTCCCTCTGCATTTCGTCGCATCCCGCTATCGTCCTGCCAGCGGCCTCAGCAGAATCGCTCCACCGATCCGCTGAAAGCCTGTCATGTCCCTTACACCCCTCATTGCACTCCACCTGAGCGTCGCGCTCGCTGCCGTCGTCATGGGCCCCTTCGCCTTCTGGGTCCGGCTGGGCCGCACGGCGCGGCCACGATGGCACCGTATCCTGGGCTATGCCTGGTTCAGCTGCATGGCCATCACGGTCCTCTCGGCACTCTTCATCCGTTCGCATGACCTGCCCAACATCGCGGGATACACGCCGCTGCATCTGCTGGTGCCAGCTACGACTTTCCTGCTCTACCGTGGGCTCTCGGCGGTGCTGCGCGGCGATATCGCGCTGCATCGGCGCACCATGCAGCGGGTCTACATTGGAGCCTGCCTGGTGGCGGGCGCGTTCACCTTGCTGCCGTCACGCTATCTGGGTCAGCTGCTGTGGGGGCAATGGCTGGGTTGGCTGTAGGCCACCACAGGCCCTAGACTGCAGCGCCAAAGAAAGACCCGATGGCGGCCGTACAGCCCATGGCCAGCGAGCTCCACAGACTCACGCGCAAAGCGCCCTTCCACAGATTGGCACCGCCTGTTTTGGCGGCAACCGCGCCCAGTACCGCCAGCGACAGCAGGGCCGCAATCACAATGGCCGGCAACAGGCTGGCCGCCGGCGCCAGCAGCACCACCGCCAGCGGCAAGGCCGCACCGGCCGCAAAGCTCAAGGCCGACACCACGGCCGCCTGCACTGGCCGCGCCGCCGTGGTTTCGGAAATGCCCAGCTCATCACGCGCATGCGCATCCAGCGCATCGTGGGCCATCAACTGGGTAGCGACCTGATGCGCGGTTTCCTGGTTCAGCCCCCGCCGCATGTAGATGCCCATCAGCTCCCGATGCTCGCCTTCCGGATCGGTCGCCAGTTCCTCGCGCTCCTGGCTCAGGGCCGCATGCTCGCTGTCGGCCTGCGAATGGACGGATACGTATTCTCCGGTGGCCATCGACATGGCCCCCGCCACCAGCCCGGCTACGCCGGTGAGTAGTACGTTCTCATGCGATGCACTGGCCGCCACCACGCCCACCAGCAGGCTGGCAGTGGAGACAATGCCGTCGTTGGCACCGAGGACGGCGGCGCGCAGCCAGGAGATGGCGTCGACCTTGTGATGTTCGAGATGGAATTTGGCCATGGCACTTCAATTGCGAGGTTGCAGAATGGCGCAGATTCTAGGGCCGCACTGACGCAAAGGCCACGACAATTAGCGAAAATGAGGGCAATTCGTATTTGCCCGGCAGCCATTGTGGCCGGGGCGGGCCGGATTCGCTTTGCAGCCACCGCCCATTGCGGTCACGGTCCATCGCGCGTAATCTGATGCAGGCGGCCAGGTCGACGCGGCCAGCGACGTGCCGATTGTCCATGGCCATTCCTGGTGAAATTTCTTCATATTCCAACCGGGCAGGGGCGGCAAGTGCCGCTATTGACGGCATCCGCCTGCATCCAGCTTCATTTCGCCCTGAAACCCTCGATCCGGCCGAACAGCAGCATGCCCGCCAGCATGGCCAGCACGAATATCAGCCCCTTGCCCGACGCCATGCCCAGCAAGACCAGCGCCGGTCCCGGGCAAATGCCGGCGATACCCCAGCCGACACCGAAGAGCAGGCTGCCCAGCACCAACCGACGGTCGATCGTGCGCGTGGCAGGCAACTGCATGGGGGCATCCAGCCAGGCGCGTGAGCGGCGGCGCGCCAAGGTGAAGGCGGGCATGCCGATGGCGATGGCGCCGGCCATCACCAGGGCCAGCGAGGGATCCCAATGACCCGCCAGGTCCAGAAAACCCAATACCTTGGCCGGATCGGCCATGCCGGAGACGATCAGACCCAGGCCAAACAACAGACCCGCGACCAGCGCGGCCAACATGCGCAGGAAATTCATGGCAGCGCTCCTTGCAGATCCAGTACGTGACGCAGCAGATAGACGCTCAGGAAACCGGCGCCCATGAAGCAGGCCGTGGCCACCGCCGAGCGCGGCGACAGGCGCGACAGCCCGCACACGCCATGACCGCTGGTGCAGCCGGCGCCGTAGCGGGTGCCTACGCCGACCAGCAAGCCGGCCAGAATGATTTCCGCATAGCCGGCATCAATGCGCAGGGCGGGCAGGGCGTGTATGAGCGCATACAGGACCGGTGCCAGCAGCAAGCCCAGTACGAACAGCAGGCGCCAGGCACGGTCCGCTGCCTGCGGTGGCAGCAGCCCCGCCACGATGCCGCTGATCCCGGCGATGCGGCCATTGCACAGGACCAGCACGCTCGCGGCCAGTCCGATCAGCAGGCCACCGCCCAAGGCGGCAGCAGGGGTGAAGCTATTCCAGGCAATCTCCATGGTCATTCCTTCGGGCAATAAAGTTGATACATCAGGCCCAGCATCTCCAGCAGCCTGGGATCGGCGACACGGTAATACACGCGCTTGCCTTCCCGCCGCGTACTGACCACGCCTTCATTGCGCAAGACACCGAGTTGCTGCGACAGGGTGGGCTGGCGGATGTCGAGTGCTTCCTCCAGCTCGCTCACGCACATTTCGGTTTGCGAGAGCTGGCACATCAGCAGCAGCCGGTCTTCATTGGCGAGCACCTTGAGCGCAGCCACGGCCTGGCCGGCGGCACGGCGCATCTGCTCGGCTTGCAGCGGGGAAGAGGTGGTCATGGGATTCAATATGCTTTTGAATAATATATTGAAATGTATAATATATGAACCGCATGGCAATTGCAAGCCGAAGCACAAGCGCAAGTGAAGAAAAAGGGAAAAGGTCGGGCGGCCAGTGAGCGCGGCTCAGGAGGCGGCGTGCAGCAGGTCGATCAGGTGCCGGCTGGCCTGCTTGGCGGCGGCCATGGCTTCTTCGGCAAAGGCAAAAGGAGCATCCTCACCGCAGAATTGCAGCTTGCCGTTGATGTAGAGATCCCAGGTCCAGCCGCTGCCGGTGTCACTCGGACACTTGAGCTCTATTCTGACCAGCTCGTCGCGATACCTGAAAAGTGCCTTCCTCATCCTGCCCGCCGGGTTTCTTATGGTGAAGCAGCAAGCTCGACAGCACTTGCTCCTGAGTTGCCAAAGTGTACGCCATTACCAGCTTGTCAATAATGGCATTAGATTGCATATAGTCGCTACTATGCTTTCCATTCTACCCATTAGTAACATTTATTGCTGAGTGGTAACCGGCGGGCGGCCAGGCATGCCCGAGATGTTCAGGCAGCCTCAGGCAGAATGCGGGCCGCCGGCCAGGAGCCGGTCCAGCAATTCGTCGTAGTGATGATGGGGGGTGGTGATGGCGAAGAAGCTTTCCACCAGCTCGCTGGTCTGGCCGGCTACCACCAGGGTGCCATTGCGCAACTCGTCCTGTACCACGACCTCGGGCAGCACCGTGAGCCAGCCGCTGTCACGGGCGATCAGACGCAGCATGGCCATGTCATCGACCTCGGCGCGCATGCGCGGGCGCACATCGTTGGAAATGCACAGCGCATCGAACTGCATGCGCAAGGCGTGGCGCGGACCGGGCAGAGCCATGTCGACCCCTTCCAGATCCTGCGGAATACGCAGGCTGCGGGCTTCCCAGCGATGCGCCGGCCCCACCACCGAGACCGCCTGGCTGCCCAGGAAGCGGCAGTGCAGCGGCCGGTCGGGATCGGAGGGGACGGTTTCGTTGGCCAGCACCACATCAAGCTGGTGCTGCATGAGTCGTTCCAGCAAGCC
This sequence comes from Herbaspirillum sp. FG34, assembly GCF_057809315.1. Classification (NCBI taxonomy): domain Bacteria; kingdom Pseudomonadati; phylum Pseudomonadota; class Betaproteobacteria; order Burkholderiales; family Oxalobacteraceae; genus Herbaspirillum; species Herbaspirillum sp. FG34. The sequence continues at coordinate 22,572 of NZ_JBMDJS010000004.1, read as the reverse complement.
CTCCAGCAAGCCCGACTCCAGCGTCAGGGAGACCGAGGGATCCGAGAGCATGGGCCGGATCCAGTTTTCCTGATAGTTACGCGACAGCGTGGCCACGCTGCCCACCCGCAGACGCGTTACGCCGGCCGAGCGCCCCTCCAGCCGGCCCAGCATTTCCTGGCTGAGGCCAAAGATGTTGTCGGCATAGTTGAACACCAACTGCCCGGTATCGGTCAAGCTCAGGCGGCGACCTTCACGGATGAAGAGATCTTCATCCAGCTGCTTCTCCAGCTGCCGAATCTGGGCCGATACGGCCGACTGCGAAGTATGAAGCTCTTCCGCCGCCCGGGTGAGATGGCCGAGCTTGGCAACCCGCCAGAAATAGCGCAGATGATGAAAGTTAAGCTGTTCTAGGCGCATCGTTCTTATTTGTGAATGAATTTGTTCTCATAAATGTAATTTACAGAACGATCGATGGCAAGCATCATGATGGCATTCCAATTCATGAGGTTGCTTGTCATGACGACCATCCCGCTGATCTCCTGCAGTGCCTGGGCACCGCCCGCACTGACGATGGCCGCCGCCCTGGTGCTGGGCCTGTCCCGGCTGGCGCCGCCACGCGTCTGGACGCTGTTCCGGTTGCTGTCCCTGCTGGCCTTGCTGTCGGCCTTGTTCAATCTGGTGGCGGGCCGCGCTGGCGCGCCCTGGCCGGGCGTATTGCACCCGACCACGCTGGGGCTGGTGCTGGCCCTGCTGGTGCAGGGACTGGGCACGGTGATCGGCAGCTTCTCCGCGCGCTATCTGCAAGGCGAGCAGGGGCAGCGTCAATATGCCGCCGCCCTGGCGCTGGTGCTCACGGCCGTGCACCTGCTGCTGCTGGCCGATCACTGGGTGGTGCTCATCGCCGCCTGGGCAGTGGTCGGCCTGGCCTTGCAACGCTTGCTGTGTTTCTATCCGGACCGTCCGTTTGCACGGCTGGCCTCCTACAAGAAGAGCATTGCCGACCGTATCGCCGACTGCCTGCTGATCGCCGCCGCTGCACTGGCCTGGGCGAGCGTGGGCAGCGGCTCGTTCTCGGACTTGTGGCTGTACCTGGACCAGCACGGCATGTCGAGCGCCTTGCAGATGAGCGCACTGTGCCTGACCCTGGCGGTGATCCTGCGCACGGCCTTGCTGCCGGTGCACGGCTGGCTGATCCAGGTGATGGAGGCGCCCACCCCGGTATCGGCCTTGCTGCATGCGGGCGTGGTCAACCTGGGCGGATTCGTGCTGGTGCGCTTTGCGCCCCTGCTGGAGCAGGCCGTCGCCGCGCGCGCCGTGCTGCTCATCGTCAGCGCCGGCACCGTTCTGTTGGCCGGGCTGGTAATGCTCACCCGCATCAGTATCAAGGTCAAGCTGGCCTGGTCGACCGTGGCGCAGATGGGATTCATGTTGCTGGAATGCGCGGCCGGCCTGTACCTGTTCGCTGCGTTGCACCTGATCGGTCACTCGCTCTACAAGGCGCATGCCTTTCTGTCGGCTTCCTCGGTGGTGCGGGAGACCCGCCTGTCGGCCCTTTACAGCGCCGCGACTCCGTCGACCTGGAGCGTGATCCTGGCACCCGTGGTCAGTATCGCCCTGGTGCTGGGCCTGCACAGCTTGAGCCCGCATGCCGCCTGGCCGTGGTGGTGGAGCAGCATACTCGGGCTGGCCTGGGCACCGCTGCTGTGGTACTCCACGGCCAAGGGCAGTGGTCGGGTGCGCGGCTGGCTGCTGGGCCTGCTGGGGGCCGCCGGGCTGACCCTGGCCGCGCTGCTGGCCCACCTGCTGCCGCTGCATATCAACGATTACCCGCGCGCCGTGTTTGGCGTGACGGCGCTGCTGGCGATGCTGGCCCTGTATGTCTGCATGGGTCTGTTGCAACTGGCGCCGCAGGCCATGGCCGCCTGGCGCCGTCGCAGCTACGCCGGCTTCTATCTGGATGAAGCCTACACCCGGCTGGCCTTGCAACTCTGGCCCTCCAACTGGGCACCCAGCGCCCGCCGGGCCGCCACCGGGCAACAAGTGAACAATCTTGCCAGCGATGGCCGTGGCCAGGGCTGAACCCGACTCACCGGAGAATCTGCATGAACCAATTTGTCCAACATCGCCAGGCGCAGGCCACCATGCCGGTCGCCGCCTGGAACGCTGAACTGGAGCAACAGCTGCAGCAAGCCTGCCAGGATGCCTGCGGCGCCATCGCTCCGGCCTGGCCGCTGGATCGCGCCATTGCGGTCAATCCGCACTGGTCACGGGTCGGCATGCCGCTGCGCCAGGTGGCGGCGCGCATGGCGCTGCTGGGCGGCATCCAGGTGTTTCCGCCGAAGGATCAACTGCAGCAGGCCTGGGACCAGGGCCGTGTCACGCAGGCCGACCTGGAGTACGCGCTGGCGCAGTCCATCGAGGCCCAGGAGCGTGGCTTCGACGTCGCCCACTGTCTTGCCGTACTGGCCTCGGCCAGCCCGGTGCCACGCCTGCCGCTGCTCATCGATGTGCTGGACAACGACCCCCAGCGCCATACCCGGCTCTCCTGGCGGCAGGCCATCACGCACCAGGTCAGCCAGACCTGCGCCGCCTATTTCGACCGCCACCAGGCCGACTGGCAGCCCGAGCGCGGCATGGGCCTGTACGCCTTCTGGCGCGAGACGCTGGAGCACGACCACGGTATCGGCCTGCTCATGGGCCTGCCGCATATTGCCGAGGGCATCCGTACCTTGCCTGCCTGTGCACGCGAGGCCGAACGGTGGGTCATGCGGCACATGGACCTGCCACCCGAGGTCTGGGCCGATTACCTGGAGTCGGTACTGCTGACTGTCAATGGCTGGGCCTCCTGGTGTGCCTATCTGGGCTGGCAGGCCAAACTGGAAGGCGGCAGCGACGAGCACCTGCGTGAGCTGCTGGCCATTCGCATGGCGTGGGGTGCCTTGCTGCTGGAGTGCAAGGATGATGAAGCCGCCAGCCACGCCTTCCATACCGTACAGCAGGCCTGGGCACGTTCGCAGGAACGGCTGGAGCAGGTTCGCCAGGATCTGCTGGTCGATGAACTGTGGCAGGTCGCGCTGGAGGCCGGCTACCAGCGCAAACTGGCGGCCGCCTTGCTACAGCAGGATGCCGGCGGCACGCCCACGGTGGAGGTGCAGGCCGCCTTCTGCATCGACGTGCGCAGCGAACCCTTGCGGCGGGCACTGGAGGCCGTGCATCCGGGCATGCAGACGCTGGGCTTTGCCGGTTTCTTTGGCCTGCCGGTGGCCTATACGCCGCTGGCGACCGAGGCCAGTCGCCCGCAGTTGCCGGGCCTGCTGGCTCCGGCCTATCAGGTGCAGGATGTGTTCATGCCGGCCGCTGCAACCGCCGACGGCGGCGTGCTGGCCAGCGCCGTGGCACGGGCGCGGCGCAAGACGCTGGCCTTCAGAGAGCAGTGGTCGGGCAACACACGCTGGCCGGGTTCGGCGTTTTCGTTCGTGGAGGTGGCGGGTGTGACGGCGCTGGGTGGCTTGTGGCAATGGCTGCGACCGGGTCAGGCCGAGCGTGCGCGCGATGATCTGGCCGGGCTGCCGGCGCGGTATCGCGATCTGTGCCGGCCGCAACTGGTCGGCGTCCCGCTGGAAGACAAGGTGGCGCTGGCCGCCCGCGTCCTGCACGCCATGGGACTGGACCGCCAGGTGGCGCCGCTGGTCCTACTGGTCGGACATGGCAGCCAGTCGGCCAACAACGCCCACGCGGCGGCGCTGGATTGCGGGGCCTGCTGTGGCCAGACCGGCGAAGTCAACGCGCGTACGCTGGCGCAACTGCTCAACGAGCACGACGTGCGACGCGGCCTGCTGGAGCGGCAGATCTTCCTGCCTGAAGAGAGCCATTTCCTGGCCGTCCTGCACAACACCACCACTGACGAAATCGAAGCCTTCGATCTGGACCTGCTGCCGACGGCCGCGCGGTCGCGCTGGCAAGCCCTGCAACCGGTGCTGGCCGAGGCCGGTGATCGTGTGCGCCGTGAACGTGCGCTGCGGCTGGGCATGGATCCGACCCAGGCCGCACCGGTGCTGCTCAAGCAATTGCGTCGCCGCGCCAATGACGGCGCCCAGACGCGTCCCGAGTGGGGCCTGACCGGCAACGCCGCCTTCCTGATCGCGCCGCGCGCGCGCAGCCGTGGCCTGGATCTGGGCGGACGCTGCTTCCTGCACGACTACGATGCCTGCCAGGATCACGACGGCAGCGTACTGGAGCTGCTGATGACCGCACCCATGCTGGTGACCCACTGGATCAACTGGCAGTACCACGCCTCCACCAGCGACCCGCTGCGCCTGGGAAGTGGCAACAAGCTGCTGCACAACGTGGTGGGCGGCACCATCGGCGTGTTCGAGGGCAATGGCGGAGATTTGCGCATCGGCCTGTCGCGCCAGTCCCTGCATGATGGTCAGCAGTGGATACATGAGCCGCTGCGCCTGACCGTGGTGATCGATGCCCCGGCCGAGGCCATCGACGCCATCGTCACCCGCCATGCCATCGTGCGGCAGTTGCTGGAGCACGGCTGGCTGCACCTCTGGCGCTTTGGCCAAGAGGGCCTGGAGCAGTGGCGGCGCGAGGGCTGGAGATCAATTGCTTTGTGAAACTTCTGGTATCGTTGGCGAGATGATGTAGCATGGATGCCGTTTTGCAAACCATGATTGCCGGAGAGAGAATGATTCCCATACTCCCAGCCTCCCATGCCAACCCGGGAGAGGACGCTGCGCGCCGCTCCTGCGAGGGTTGCTCGGAGGAGGGCACGCTGGACATCGAATTCGAGTATGCCTATCAGCCCATCGTGCGCCTGTCCACGCGCTCGGTGTACGCATACGAAGCGCTGGTGCGCGGCCCCCAGGGGGAGCCCGCCCATACCGTACTGGCCCAGGTCAACGACGGCAATCGCTATCGTTTCGACCAGGCTTGTCGCACCAAGGCCGTGGAGGGGGCGGCGCAGCTGGGCATGACGCAGTTCCTGTCGATCAACTTCCTGCCCAATGCGGTCTATCGTCCGGAGGTCTGTATCCAGAGCACCTTCAAGGCGGCGCGCAAACATGATTTTCCGATCGAACGCATCATCTTCGAGGTGACCGAAGGCGAGCGGGTGGACGACCGTCCGCATCTGGTGAACATCTTCAAGGAATACAGCCGCTTCGGTTTTCGCACTGCCATCGACGATTTCGGTGCCGGTTATGCGGGCCTGAACCTGCTGGCCGAATACCAGCCCGATCTGATCAAGATCGACATGGACCTGGTCCGCAACATTGATACCGACAAGCCGCGCCAGGCCATCGTGGCCGGCATTGCCGCCATCTGTCGTGAGCTCGACATCGAGATCCTGGCCGAGGGCGTGGAGACCCGTGCCGAACGCGATCATCTGGCGGCACTGGGAATCGACCTGATGCAGGGGTACTGGTTTGCCAGACCGGCGTTCCAGTCGCTGGGGATCGTGCCTGAGACGGCCTGGGAATGACTTCTCCAGACCGGCGCCGGCAGTATTGAAGCAAAACGGCCTCCCATGTGGGAGGCCGTTTTTTCTCTTAGTCGGGGAATCGCACCAGTCGCTTGGCGTCCTTGGGTGTCTGGTATTGCGCGACATTCATCTGCATGGCCAGCAGCGTGTAGTAGGCATTGATGCCGGTGAGATCGACCACGCCTTTTTTGCCGAAGCGTTTTTCGGCGCGGGCAAAGGTCTGGTCGGAAACACGCTTGTTGCGATGCAGTTCGAGCGAAAAGTCATAGACGATCTGTTCATCCTCGCTCAGGCCTTCCGGACGGCGGCCGTCGGCGATGGCGGCGGCCACTTCCGGCTTGATACCGGCCTTGATGGCGATGGGATAGTGCACGTACCACTCGTAATCCTGGGTCCATTCGCGCGCCGTGATCAGAATCACCAGCTCGCTGAGGGTGTTGCCGATGGCCGACTTGTAACGCAGATAGTCGCCCATGGAGCGCGCCTCTGTCATCACCTGGGGACTGTGCATCAGGGGTTCGAAGGGGCCGAACACAGGCACCTTGCGCGCAGCGAGGAATTCATCGGCGGCTTTTTTCTGTTCCGGCGTGTACTGATCGGGCGGAATCACCGGCAGGCGGTCCGCAGCCTGGGCTACGGCGGCCGACAACAAGGTGGAGGCAAGGGCAATGCGCAGGAATCGGTTCATGAAGGTCTCTGTCTCTGAATATTGATCTGTTTATGGGGGCCGTCGATGGCGCTGGCGGCCATGGATGCGGCGGTCCCAGCATAGGCGAGCTTGCGCGGAATGTCTTGCCAACTCTTCATTTGAGAGTGCGCGAGTGTGAATGTCATACAACATCGGCAGGCGCTTGCCGATTTCACTCCCATCATCAGGCAGGGGAGAGTCGATGGTGTTGGCCGTGCGGCGCGGCTACAATCTCTGCCCGGCAAACAAGCAATGAGACCCTCTCGATGAAAAACCACGCCGTACTCCCGTGGCTGGCCCTGCTGCTGGCGCTGGGTGGCTGCGCCACCGAAGCCTATCGCGCCACGGAGAGCCAGTGCGCTCCGGCGGCCTATGCGCAGTACCCGATCATCCAGCAGACCCGTATGGAGATGCGGACCCGCGCCATCCAGGTGCCGACCGGACAGACCCGCTGCAGCTCGGTGGTCAACGGCAATCGCACCGATACGGTATGCCAGGACATCCTGCGCACCGAGTATCAGCAATATCCTGTCTACGTGACAGTCGACATCAATGAATATGGCCGCAACCAGGTCATTGCCGCCTGCGCGCGCAGCCAGTGCGTCAAGACGCACGGCAATCCGGACTGCGAGTAAGTCTTTCCGTGCGTCTTGCGTTGACGCGGGCTGATCCTATGGCAGGTCAGCCTCATCTGCTGTGCCCAATGTGGCGGGCTGCTCCGGCAGCAGGCGTTCCAGCATGGCGCGGTGGTAGGGGTCTTGCGATTCCACATAGCGTGCCGCCGAATGAATGTTTTTCCATCCCACGTACTCCATGAGGGCGCGCATCTCCCAGCCGTTGGCGCTGGCCCAGCTGGCAAAGCCGCGGCGCAGTGAGTGCGAGCTGTAGAGATGGGCATCGTCAATGCCGGCCGAACTCAGGATCCGCCGCAATAGCGGAATGATGCTCACCGCATGGATCGCCTCTTCGCTGATGCGGCCCCAGCGATCGATGCCGCGGATCACCGGCCCGCTGCTCAGGCCGCTGACTGCCAGCCAGTCGAGATAGGCCGCCACCGGACACAGCCGCGAGAGCGCCGGCGTCTTGTAGGTGCTGCCCTTGAGGTTGCGGTCGGTCTTGGTGCGCGGCAGGTGGATGCGCATGCCTTCGCCTGCCACGGCCTCGATGCGGGCAATATCCAGGCGCGCCAGTTCGTCGCTGCGAAAGCCCCGCCAGAATCCGATCAGCAGCAGGGCCTTGTCCCGCGTATGGCGCAGCAGATCGGTAAAACGAGACTGCTGGCGGGCCAGTTCGCGTTGCTGGTCGAGATAGCCCACGGTTTGTTCCAGGGCGGCCAGTTGCAAGGGCTTGGCCCGCTTTTCCTGCGTCGGGTGCAGCTCCTGGATGCCGCGCAGCATCTTGCGCACCACGGGTGCCTTGGTCGGATCGGGAAACCCTTGGTCTACATGCCACTGCCCCAGTGCCGAGATCCTCTGCTTGAGGGTGTTGTGCGCCAGTTTTCCGGCGTGGTGGGCCAGATAACGCAAGAGACTGTCGGCCGTGGCCGGCAGGAAGCCTCCCCATTCGACTTCGAAGTGACGCACGGCGGCGCGATAGCTGCGGCGCGTGTTGTCACGGGTGGCAGCGTGCAGGTAGTCGTCAATATCGATCATGACAAGGGCGCAATGAAGGGGCATTACAGCCCGATGAGAGGATCTCGGGCGATTTTAGCCGATAAGATTGAATAATGAGCCAATATTCAATCTTAATATTAAAAAGATAATCAAGGAAAAATCCTTGAATATATTATGTAATTACGTATTATGTAATACATTATCAAATAACGGATTGGAACCATGGCACGCACCGGCCTCTACAAATCGGAAGTGAAGAAAGCCCGTGATGCCTTGCTGGCACTAGGCCGTCATCCGTCGGTGGATGCGGTGCGGGTGGAACTGGGCAATACCGGTTCCAAGACGACCATCCACAAATATCTGAAAGAACTGGAAGAAGAAGAGGGTGGCCAGGACCGGCCGCGCAGCATCAGCGACACCTTGCAGGATCTGGTCGGTCGCCTGGCGGCCCAGTTGCAGGCCGAAGCCGCGATCCAGGTACAGACCGTGCGCGCCGACGCCGAGGCGGCGACGACGCGGATGCGCCAGGAGCTGGAGACGCTGCGTGCGGCCCATGCCGAGCAGGGGTTGCGTCTGGGCCAGACGCAACAGGCCCTCATTGCCGAGCGCGCCGCGCATGACAAGACCCGTGAGGAGCGCCAGGAACAGGCTGCCGTTGTCCGCACGCTGGAGGTCCGTCTGGCCGCCTTGCAGGAACGTCTGGACGAGAACGAACAGCATCGCCAGTCGCTGGAAGAAAAGCACCAGCACGCACGCCAGGCCCTGGAGCACTACCGCAGTGCGGCCAGGGAGCAGCGCGAGCAGGATCAGCGGCGCCACGAACAACAACTCCAGAGCCTGCAGGCCGAGTTGCGCCAGTTGCGTCAGGAAGCGGTGATTCGCCAGGAGGACATCACCCGCCTGAACCAGGAAGGCGTGCGCCTGATCGCCGAGTTGTCGCACAGCCGCCAGGCGCTGGCTGAGCAGCTCACGCTGGCAGCGCGTCGGGAGCAGCAGCTGGACTCGCTGCAACAGGTCGCCTCGGCCAAACTCGTGCTCGAGGCGCAACTGGCTGCCAGAAACGAAGCCTTGACGCAGTTGCAGTGCCGTCTGGCCGAGGCGCAACAAGATGTCGCCATCGCACGCCAACAATGGCAGCAGGGTGAACGCGAACTGGCCGCGTTGCGCGCCAGGCTGGAGACACACGAGGCGCTCCTGCAGCAGTGGCATACCCGAACCGACACGGAACCAATGCGAGAAGAAGAAAAGAATGAGCGCATAGCGCCAGGCACTGTCGACCCTTGATGTTCCAGGGCAGGGTGGCCGACGCCACCTCAGGTGGAGCAACGATCATCGTTGCTTGCCGGGAGGCAGGACACTCAAGATCATCGCTCTGCACCGCAATCGTTGGCTTGCGTTAACGTTCATTTAATCCTGCCGTACTAACCTCCCTGCATTTAACAAATAGCGATAAAAGGGGACGGTGGTCATGTATCACTTTCATCATGGCAGGTGGCGCCGTTTGCCAGCGACGCCGAGGGCATCATCGGGGGTGGCGGCATGAATACCACCATTGGTCTTTTGCTGTTGCTCAGTTTCGTGGTGTCACTGGCGGCGCTCGGGACGCTGATCTGGGCGATCGCCAATCACCAGCTGAACGTCAGCCGGGATGATGCAGCCTCGATTTTTCTGAAGAACGAAGCCGGCCAGTTTGACGCGCCTTCCATTGACGCTTCATCCGGCGATGCTGCGCATCGGTTCGACGCACAGCGCGCTGGCATTGATGCTCCCGGCCGTCGGGTGGTGCTGCTGGCGGCCAGCATGTCCATCGTGTTCCTCATCGCGGGCTCGTTGTTCGGCGTGCTGGCCTCATTGAAAATGCACATGCCAGATTGGCTCGCCAGCAGCGCGTTGACCACTTTCGGCCGCGCTCGCACCATCCACCTGAATCTGGTCGCATACGGGTGGCTATCGGTGGCAGGCGTCGGCGTGGCCTTGTGGCTGATTCCACGTATTTTTCACACGCCGTTGCGGCGTCCTGCAATGGCCTATGCCGGCGCCTGTCTCTGGGTCCTGGGCGTGATCGCGGGTGTCACTGCCATCGGCGCTGGCTGGAATGATGGTCTGGAGTGGCTGGAGATTCCCTGGCAGATCGATATCGTGCTGGCCATTGGCGGCTTTCTGTTGGCCTGGCCGGTCGTCGAGACGGCCTGGCATCGCCAGGTACAGCATATCTATGTGACGGGATGGTACTTCCTGGCCGCTCTGGTCTGGTTCCCGGTCTTGTTCATCATCGCCAATCTCCCCGGCGTTCACATGGGAGTGCAGCAAGCCACGATGAACTGGTGGTTCGCGCACAATGTGCTCGGCTTGTGGCTGACCCCTCTGGGTGTCGGAACGGCCTACTACCTGATTCCCAAGATCATCGGCAAGCCCGTGTATTCATATAGCGTTTCGCTCCTGGGATTCTGGGGCCTGGCGCTGTTCTACAGCCAGGTGGGCATTCATCACCTCATCGGTGGACCAGTGCCGACCTGGGTTGTCACTCTCTCGGTAGTCCACAGCGTGATGATGTTCATCCCGGTGATCGCCGTGGCGGTAAATCAGCATACTACGGTGATACAGAATTTCTGGGCTTTCAGGCAATCCATGGCGCTGCGCTTCGTCTGGACCGGTGCCCTGATGTATACGGCAGCGTCCTTCCAAGGTTCTCTGGAGGCGATACGGGCGGTCAATTCGATTACCCACTTTACGCACTACACCGTCGGCCACGCGCATTTGGGCGCCTATGGATTTGTTTCATTGGTGATGTTCGGCGCGTTCTACTACATGATGCCCCACCTGACCGGCAAGCCATGGCCGTGGCCACGCATGATTGGGCTGCATTACTGGCTTACCTTGCTAGGCTTTGGCATTTATTTCGTGGCATTGAGTGTGGGAGGTTTCTTCCAGGGAATCGCCTTGCTCGATCCAGAGGCCAGTTTCGCCCGTATCACTCAAGACCTCATGCCCTATCTCCAGGCGCGTTCGCTCGGTGGCAGCATCATGACCTTGGGCCATATTCTGTTCGGAGTACATTTCTTCGCTCTGCTCATGAGCAAGGGATCGTTCAAAGGAGCTGCCGCATGAACCGTATCACTCCTTTGATGCTCGGGGCGCTGCTCATCTTGGTCTTCGCCACGGTGCTGCTGGTACTGTTGCCGGGATGGCAGGTGCGCTCGATATCGGCACCGCCGCAGCTCAAACCTTACGACGCACAGCAACTTGCCGGGCGCGAGCAATACGTGGCCAACGGCTGCGTCTACTGCCACAGCCAGCAGCCACGTTCGGCCGGACAAACGCTGTCCGATCTGGCGCGCGGCTGGGGTCGTGCTTCGACCCCGGGAGACTACGCCTATGATGCACCGCATCTGCTGGGCACCATGCGTACCGGCCCGGACTTGCTCAATGTGGGTGTGCGACTGCCTTCACGGGACTGGCATCTGACGCACCTTTATCAGCCTCGCGCCATCTTCGGCTGGAGCATCATGCCGTCGTATCCCTACCTGTTCGAGATCAAGAGCAAGGCTGGCCCGGGTGACGTCGTGGTCAAACTGCCAGCGGCCTGGCAGCCTAAAGAGGGTCAGGTAGTGGTGGCACGCAAGGAGGCGCTGGATCTGGTGGCTTATCTTCAAAGCCTTAATCGCAGCTATCCGACTGATCTGAGCGAGGAGCGTCTGCGGGATCAGGGTTATAACGGTGCGGGGACATCCGGCACAGCAACCAGCGCTACAGGCGCTGCCAATTAAGGAGGGGCCATGTCACGTCAGAATAAGTCGGTCCAACGGCAGCGACATCAGGTGGACGAGAGTTTCGAGCCATGGGAACGCGCGCGTCCCATCCCCATTTTCGTATTGGCGATCCTTATCGCCTTGGCGACGTGGGGGGCAATGACCTATTGGCGTGGTTTTGTCCCATCCCCCGCTGCTCAGCCAGTGGCCGCATCTCAGCAAGCCCAGGCCTCGTTCGAGCAGGTCGATTCGAGCGCCCCTGACGTCGTGCGCGTGGGCAGTGCCACGGTTTGGAGCTGCGCCTCGTGTCATGGAGGCCAAGGGCAGGGGAGCGGTCAGACACCGCGCTTGGCGGGATTGTCGCAACGCTACATGAGCAAGCAATTGCACGATTTCGCCGAGGGAACAAGGCTCAACGAATCGATGCGCTACGTGGTCACGCAACTCAGCGCTGAAGAACTGGCTGAGGCAGCCCGTTATTACTCGGGTCTTGCGCCGCTGGCGCCGTCTGCCTACGCCAGCGTCGATCCTCAGAGCCAATCGCTCAAGCGCGGCAAACACCTGCAAGAAGAAGGTGATTGGGACCGCAATATTCCCGCCTGCTTCACTTGTCATGGCAAGCAGGCCGAGGGTGTCGGCGACGACTTCCCTCGTTTGGCCGGTCAGCAGCCTGAATACCTGCTGAGCCAATTGACGGCGTGGAAGGGCGGTGCACGGCACAACTCGGCACAGGCGCTCATGGATGACATCGCCAAACGCATGAGCAACGACGACATGTGGGCCGTGGCCCAATATCTGGCCACCTTGAAGTGAGCCGGCACGGAGAAAAACTCATGGAAACTACCGAACCCCGCATGACCTCCCGCATGTCCAGTCGCAAGCGCGCCGCTCTGGCCGTGTTACTGGGCGGCTGCATGTTTGCTGCCGGTTACGCACTATTGCACACTGGCGTCGTGGAGCAGCTCTACTCAGCGCTGGGAGGCAAAACGCCTGGGACTCAGGCAGCCCCGATTTATTCGCGCGCCCAGATGGAAGAGGATCGCAAGAAGCTGCAAAGCGATCCTCGCTCGGATCGGCCGCGCACGCCGGTGGATGCCCAGGGATTCTACATTCCGCCCAGCGAGGCCTCCATTCCCAAGAATGCCTACGGCGACGCGGTACGGCGCGGCCGCGCTATCTTCACTGAAACCGGTCTGCGTGTGAAAGACCATGTAGGCAACGCCCTGGCATGTGCCAACTGTCATCTTGATGCCGGGCGTCGTCACGATTCGGCGCCGATGTGGGGGGCTTACGGAGCCTATCCGGCATTCCGTGCCAAGACAGGCGCCATCAGCACGTTGGAAGACCGCATCATGGGCTGCTTCACTTATTCCATGAACGCCCAAGGCTCGTCCAGCGGCAGCCCGCCCGCCGCAGGCAGCGACGTTTATCGTGACCTGATGACCTACATGGCTTGGATGGCAAATGGCGCGCCAGCCGGTGAAAAACTGCCAGGAGCGCTTTACCCCAAGCTTCCCAAGCCAGCCTTGGCCTACGATCCCAAGCGTGGTGCTACCGTCTACCAGCAGAACTGTGCCTTGTGCCACGGTTCTCAGGGGCAGGGCCGGACGGAAGCGGATGGTACCGTTCGTTTCCCGCCGCTGTGGGGTGCGCAATCCTACAACTGGGGAGCGGGGATGGCGCGCATCGACACTGCGGCCGGCTTCATCAAGGCCAACATGCCGCTGGGCAAGCCCAATTCGCTGAGCGATCAGGATGCGTGGGATGTCGCGGCCTACATCAACAGCCGCGAACGTCCCAAGGATCCGCGCCAGACCGGTACAGTGGTCCAGGCTGCCGAAAAAGATCACGCGGGCGAACAAAGCTATTACGGCAAGATGCTGGAGGGCAGGCTGATCGGTGTAGGTACCAGTGCCAGCGGCGGCTAATTTCATGGATGCAGCCAAACTGGAACAGGTGCGCAGCGCTGGCCGCATGGTGTTTTCAGTACACGGAATGTGGTGCGCCAGCTGCGCCATGGCCTTGCAGCGAGCCCTGGCGCGGGTCAAAGGCGTACGTGCGGCTCAGGTCAACTTCATTTGCGGCGCGGCAGTGCTGACCTGGCATCCTGAGAGTATCGACTTTGCAGCACTGCTGCAGCGCGCCGCCAAACTTGGCTATCCGCTCACGCCGTCGCAGGATCAAGATGCGGCTGCCCACGCCTTGCACAAGCAGGCCCGGCGCATCCAGTTTCGTCTTGTGGTCGCGGTCTTTTTTGGTATGTGGAGCATGCTGGGTTGTTGGGTGTTGTACCTGGATCCCGGCCTGGCCCGGGCACCGGATGGGCTGGTCATTGCCTGGCTGGCGCTGCTGGCCGCCTTGCCTGTGATTTTTTACTGCGGCCACGATTTCATGCGCATGAGTATCCGTGCCTTGCGCACTGGTCTGGCCGGCATGGATACGCTCATTTCAATGGGTGCGCTTGGCGCATTGCTGGTGTCGCTGCTCAATCTGCTCAGAGGAGACAGCACCATCTATGTAGACGCATCAACGATGCTCATCAGCTTCCTGCTGGCGGGGCGTTTGCTTGAACTGCATGCCAGGCAAGCCAGCGGTGCCGCGCTGCAGGCCTTGGCACAACTGGCACCGGAATCTGCCAGCCGTGTCAACGCCGCCAATGAAGAAGAAATCGTCCCGCTGTCTCAACTGCAGGTCGGCCAGAAGATCAGAGTACGCGCCGGCGAGCGTATCGCCGTCGATGGCATCGTGTTGGAGGGAACATCACTGCTCGATGGGGCCTTGATGTCAGGCGAAACGATGCCGGTGCAGGTGGTGCCGGGCGCGACAGTACAAGCCGGCTTCGTCAATCTGCTATCACCCTTGCTGGTCAGGGTGGAGGTGCTTCAAGGCGCGCGCCGTATTGATCAGTTGGGCTTGCGTATGCTGGAGCTGTTCGGCCAGCGCAGCCAGCTATCGCAGTCTGCCGAGCGCTTCGTGCGCTGGATCTTGCCCCTGATCTGCTCGCTGGCGATCTTGTCCGTTGCGCATCGATGGTGGGTGGGCGAGCAGCTCTTGCCCGCTGTCGTGGCAGGCCTGAGCATGCTGGTGTCGGCCTGTCCCTGCGCCGTCGGGGTATCTGTACCGCTGGCCTATGCAATCGCAGCACGGCGCGCGGCGGCCAATGGCATCCTCTGGCGTGATCCGGCCAGCATCGAGGGGCTGGCATCGGCGCGTGTGATCGCGTTCGACAAAACCGGCACGCTTACCAATGGCACTCTGGAGATCGATCAAGTGAGCGTGGCCGAAGGTCAGACGCAAGAGCAGGTCCTGCGCTGGGCCTGGGAGGCCGAATCCGGGGTCATCCATCCGGTGGCAGAAGCTCTGCGTCGTCATGCCGTCAACCGCCATTGGACGTTGGCTGCCGCAACAGTACCGGTGCAGCGTCTGTCCTGGGGAGTGCGGATGCAGCTTCCCGATGGGCAGTGGCGTCTGGTTGGCGCGCGTCCGTGGCTCGAACAAGAAGGCGTGACAGGATTGCCCCCCCTGCCTGAGCGCACCGGTAGCGTTCACGTGGCACAAGGCGGCCTCTGGCAGGGTAGGGTCTCTTTCAAGGACGTGTTGCGCACCGATACGGGCGCGGTACTGGCATCGTTGTCGGCGCAGGGAAAGAAACAAAAATTGTCCTTGTGGCTGATCACGGGTGACAGCGCCCAGGCGGCGCACGAGCTCGATACGGCCCTGAATCATCCTTTTGCTCGCGTACTCAGTGCTTGTTCACCGGAAGATAAAGCCACCGCCATCGCCGGCGTGGGCCAGTCCGTTTTCGTGGGGGATGGCGTCAACGATGCACTGGTACTGGCCCGCGCCGCCTGCGGGATAGCCGTGCCCGGGGCCAGCCAGGTCGCCGTCGGCGCGGCCGGCATGGTCATTGCGGAAGGCGGGCTGGCGCAGCTGGCTTGGGCTCGTCGCTACGCACGCCAGACCTGCAATGTTGTGCGCCAAAATCTGCTGTTTTCCATCATCTACAACGCAGGCATGGTGATCTTTCTGTTCTTTCACGGTGTCACCCCGTTTGCAGCGGCGCTGGCGATGTTGGCCAGCAGTGTCTCCGTCATGCTCAATGCCAGCCGCTTGAGCTGGTCAAGCCGGAGCAATCAGCCTGCCGGCTAAAAAAGTCCCGTATTACGCGCAGCTCATGGAATAAAAGGCCTCTTTGGGCCGTATACCTCATCGATCCCTCCGGGGACACCCTGTGCAGGCAGCAGCATCAAAGCGCTGTCGGGCAATTTCTCTACTTAACCATGGTCATGGAGTTCTCGTGAAAAAAACAACGGATTTAACCGCATTCAATACCTTCGTGTCCGCATATCGCATGCCGGTGCTCGGACATGCGCGTCTTTGGCGTCGGGTCAGTTTGGCGATGGCAGCGTTGCTGGTAGCGGCCAGCAACGCTGGATGGGCAGCTGACGGGGCCGTGCTCAAGGTCTATGGTCCCGGCGGTCCGGCACCGGCGATGAAAGAAGCAGCTGCCACTTTCTCTGCACTCCATCATGTCCAGGTGGACGTGGCTGCTGGCCCTACCGGTCAATGGGTTGAGGTCGCCAAACAGGATGCCGATGTGATCTTCAGTGGCGCCGAGAACATGATGTCGGACTTCGCCAAAGCACTGCCGGGAGCGTTTGACCTGCATGAGGCTGAACCGTTGTATCTTCGTCCGGTCGCCATCCTGGTCAGGCCAGGCAACCCCAAGGGCATTCGGGGCTTCAAGGATCTGCTGCGCCCGGGCATCAAGGTACTCACCGTGGCGGGTGCCGGCCAGACAGGGTTATGGGAGGACGTGGCCGGCCGTACTGGCGATATCGAAACGGTCAAGACCTTCCGCAAGAACCTGGTAATGCCGGAAGCCGGCAATAGCGCACTGGCCCGCGAAATGTGGACGAAGAATCCGGACATTGATGCCTGGCTGATCTGGAACATCTGGCAGGTCTCCAATCCCGCCCTGGCCGAACTGGTTGCGGTGGAAGAACCCTACCGCATCTACCGTGACGTCGGCGTGGTAATGACCATGCGCGGCAAGCAGTCACCGCAGGCGCAGGCATTCTTGACTTATCTCAAGTCCGATGAGGGCCGCCGCATTTTTGCCAAGTGGGGATGGCTGAGCACGGCCAAGTAAGCCGCGCGTTTCTCAATCACGGTGGGGAGAGGCAGGGTAGTAGCGCTTGAACACCACAGTCGCCACGGTACCTCCGCCAGCACGGGGAAACAGCGCAAGGCTACCCTGGTAGCGTTGCAGGATGCCGTTGACGATGGCCAGGCCGAGCCCGCTGCCTTGCACCTTGGCTGACTGCGGCCCGCGCCAGAAGCGGCGGCCGACCTGCAGGCGATCATCGTCACTGAAGCCGCAGCCGCGATCAAGCACGCGCAACTCCACCTCATCGTCGCGCAGGTCACACTCCAGTTCCACCCTGCAGTGTGAGGGTGAGTAGGCCAGGGCATTGTCGATCACATTGCGCAGCACCGTGCCCAGAAGAACCTCCGGCATGGCGATCCGTGCTGACTCGCGACCTGCATCGAGCGCTTCAATGCGGGCAGTCAGGCGATCGCTTTTCATCGCTGGCAAGCTCCTTGCCACTGACTGCAGCACCAGGCTGAGGTCACTTATGGCATGGGGATGTGTGTCGCCATCAATCCGTGCCAATGCCAGCAACTGCTCTATCAGATGCTGCATGCGCTCGACGCCCTGATGGGCCATGTCCAGCGCTTCATCCAGTTTATCCGGCTGACCAGGTTGCTGCCGGGTCATCTGGGCAATCTGCAGATGCAGTTTGATGGCGGTGAGTGGTGTGCGCAGCTCGTGGGCAGCGCCATCGGTGAAGCGTCTTTCCAGCATCAGCGCCTGGCCGATCTGAACCACCAGCCGATCTACCGTGCTGGCAAATGGCAGTAACTCAGTTGGGCATTGCTCCTGCGGAAGCGCACTCACATCCTCGGGATTTCTTCGCTCCAGTCGCTTGCGTAGTCGCTCCAGCGGCGCCAGTCCCCAATTCACGCCGAACCACACCGCCAGCAGCATGCCGACAAAGGCAATCGCAAAGGGCAGGGCGGCGGCCAGCGCAATCTCGCGCAGCAGACCTTCCCGGCTGTCGATGCGGTCAGCTGTGGCAATGCGCATGCCATTGTCTTCCAACACATAGGTGCGCCACAGCTTGCCACCAAACGTGCTGACCCCATAACCCAATGGCAACTGGTTCAGGCGCGGGCTGCCAGCGGTCCGCGCCAGCGTGCGCTCGGCCACCTCACCACGCATCAGGCTGACCTCGCAGGCCAGGCCATCGCGGCCGATCACGTCCAGCGGCATGGTGCGGCCCTGGCTGGGAAGGTTGCGCGGCATGGTCGCCATCAGGCCGGCCACCATCCGCGCCGAGGATGCCAGCCGGTCATCCAGTGCCTCGCGCAGATGCTGGCGTACGTCCAGCAACATCCACAGCGATACAGCGCTCCAGAGCAGCAACAGCGACAGGCCAATGATGGCCATGAGGCGCAATCTCAGGCTCAGGGCGGGACGGCCGAGGGTACTCATTCGATGTCCCCGATGCGGTAGCCCAACCCGCGGATCGTCTGAATCGACTGGCTGCCCAGCTTGCGGCGGAGGTGGTGGATGTGCACGTTGAGTGCGTTGCTGCCTACCGGATCGGCAAAACCGTACAGGCTGCTATGCAGCTGTTCGCTGGTGAAGATGTGCTCGGGATTACGCAATAGCGCCAGCAGCAGGGCAAGCTCACGGCGCGAGAGGTCAACCTCCTGGTCATCCACCCAGACCTTGGAAGCGCTGGGATCGCACCTGAGTCGACCATGGCGGATGATATTGTGAGTGCGCCCCTGGCCGCGACGGACGATGGCATGCAGTCGGGCCACCAATTCGCTCAGATCAATCGGTTTGACCAGATAGTCGTCAGCGCCGGCCTCCAGCCCGGCGACACGATGCACCACGGCGTCACGCGCACTCAGGATCAGGACCGGCATGCCGATGCCACGCAGGCGCCAGCCATTGAGCAAGGCCTGGCCATCGCCGTCGGGCAGGCCCAGGTCGAGAATGCAGATGTCGAAACTGGAGGTGCTCAGGGCGGCATCCGCCTGGGCCACCGTGAAAACCCGGTCAACGGTGATGCCATGCAGTTCGAGCCCGGTCTTGATCCCGTGGGCGACCAGTTCGTCGTCTTCAATGACCAGCACATGCAACTGAAATTCTCCTGTGAACGTTAACGCAAAACATGATGATAGGGGCTTTGCTTCCGCCCGGGGAAAAACAGTTGGTACCTGTCAGCCAATTAATTCTGGCTTAATCGCGGTGCGCTAAGGTAATGGCCATGAACAGTGAAAAAGCAAGTCGATCTGCCCTATGCCTGATGTCTTGGCGATAGGTCCGCTGGCCGTGAACGCGCACGTGCTGGTGGCGCTGGCAGCGCTACTGATCGGGTTGATGGTCACCCAGGGGGTGGCACGCCACCTGAAGACCAGCGATGCCGGGATGGGCTGGTTGCTGCTGCTGGCCGTGGTGATTGCACGCGGCAGTTTCCTGCTGCGCCATCTGCAGGAATATCGGGAGGCGCCGCTGTCCTTGTTCAATCTGCGCGATGGCGGCTGGGATCCGATCTCCGGATGGGTGGCTGCCTTGCTGGCGATGTTGTGGCTGACGCTGCGGCGGCGCCGTCGCAGTCTGCCGCTCTGGGCAGGCCTGTTGAGCATCACCTTGGTCGCGGCTGGCGGGCAGTGGTTTCTATGGGTCCAGTCCAGGCAACGCACGCTCTCCCAGCCTGCTCTCCAACGGCTGCCACCCATGACCTTGCCGGCGCTCGACGGCGGTATGTCAGACCTGCGGCAATGGCCTGGCAAACCGTTGTTGATCAATTTCTGGGCGAGCTGGTGCGGGCCCTGTGTACGCGAGATGCCGATATTGATGGCGGCGCGACAACGCTACGGCAATGTCCAGTTCGTCTTTGTCAACCAAGGGGAGAGCCCCGCGCAGGTGCACACCTTCCTGCAACGCGAGGATCTGCCCACCCAAGATGTGCTGCTCGATACGCAGCTGGCATTGGGGCATTTTTTCGATGTGCGGGGCTATCCCGGCACTTTGCTCTTCGATTCCAGCGGCCAGAAGATCGCCAGCTGGCAAGGGGAGTTTTCACAAGCCACTCTGGCGGAATTTCTGCGGGCACTTAGTGCGCCAGCAGTCGCGTCAGCCTCGTCTCCCTGAGTCTGTTCATGCTGTCATTATTCAACCGCTTGCTGTGGTCCTGGCGCTGCCCTGTATTCGCTTTCCTGGCGTTGCTGCCCGTCACCTGCTGGTCGCTCGCCCTCCAGCCATCGGCCGTGATCGGCGACGCCCAGTTTCTTGGTGCCGAGCAAGCCTTCCACTTCCGACTGGACCAAGTGGGCGATGGCAAGCTCCAGCTGCGTGGGCAGATCGCCGATGGCTATTATCTCTATCGTGACCGTATTGAAGCCGTCAGCCTTGACGACGGGAAAAGCGTTGCGCTGGACAAGCCTGAGGGCGAGCGCAAAGACGACCCCAATTTCGGCGTGGTCCGGATTTATCGGCACGAAGTTCTGCTCACCTTGATCGCTCCGGTTAACGGGGACATCGAGCTTACCTGGCAGGGCTGTGCCGACGCCGGCCTATGTTACGCCCCCCACTCGCAGCGTATCCAGCTCCCTGCTGCCGTTGATGGCGGCAATGCACAGGCGCACACCTTCGATTCGCAATCTCTGGCCCAGGCCGCCTGGAGTGGTGGCAGCGACATCCAGATCAGTGATTTTCTGCAACGTTCTTCCTTGCTGGTGCTGTTGCCGCTCTTTCTGCTGATGGGCATGGGAATGGCCTTTAGCCCTTGCGTACTGCCGATGGTGCCGATTCTCTCCAGTATCGTGGTCGGGGCCAATGCGTCGCGGAGGCGCTCGCTGATGCTATCGCTGGCCTTCGTGCTACCCATGGCCCTGGTGTACGCCGCCATGGGAGTGGCCGCGGCCTATCTGGGAAGGGGATTGCAAGCGCTTCTCCAGCGCCCCGAAGTGATGCTGGCCTTCGCACTCGTGTTTGCGCTCCTGGCCCTGGCGATGTTCGGCTTTTATAGCCTTCAATTGCCGGCCTCCCTGCGTACCCGGCTTGAACGCCACTCGCCGCGCGGGGGATCCCTGACGGGATCTGCAAGCATGGGCGTGTTGTCGGCGCTACTGGTCGGGCCATGTATGACCGCCCCACTGGCCGGTGTACTGCTCTTTATCTCGCAAACCGGCAAGATGCTGGATGGGGGCTTGCTGTTGCTGTCCTTGGGCCTTGGCATGGGCGTACCACTGATGATTGTCGGTACACTGAGCAGGCAACTTCTGCCCAGGCCTGGAGCGTGGATGGAATGGATCAAGAACGCTTTCGGTTTTGGTCTGCTGGCCATGGCGGTGTGGACGGCACAACGTGGCCTGCCACCTGCAGTTGGCCTGGCGCTGTGGGTATTTTGGCTAGCCAACCTGACCGTGGCTCTCTATGTGGGCGCTCAGGGGTTGCCTGCGCGCTTGCGCATACCGGTGCACGCCGTCGCCGCCGTGCTGGGCTGCTGGGGCGTGCTTGCCACAATCGGCCTGGCCGCCGGGCAACCTGATGCCTTTCATCCGCTAAAAGAAATATTGTCGGCCCGGCGCGCTGTCGCGCCTGCGCAGGCTGGACCGACGCTTGCTGTCAGCACGTTGTCCGCCCTCAGGCAACAACTGACTGTTACGGCAGGACGCGGCCAGGCGACCATCGTTGATTTCAGCGCGGATTGGTGCACTGCCTGCCAGACCCTGGAACACCAGGTATTGACCGATGCGAGCGTGATCGATGCCTTGCGCGGCATCCAGCGTATTGAAGTCGATGTCACCACTACCGGCACCGCCCAGCAGGAATTGATGCAGGCGTATGGCGTTATCGGACCGCCGACCTTCCTGTTTTTTGATGCCTCTGGCAAGGAGCGGCGTGATCTGCGATTGGTGGGGGAATTCAATGCTGCGCAACTTGGCCGGCGACTGCAACGTCTTGCTCAACATGGCCTCAGTGCCGATTACCAGGAATTACCATGACCTTATCTTCTTGCTCCCGCCGAATGCTGACCACGCTGAGTGTGCTGGCCATGCTGCATTCAATTTCGGTCAACGCCCAGACTGCACCGAAGACACCGCCCACGCTCAAGGCGTTGGAGCAGCAGGGCGTGCACTTCGTGGCCGACACGCTTCCCGCCCCCAGGGGCATGAAGGGCTGGGCCGCCTACCATGGCCAGCAGCCGCTCGCTTTTTACGTGACTGGCGATGGCAACGTCATCATGGGTACCTTGCTGGACTCCGAAGGTGAGGACATGACCAGCAAGCCTTTGCAGGATACCGTTCAGGCAGCGATGATGGATGGCATCTGGAAGCAGGTCCAAAAAAGCCATTGGGTGGCAGAAGGCAGCCCCTCAGCCCCTCGCACGCTCTATGTCTTCACGGATCCAAATTGCCCTTACTGCACTCAACTCTGGTCGGAGACCCAGCCCTGGGTCAAGGCGGGAAAGGTGCAGATCCGCCATATCCTGGTCGGGATATTGACCAAAACCAGTCCCGGGAAGGCGGCCGCCATCCTTGCTTCGGCCAACCCGGGCAAGGCGCTGACGGCCCATGAGACGGCGTATTTCGAAGCGCGCCAGAAGCAGGCAGCAGATGGCCGGAAAATCGACCCGGATGGGCAGGGGATCGCTCCATTGGATCGTGTTCCGGCCAACATGTCCCAGCAGCTCGAAGAGAACACCCGCATGATGCTGCAGCTGGACTTGCAAGCTACCCCCGCGCTGATCTGGCGCGATGCGTACGGTGCAGTGCACATCAGGCAGGGAGTGCCGCAGGGTGATCTGAAGAAAATAATGGGACCTATCTGATCTGAATAATGTCCTCAGATCAGACCAGTTCAGCGTCGTTGCCTTCGTTCTGCGTGCATGCGCGCATCAACGAAGCGCGCATGGGTTTCCTCGGCCTTGCGACGGCCGAAGGCATAGTTGGCTTCCAGCCACATGA
>NZ_JBMDJS010000039.1:0-8280 GCF_057809315.1 Herbaspirillum sp. FG34 | reverse complement strand
CGCCCACCCGTTGATCACGCGTGAGGCCCTGTGCCATCAGCCACTGCGCCAGGGCGTTGGCGCGGGCGTTGAGCTGGCCGTAATCGAGTACCTGCCCGGTATGCGGTACCCGCAAGGCGAGCCGCTCGGGGCGTGCCTTTGCCTGTGCTTCGATCACCGCCAGCACGTTGCCGGCCTCATGGGCCTGCGCATTGACGCTCCATGCCTGTAGCGCCGACTGTTCCTGCGCGCCCAGCAACGCCAGTTCACCGATGGGGGTGTCGGCTGCGCTGGCCAAGTGTTCCAGTACACTGAGATAGACAGTACCGATACGGGCAATGCTGGACTCCCGGAACAGTGCGCGACGGTATTCCAGCCGCAGCTTGACCTGCCCGCGGATGATCTTGACGTCCATGGCCAGATCGAATTTGGCCGCATGCAGGTCGATCTCCAGCGTACTGGCCTGCAAGCCCGGCAGATCCAGCGTGCCGCTGCCCTCGATGACCTGCAGCCCGAACAGGGTCTGGAACAGCGGATGGCGCGGCAGGCCGCGTTCGGCGGGGTAGCGTTCCAGCAGCAGTTCGAAGGGCAGCTCGGCATGGGCCATGGCTTCCAGCGTATCGCTGCGCACCTGGCGGCACAGCGTGCGCAGGCTCATGCCGGGGTCCAGGCGCGCGCGCATCACCTGGGTGGTGACAAAGAAGCCCACCATCTCCTGCAGCGCCGGGTGGTTGCGTCCGGCCTGTGGAATACCGACGGCAAAATCGTCCTGCCCGCAGCAATGGCGCAGCGTTACCTGCCAGGCCGCGAGCATGGCCACGAAGGGCGTGCAGCGCTCCTGCTGGCAGAACTGGCGCACACGCGCCGCCAGCGACTCCTCCAGCACCAGGCTGTAACCCGCACCTGCCTGGGCATCAGTGCTGTCGCCACGCTCCACCGGCAGGTTCAGCGGCGGCACTTCCGGGCCCAGCCGGGCTTGCCAGTGATCCAGTTCCTGCCGCAACCACTCGCCCTGGCACTGCGCTCGCTGCCGGCGGGCATGATCGGCGTACTGCAAGGCCAGCGGCGGCAGTCTTGGGGCCTGCCCGGCCAGCGCTTGCGCATAGGCTTGCTGCAGGTCGCGCGCGACGATGGGATTGGACCAGGCGTCCGATACGATGTGGTGCATGCCCATGATGAGCACATGTTCTTGCTCGTCCAACCGTAACAGATGCACGAACAGCAGCGGTGCGCGGGAGAGATCGTAGACGTGACGCGTGGCGGCCTCGATGGCCGCGCTCACTTGCGCCTCCCGCGCATCGGCGGCCAGTTCGCGCAGGTCGCTCAGCTGCAGCGGCAGCGATACGGTGGGCAGGACCTCCTGGCAGGCCACGCCGTCCTGTTCGGCAAAGCGCGTACGCAGGCTGCCGTGCCGTGCGACCACGGCCTCGAAGGCCGCCTGCAGGGCAGCGTGATCCAGTACGCCGCACAGGCGGAAGGCGCGCGTCAGGTTGTAGGCAGTCTGTTGCGCTTCGAGCTGGTGCAGGTACCACAGCTGCTGCTGCGAGAACGAGAGCGGCGCCGGTCCATCCTGAGGCCCCTCCTTGTCCGTCCGTTCGTGTTCGCGTTGATCGGCTTGCAGCAGGGCCAGCAACTGATGATTTTTTTCGTTCATGAAAGCGTGATCCAAGAAAAGGGCCGACGATCTAGGCCTGTTCCAACAGGGCGTCGCGTTGCGCTGCGGGCATTTCCAGCAGCGTGCGGCGCAGGCCCGCGAGCTCGGCCAGGGCGGCGGCATCGGGGGCTTGTGCGCGCAGCGCGGCCGCCAGCGCGGCCGGGGTGGCATGATCAAACACCAGGGCCGGGGCAATCTCGATCTGCAGCAGTTTGCGCAACCGCGCCACCAGCTTGATGGCCAGCAGCGAATGTCCGCCGGCTTCGATGAAATCGCTGTCGCGGCCCAAGGCGGGCGTGGCGGGCAGCAGTTGCTGCATGGTGTCCAGCACGACGAATTCGAGATCGTCCGCCACAGCCCGTGCCTCGCCGCCCTGCCCGCTCTCGGCTGGCGATTCGGCCAGCGCATCCAGCAAGGCGCGCCGGTCGATCTTGCCATTGGCCAGTCGCGGGAAGGATGGCAGCGCCAGGATGCGCGCTGGCTGCATTGCCTCCGGCAGCACATCCCGCAAGGCCAGTCGCAAGGGTTCCACGGCAAGATTCTCCCCGCTCACCCAGGCGATCAGCCGCGCGGGTTCGCCCTGCGGCATGACGCAGGCCTGGCGCACGCCGGCTTGCTGCAACAGCGCTGCTTCGATCTCGGCCGGTTCGACGCGAAAGCCGCGGATCTTCACCTGTTCGTCCGAGCGCCCCAGGATGCGCAGCCCGCCTTGGGGCAGATGGCAGGCCAGGTCGCCGCTGCGATACCAAGCCTGGCGGTCTTCCGGTGGACGGTTCAGATAGCCGCGGCTGCGCTGGGCCCCGGCGATGCAAAGCTGGCCGATGCCGCCTACCGGCACGGGGCGCAGGTCGGCATCCAGGATCGCCACGCGGCAGTTGGCCATCACGCGGGTCAGCGGCGCGGCAGCGGCCCCGCTGGCGGCGTCGCTGGCGCAACACGCATGCCACATCACGCCCACCGTGGTTTCGGTGGGGCCGTAATGGTTGAAGATGCGGGCCTGCGGCTGACATTGCCAGATCCGCCGCAGCAAGGCCGCCGGGCTACTCTCGCCGCCCAGTACCAGGGTCGCGGGCAGGACGGCAGAGCCGCCATCGAGCAAGGCTTCCAGATGCGACGGCACGATCTTGAGCGCATCGACCCGATGACGTTGCAGGAAGGCGGCGAAGTGCGCACCATCCTGCATGTCGCTGGCGTCGGCGATGGCCAGTTCGGCGCCATGCAGCAGCGCGGCGAACAGCGCCGTATTGCCCAGATCGGCCGCCACCGTGCTGGTCAGTCCCCAGCAGCGACATGGCGCCAGGCCCATGCCCTGCGACGCCGCCACCACGTAGTTGAGCAATTGCGCATGCTCGATCAACACCCCCTTGGGGGTGCCGGTCGAACCCGAGGTGTAGAGCAGATAGGCCAGGTCCTGCAACGCCGGCGCGACCGTCGGCGCCTGCATGGAATAGCCCTGCAGGTCGGCCGGCCACAGCGCGCAATGCAGCCCGTCGGCGGCCGGTGCCTTGCCATCATGCAGCACCAGTGCCGGAGCCGCATCGGCCAGTATCGCCTGCTGGCGCACGGCGGGCCAGTCGGGATCGATGGGGACGTAGGCGGCACCGCAGCGCCAGACTGCCAGCAGCGCCATCACCAGTTCCGGCGAGCGTGGCAGCACCAGCGCCACATGCGCGCCGGGCCTCACGCCCTGCGACTGCAACCAGTGCGCCAACTGGTTCACGCGCTGCAGCAGTTGCCCATAGCTGATCTGACCGTCGGCACTAGACAAGGCAATGGCGTGCGGCGTATTGAGCGCATGTGCGGCAATGTGCGTGAGCAGCGTGTCGCGCCCGAGCGGCAGCACCTCTGCCGTCATCGACAGTCGTTGCGGCCAGATGGCGGCATCATCCCATTGCAATTCGCTGCAGGCGGTATCGGGTCGTGCCAGCAGCTCGCGCAGCCAGGCCTGGTACTGGCGCAGCAAACCGGTCATGCTGACGGCGTCGTAGTGCCGCGCATCGTAATGCAGCTGCAAACCAGGCGCGGCCGGATCGGACAGATCAACATGCAGCGCCAGCGACAGGCGGGGATCACCCGAGGCCGCCCCCTGCAACGCCCACTGCAGTGCACCTTCCTGCCAGCGCCCGACGGCATGACGCACGCTCAAGCCGATCTCCGCTGGTCTGGCAGCCAGATCATCGGGCAGATATTCCTGGGCCGCCACATGCTGCTCCTGCTGCGCGGCCAGCTGGTTCACCAGTTCGCTCAACGAGGCTTGCGGCGGCACGTTCAGGATCAGCGGCAGGGTCTTGCCATACAAGCCCAGCGCCTGGGCCATGGGTTCGTAATCGTCGCGGCAATCGTGCTGCCAGGCGCAGGCGATCCGGGACTGCTGTCCCAGGCGAGCCAGCAGGGCCAGCCAGGCCGCCTGCAGCACAGTGGCGACCTGCCATCGCCCGCTGGCCTGCCCGCTCTGAAGGGCGCTCGCCATCTCCTCGGCAATACGGTGGTGCAGAAGCGCCGGAACCGCCGCAGCCGCCCCTGCCTCGCGCCGATAGGACAACCGCAGCGCCGGCGTCTGTTCCAGTTGCTGGGCCTGATGGGCCCAGTAGGCCTGGCCGATGCGGGCATCGTCGTCTTCCTCGAGAGACTGGCGCCACTGCACATAATCGGTGTACTGGAAAGCCTCCCCGGTGGACAGGTCCTGATCATGGTAGCGACGCCATAGCTCATCGGCCAGCAACCACAGGCTGCGCTCATCGAGCGCCAGGGACGCGGCCGCCACCAGCAGGCGGCCACGCTGGGGCGCGTCCTCGACCAGCCAGCCCTGAATCACGTGCCCGCGCGCCAGATCGAACGCTACCGTCGGCATGGCGGCACCCGCCGGCAGCATGTGCAATTGCAGACTCTGGCCCGGAGGCTGCGGCAACGGCGCCTGACGCAGACCACGATAGCCTTCGGCCTGGCCGAAGGCATGACGCAGGACGGCGTGACGCGCGACGACCCAGCTCCATGCGGCCTGCAGACGCGCGCTCTCCAGCGGCCCCTGCCAGTGCAATGGCAGGATATGGGCTGTGTGGGCGTGCGCCTGCTGCAGGCGCTGTTCGGAACTGAGCGCGACAGTCTGGTCCAGTGGCCTCATGCTGCGCCCTCCGAGAGTTCATCGACGGCGGTAGAGGGCGCGCTGACCTCGGCGCGTTCCACCATGGCGCCCATGGCCACGACGATCTTGCGCGGCCCCTCGTAGGGATCGCGGGCATGCGCGGCCAGCATGTTGTCGAGCATGACCACATCGCCCTGCTGCCAGTCGAAGCGCACTGCGCATTGTTCGTAGAGTTCACCGATCAGGGCCATGGTGGCATCGGGAATGGGTGTGCCATCACCGAAGAGCACATTGCGCGGCAGGCGCTCCGGACCAACCATGGACAGCAGGTCTTGGCGTACTTCCGGCTCCAGGCAATACGGATGGTGCAACTGCACCTGGTTGAAGAACACCTCCGCTCCGGTGACCGGATGCACGATCACTGCCGGACAAAGTGTACTGGTCTGCAGGGTGTCTTCATCGAGCCAGCGATAGCCGGTGCCGGCTGCCGTCAGCCGGGCTTCCACCACGGCACGGTCGTCCGTGCCGAAGAAGGATTGCCAGCTCACATCCAGACGTGGCGTGAAGGTGCGCACGTAGCGCAACTGCTTTTGCTGCAACTCGCGCCGCAGCGCGGGAGGAAGACGACGCAGCATTTCACGGCAATCGACGATGGGTGTGGCCCCGCCTACCGGAGACGGCAGCTCGCAGAAGAACCACTGCTTGCGCGGCCAGCGTTCGATGTGGGCGCTTTCATTGTGGTACAGGATCATCTGCTTTTCGGGATAGGGGGTGGAGCGATAGGTCTTGTTGCCCCCCTCCTTCTTGGGCAGGTCGCCATAGCTGCCATACAGTTCCGGCTCGATGGCTTCGGCGAAGCGCTCGAAGTCCTGCGGCGTAGCCAGGCCGAAGCGCCGGAACAGGATGCCGCCATGACGCTCCAGCAGACTGGCGATCAGCGGCTGGTTGGCACGCGCCCAGGCCACCGTATCGAGGTCGGCGCTGGTGGCCTCCACCAGCAA
Source organism: Herbaspirillum sp. FG34 (assembly GCF_057809315.1). NCBI lineage: Bacteria > Pseudomonadati > Pseudomonadota > Betaproteobacteria > Burkholderiales > Oxalobacteraceae > Herbaspirillum > Herbaspirillum sp. FG34. Next base: position 2,564 of record NZ_JBMDJS010000039.1, on the reverse strand, counting down.
GGGAAAGTCGGTGCCGGGTCGCAGGGGGCGCATGCGCACAGCCGCCTTGGGGGCCGCCGCGCTCATGCCCTTGAGCTTGTTGAGCTTGTCGAGCTTGCCCGGGGCCAGCGGCGCTCGGGCAGGGGAAACGGAAACAGTGCTTGACATGGTCAGGGGTTCTTTCATGAGAGGGATTTCATACCGGGACAGCGGCCAGTGCGGTTGTGCCACGATCTGCTCCAGCAACGCGACCCAGGCCGCCGCCATGCGCTGCATGGTGCCGCTCTGGAAAACCTGGCTGGCATAGACCCAGTCGGCCTGCAGCGCGCCATCCACCGGGGTGACGAACAGCGCGATGTCGAACTTGGCATGGGCATGGCTGGCGGGCAGCGCCTGCACCTCCAGGCCGGGCAAGTCGAAGTCATGCGTGGGCATGTTCTGCATCACGAACAGCAGCTGCACCAGCAGGTTCCAGCGGCGGTCGCGGCGCGCCGTGGCCAGTTCGGCGATACGCTCGAAGGGCAACGAGGAGTGGGCGAAGGCATCGAGCACTGTGCCGCGCGTAGCCGCCAGCCACTGTGCAAAGCTCTGTTCGGGCTGGTGACGCGAGCGTAGCGGCAGCACGTTGACGAAGAACCCGACCATCTCTTCCAGTGCCGCATGCTCGCGCCCGGCCACATCGGTACCGATGAGCAGGTCGTCCTGTCCGCTCTGGCGATGCACCAGCAACTGGAAGCTGCCCAGCAGCAGCATGAAGAGCGTGCAGTCGCACGCCTGCGCCAGAGCTTGCAACTGCCCTGTGAGGCGCTCGGGGATACGTACTGACAGGCGCGCACCGTCGCCCGACCACTGTGCCGGCCGCGGCAGGTCCACCGGCAAGGCCGGCTGCGCCGGGGCTCCTTGCAGGGCCGCACGCCAGAAGTCTTCCTCGGTGGCGCGCATACCCTGTTGCTGCCGCCACGCTGCATAGTCGGCGTATTGCAGCGTCGGTGCCGCCAGCGCGGGCGCCTGGCCCGCGTGCAGTGCGCGGTAGATCGCCGAGAACTCTCGGATCAGGACCCCGACCGACCAACCATCGGCGGCGATGTGATGCACCGCCAGCAGCAGCACCTGGCGCGGCCGACCATCCTGCGTCGGAGCCAGTAGCACCAGGACCGCCCGCAGCAGCGGCACGGTGGTGAGATCGAAGGGGCGCACGGCTTCTTCACGCCGCAATACGGCCAGCATCTGCTGCTGCACGTCCGGCGCCTGCGCGCGCAGATCCTGTACCGCCAGCAGCGGGATGCTGTCCGCCGGCGATACGATGCGGGCGACGGGTTCGCCTTCATCATCCTCGTGATAGCTGGTGCGCAGGATTTCGTGACGCTGCACCAGCAGCGCCAGTGTCTGCGCCAGCGAGGCTGGTGCCAGTACGCCATCGAACTGCAGCGCTGCCGTCATGTTGTAGGCGGCCGCCCCACCCTGCATGCGATCCACCAGCCACAGGCGCTGCTGCATCGGCGAGAGTGGCATGCGCGGCGTGCGCGCTACCGGCTTGAGCGCGGGCTGCTCTTCCTGCGGTGCGCGACTGCGTGCAATCAGCTGCGCCAGTTCGCCGAGCACGGGCGCGGCAAACAGGTCGCGCAACGTCAGTGTGTGCTGCGGATGACGTGCGCGCCAGCGCGTGACCACGCTGGTGGCCAGCAATGAATGCCCGCCCAGGGCGAAGAAATTGTCTTGCCGCCCAACTTGGGGCAGGCCCAGCACGTCTTGCCAGATCGCTGCCAGCGCCAGTTCGATCTCGCCTTGCGGGGCGCTGTAGTCGCTCTCCTGACTGATCTGCACCGGCGGCAGGGCCTTGCGGTCGATCTTGCCATTGGTGTTCAGGGGCAGCGCCGGCAGCACCATGATGATGGCCGGTACCATGTACTCGGGCAGATGCGCGGCCAATGCCGTCTTCAATGCCGCCTCGTCATATCCATGGCCCTGTTGCAGCGATACATACGCCGCCAGTCGCTGGCCCTCCACCGCCACCACCACTGCTTCACGAATCGAAGCTTGCGCCAGCAAGGCGGCCTCGATCTCGCCCAGTTCGATGCGCAGCCCGCGCAGCTTGACCTGATGATCCAGCCGACCCAGATACATCAATTGCCCATCCTCGCGCCAGCGCACCAGGTCCCCGGTGCGATACAGACGCTGCCCGTTGTCGGAGAACGGATCGGCGACGAAACGCTCGGCCGTCAGTCCCGGCTTGTTCAGATAACCGCGTGCCAGATTCACGCCGCCCAGGTACAACTCCCCGGCCACGCCCGGCGGCACCAGCTGCAATGCCGCGTCCAGCACATAGGTCCGGGTGGCACTGATGGGGCGGCCGATGGGTACGCTATTGCCTTCGTCATCCGGCTGGCAGGTCCAGTGGGTGACGTCGATGGCCGCTTCGGTCGGCCCATACAGGTTGATCAAGGCAGTCTGCGGCAACTGGCGCTGGGTCTGCTGCTGCAATTCCATCGGCAGCGCCTCGCCACTGCAGATCACGCGGCGCAGGCCGGGACAATCCGCACCGTGGCCGTCGTTGACGAAAGCCTGCAGCATCGACGGCACGAAGT
>NZ_JBMDJS010000038.1:0-10380 GCF_057809315.1 Herbaspirillum sp. FG34 | reverse complement strand
TGGTCAGGGGCTCGCGCAGCGCTTCCTGCAGCAGGACCAGCGTGAAGATGGCGGTAGCCGTCATGGCGGCCGTATACAGGCACAGAACTGCGCAGCGTTTCGCCAGCCGAATAGCGCGACGGCGGAGGCGGGAAACAGTCGGGCGGCGCTTGGTGGTATCTACGCCAGCGCGCCAATCGATCAGGTTTTGGTGGGTGTTCATCGCTCGCTCCAGTGGGTCGGTTCGGGGAACCGTTGGAGCGAGTATAGGAAAGCTAGACTATCAAGTCAAGAAAATATGTACTTTGCGTTGCGATTTTCTATACTTTTATTTTTCCAAGCCGCGGCGGATCATCTCTTCCTCGATCGCATCGCGCAGATTATGGTGATATTTTTCAGCTTTAAGGATAAGGATTAGTGCCCAAATTCCAAGGACGGACCATAGCAAAAGAACGCCGTATATCCAGTGGAGGCGATCCAATACCTCATACAAAACGGCTAGCCCGGAAAAGCAACCTCCCACCGTAAATGTAGTGATTGCCCAGCGTTTTGCCTTCGGTGTGGAGTGGAACACAGGAAGCGAAGAGCGCACAGCACGGTCCCGCAGCTCATCATCTTTGCAAAGACGAAGCCAAGAGAAATTCATCATTTCTTGTTTAGCGCCTTGATGTACGGTTCACAGCCACCCAAGTTGCCATCGGCCTGGTATCGCTGGATGATTTGCTTGGCGTCTACCTCAAGGGTGATCTGGCAGTTGTAGTTCACGGGAACAAACGTGCCGCCTGTGGTGGTGCTGGAATATGGTGTGAGCCCGCTGCCGACGCCAGCATAGCCATTCGTGGTGGTGGTTGTCGGCATGTAGGCCATTTGCTGGCTTGACGATCCCCAGCGGTATAGCTTGCGGCCGGCGATGGTCTGCTCGCTGGAGGGAAAACCGATCTTGTTGATCGCTACATCAATGGGCTGGCCCAACAGTCCCTTGAGGCCATCATCAAGCTGTCCCCACGTGGCGCAACCGGCAAGGACACCGGCCGCCGCAAGCATGAAAATTCTTCTCATTGTTCCCTCGGTCGCGGTTTGAATTCGAAAATAATCGCGCTCTGGCGCGGGTCCGGCTTACGCGCTCTTCGGACTTTTCACGGCAGACGCGTGCCACTTGTTGACCATGTATTCGACATATTCGTCGATTTTTTCGCGTTCTGTTAGGGGCATCGATTCGAACAGGTGCTGATCGACCGTGAACGGCCAACGCTTCCCAACTTGCTGCAGGCTGGCGGGCAGCGGTAGCGCGACCCCCGTCAGCTCTGAAATCTTGAGCATCTGCGACCAGCTGGGCTCATGTCGCCCATTCTCCCAAGCCGAGACATTCCCCTTTGTCACACCCATGGCTTCCCCAAGCTGGGTCTGCGTCATTTTCTTAGTTGACCTGGCGGTCAGGATCCATTCTTTGATTTCCATTGGCAAATCGTAAAGACAGCCTAAACGCAATGGGTCTATATTTTCTTGACTTATCAAGTCTAGTGTTTCTATACTTCGCATGAGTCAATCCTTTTCGAGAAAACCATGACCACAACTCATCCCATTGATGAAGCCGCCGCGATCGTCGGCTCCCAGGTCGCGCTGGCCGCTGCCCTTGGTGTCACGAAGGCTGCCGTCAACCAGTGGAAGACGGAGGGCCGCAAGGTGCCGGCCGAACACTGCCCGGCGATTGAGCGCCTGACCGAAGGCAAGGTGCGCTGCGAATCGCTGCGCCCCGATGTCGACTGGGCGCAGGTCCGTAGCGGCATTCCGATTCCTGCCGAGGCCACGCAATGAAACTCCTCCCAAACGTCTATGAGCTTGTTTACGCCGAGCTGCGCGCCCGCAAGGGTCGTTGGCAGGCGATTGCTGATGGATCCGGTGTGCCCATTTCCACGGTGCGCAAGATCGGCCAGCGCCAGACCACGAACCCCACGTGGAACAACCTCTGGGCAATCGCTCAGTATCTGGAGCAGAACAAATGAGCACCGCAGACCCATCATCCCCGGACCTGCAGGCAAACACCCGCACGAATGCCGCACAGATATCGGCGGTCGTTATGCAGCGCCTTTCCGAGGTCACGCGAGTCCGCGCAGCCGAGTGCATCGGTGTGCACGGCAGCACGGTGAGCCGCATGGCCACCGAGCACCTGGACGATATGGCGTTGCTTCTGGCTGCTCTGGACCTGAAGGTGGTGTCGGCCGACTCCATCGTCTGCACCCAGGAAGAACTGCGCTTCTACAAGATGGGCGCCTTCAAGTTCCTGCAGGCCGATCTGGAGAAGGATCGGATGCGGGAGAAGGAAAAGGTTTCTGCATGAGAAACAATCCCAAGATTCGCGAGGAAGTCATTGCCTTCCTGGAAGCGAATCCCAACAGCCGGCTGGGCGATATCCAGAAACACGTCCTCGGCTTGGGCCTGTCCACCGAAAAGGGCGTTCAGCAGGTCATTCACGGCCTGGTAAGGCAGGAGGCCGTGACGGTTGACCGCGCCAAGTACAACGCCTTCCTCTACTCTGTGGCCGAAGACGTGCGCACCGTGCGCTATGTCCATACCTCGCGCTTCGAAGTGCCCGCCGAGCTGGCCGGGCCGATCCTGCCGCCTATGGTTTGGTCGGTGCGGCATTTGTTGGGGGCTGTGTGAACGTCTCTCATGAATCCCGCACAGCCAAATCGGTGGAGTGGTACACCCCCGCATGGGTGTTTCAGCGCCTCGATATTGAATTCGACCTCGATCCGTCATCGCCGCACGACATGACGCTCGACTGGATTCCAGCGACGAATCGCTACACGGTATTCGATGACGGCTTGAGCAAGCCCTGGTATGGGCGCGTCTGGCTCAACCCACCCTATAGCAAGTGGACTCAACAATGGATGCGCCGCATGGCCGCGCACGCAAATGGCATTGCATTGGTGTTTTCACGCACCGATGCCGCCTGGTTTCAAGAGGCGATCGCGTCTGCTGACGCGGTCCTATTCGTCGCCGGCCGCATCGAGTTCGTGCCCGGACACGAAAACAAACACAAGAAATCCCGATCAGGAGCCGCCTCGGTTTTTCTCGCCTGGGGCGATGAGTGCGTCACAGCATTACGCCGGTTGAGTGATCGCGGCTTCCTTGTGTACCCGAAATTAGCGGTGGATGCTGATGACTGACCTTCCTCAACCCCTCACACCCCCTGACTGCGACCTGAAGGATTTCGCCTTCATGCCGCTGGACGTGAACCGCCTGCGCGACAGCGATCTGGCCTCGATTTCCAACGGAAATGAATTCCGCAGCGCAGTTTTGTTGTGGTGCGCGTCGTGGCATCAGGTTCCGAGTGCTTCACTGCCCGACGATGATGTCGTGCTGGCAAAACTGGCTGGCTATGGCTTCGTCGTACGCGAATGGAAGAAGGTCAAGAAGGGTGCTTTGCATGGCTGGGTCAAGTGCTCGGACGGTCGCCTGTATCACCCAGTAGTCGCTGAAAAGGCCCGTGAGGCCTGGGATTCCAAGCACCAGCACGCTTACGACAAGCTGGCCGATCGCATCCGTAAGAAGAACAAGGAGCGCCATCAAAAGAACTTGTCTCCGCTGGAAATCCCCACTTTCGAGGAATGGAAAGCCGCAGGAATGCCGCTGGAAAATGAATTGTTTCCACCGGAAGTAAAAAAACCTTCCGCCGGAATTCCGCCGGAAAACGCTCTTAAGGGACAGGGACAGGGACAGGGACAGGGAAATGATTTTAAAACCTTAAAGTCGTCTCATGCCTCAACCGTAGTAGGCGCCCCGACCCTCGATGACGACGATGACCCGGGGAAAGGGCAAGACCACAGCAGCGGACAAGCTCCGCCTGGACGCTCGGTGCAGGTCTCGATCCTGCTGCGCAACCTGGGCGTAAGACCCATGACGGCCATGAACCCGCAGGCGCTGGAGTGGGCCGAAAACCCGAAATGCACGGACGAACTGCTCAGCAGCGCTGTCGACCAGGCCAGGCTTTACAAGCCCGCACCGGAGCCGATCCACCCGAACTACCTGCGTCCGATCGTGGCCGAGTTGCTCAATCCGCCTCCACCGAAGGAGGACAGCAGTTGGCGCAAAACGAACGAGGGTATCGATGCCAAAGGCCGCGAGCTGGGCCTGCAGCCCAAGCCGCGCGAGACGTACCACGAATTCGCCCAGCGCATCCAGGACTTCATCACCGAACGTCGGCGCAAGCCCGTCGCATCCGAAGGAGCACCAGCATGAGCAACGAAAACCGCAGCCAGTGCGCTGCCTACGGCTGCCCCTGCGCAGCAACCGCATCCACCGGCGGCGCGAACTGGTACTGCACCTACCACTTCGGCACCGAGGCCACCTCATGGGCGCGCATCACCCTGGAACTCAAGCGCCTGGAGTGGCTGCTGACCGTCTGCCGTGGCATCCGCGTCTGGTACGGCACCGAGCGCTGGGAGCGCGTCTACCGCTTGATCCAGAAGGACATCGTGCTCAACCAGCGCAGTGACCTCCTGTTCAACCGCGATACCGACGGCAACGTCACGAACTGGCTGCGCCGCCTCGAAACCTTCATCGATCACTCCGTTCGCGGTTCCGTGCAGCCCAGTCTGCCCGTTACGCCGCAGCAACAAGGCAGTGATCCGATGACGCGGGTGCAGTTCGCTGTCCCCGCATAACCTCGCGCGCGCACGCGCGTTTGCAGCACCAACCAAGGAGAAATCGTAATGCCCATCATCAAACCCACCGTCGGACGCGTCATTTTGTTCTTCCCCAGTTCCAATTTCACGGGCGTGGCGCCGAGCGATGGCGCGCCGCTGCCTGCTTTGATTTCGCGTGTCTGGAGCGATCGCATGATCAACATCGGCGGCTTCGATGCTGACGGCAAGCCCTTCAGCGCCACCAGCGTTCCGCTGATTCAGGATGAAGACCGTGGATACCAGCCGCTGCCGCCGTTCTATGCCGAGTGGATGCCGTACCAGAAGGGCCAGGCGGCCAAGACAGAAGCGCTGGAGAAGCAAATCGCTGTTCCTGGTGTTGCTCAGGCAGAAGGCCGCATTAGCCATGCGCCGAGCCATGAGCATGCCCACGCTCTCGCGATGCTCGTACTGGGGCAATTGCATACGTCAGGCGACTTGCGTTTGGCCGTTGGCGAGGATGAGGAGGGCTACGCAAAGCGTGCAGCAAAGGCCTATCTGGCTGCTTTCAGCCAGGTTTTGACATCCTGATGAACCACCGCGCCCGGCTCCGGCCGGGCACTTTGCCAACTTGCACCGGATTGCAAACATGAAGCCCATCACCCTGACTCTGCCGTATCCCTTGAGCGCCAATCGCTACTGGCGCCCCGTGAAGCTCGGCACGCACATCAGCATCGTGCCCACCAAGGAAGCAAAGCAATACCGCACCGAGATTGGCTGGCTGGTGAAGAAGGCCGGCATCACCACCCCCATGCCGGGCCGCGTGCAGATCGATGTCCGGCTGTATCCCAATCGTCCGCAGGACTGGCAGAAGCGCCAGCGCCTGCATGGCGCCATCTGGGATGACACGGTCATGTGCATCGACCTGGACAACGCCAACAAGGTGCTGCTCGACGCGCTCAAGGGCGTGGCCATCGAGGACGACAAGTGGGTGCGCAAGATCGTGGCCGAGCGTATGGAGCCGGATGAGAAGGGCGCGCGCGTGGTGCTGACCATCACGCCGCTGGCCGTGGCGCAGCCGCAGCAGAGCCTGCTGGAGGTGGCGTGATGGATGGCGTCGACATCCTTATCATTCTGGTCGCATTCGGAATTGCGTTCGCCTTTGCCGGAGGCATGGTGCTGGATTACTTCGAAGACTGGGAGGACGAGTGAAGAATAAGACCCGATTCCTGCGCCGCCGGCAGCGGCCGCCGACCCCACCGCAGCAGCCGAATGAAGGGAGGCCATGACCGCAATCACCCCGCCGCCGAACATCACGCAGCTGGACCTGGATCTGCCAGGCGCCAGCTGTGACGCCCTCCCTACGCCCAAGCGCATCCCCAGGCCAAGGCCACCGCTGCCAGCCTATCCCGCCCCCGAGGTCCGCATCGATTGGTTCAGCGTCTTCGCTGACCTGAAGCGCGCCGCCTGGAGCATGTACCGCATCGAAAGCCAGCTGCACATCCCCAAGACCACGCTGCTGGGCTGGAAGGATGGTGCCGAGCCCAAGCACTTCGACGGTGAGCGCCTCATCCAGCTCTGGACCGATGTCACGGGCCAGAAGCGCGAGCAGCTGCCGGTGGAGCGGCGCATGCCCTCTGCATTCCAGTCCCGCCGATAGTCGGGATTCCGACCCCCGGGCCGCCGGATACTCCGGACGTTATCACCACCGATCAACGTTCAAGGAGCCCGGTATGGCCAAGACCAACGTCACCAAAGTCCAAGTTCCCGGCGAGGCCACTGCGCCCGCGCCCGACCAGCCGACCGGCCTGCCGCAGGGCCAGGTCGATGGTGGGAATGACGCCGGTGCCGGCGGCACCGACCCTCTGACCCTGGAAGCCGGCGGCGGCGAAGGCGCCACCGTGGTGGACCTCGATGCGCTGCAGGCCCAGCTGGATGCCAAGGATGCCGAGCTGGCCGAGCTGAAGGCAGCGCTGGCCAAGTCCGATGCCCAGGCTGATGCAGCCAAGAAGCCCGGCTCGTTGCGTCCTGGCCCCGGCGGCCGCAGCGATTTCACCCACGTGAGCGCCAGCCAGATCGACGTTGCGACCCTGAAGCGTCCGATCCAGACCGCCGAAGGCTGGCTGGTGCCCGAGAAGATCACCCAGAACGACAAGGGCTGAGCCATGTGCGGCGGAGGGGGCGGTAGCCCGGCACCAACGGTCGATCCAGCAGCAGAGCGCCAGGCAGCGACCGATGCGGCGCGCCAGGCCAGCAACGCCAAGCTGGCGGCCAACTACAAAGCCCGGCAGGCGCAGACCGTTCTGGCCAGCGGTGCCGGCAATACCACCAGCGGCGCAGCCAGTACCGGCAGCGGCGCGGCCATGTCCGTGCTTGCCTCGGGCCAGGGCAAACTGGGAGCGTTCTAAGCTATGGATCGTGCATCAGCCATCATCCGGCGCCGGGAGTCGATGCGGTCGGCGCGCTCCATCTATGAGCAGAACTGGAAGGATGGTTACGACTATTCGTTCCCGGAGCGCGGTGACGGCTTCTACGGGGAGCAGAGTGACGGCGCCGCCTTGGCCGCCAAGCGCGCCCGCCTGTTCGATTCCACGGCCACCGACTCGGGCCAGATCCTCGCCGCCTCGATCATGACCGGTGGCACGCCCAGCAATTCCCGCTGGGTCGGCCTTTCCACCGGCAACGACACCGACGAGGAAAAGCGCTGGCTGGACGCTGCTGCGCAGCTGATCTGGCACAACATCCACGCATCCAACTACGATTCCGAGGGCATCGACGCATGCCTGGACCTGGTCGCGGCCGGCTGGTTTGTGATGTTCTGCGACTCGCCGGAAGAGGGCGGCTATCACTTCCAGCTGCTGCCCATGGCCACCAGCTACATCGCCGCATCCAAGCCAGGCGGCGCGCCCGACATCCTGGTGCATGAGTACTGCCTGACCGCTGAGCAGGCGGTCAACAAGTTCGGTGAGTCCAACGTCAGCGAGAAGATCCGCAAGTGCATGGAGGACAACGGCAACCCGGACGAGAAATTCAAGTTCGTGTGGTCGATCTACCCGCGCAGCAGTGCCGACCAGGCCGGCATCACGGCCAAGAATCTGCCCTTCGCCTCTATCCATGTGGAGATGGACAGCAAGGCCGTGGTGAAGGAATCCGGCTTTCATGAGTGCCCGTTCTGGGCGCCGCGCTATTCCAAGCTGCCGGGCACGGTCTATCCGGTCGGCCCGATGTACCGCGCCATGCCCGACGTGAAGCAGCTGAACCGCCTGGTGTACCTGGAGGACATGAACGCCGATATCGCAATCTCGGGCATGTGGATTGCCGAGGATGACGGCGTGCTCAACCCGCGCACCGTGAAGATCGGCCCGCGCAAGATCATCGTGGCCAACTCGGTGGACAGCATGAAGCCGCTGGCCTCTGGCGCGAACTTCAATCTGTCGTTCACCAAGAAGGAAGCGCTGCAGGCCTCGATTCGCAAGATCCTGATGGCCGATCAGCTGCCGCCCATCGATAGCCCGGTGCGCTCGGCCACCGAGTTCCAGCTGCGCGTGCAGCAAATCCGCCAGGTGCTGGGCCCGATCTTCGGCCGCCTGCAGCCGGAGTGGTACGGCCCGATGGTGGCCCGCTGCTTCGGCCTGGCCTTGCGTGCCGGTGTTCTGGGGCGCCCGCCGCAGTCGCTGGCCCAGCGCACCATCACCGTGGTGTTCAACTCGCCCATGGCCAAGAGCCAGAAGCTGGAGGAGGTCACCGCCATCGAATCGTCCCTGGCATCGATCAACGCCATTGCCGCCGTGGATCCGACTGTGCTGGACACCGTGGATATGGACGAGGCCGCCCGCCAGATCATGGAAGGCCGGGGTGCGCCAGCCTCGATATCTCGCCCGCCCGAGGCCGTGACCCAGCTGCGCGAGCAGCGCGCCCAGGCGCAACAGCAGGCCCAGCAGCAGCAACAGCAGCATGAGCTGGCCCAGAAGACCGTACCCATTGCCATGCAGCAGGCCACCCGATGAGCAACCGCGAACCCCATGAGCCGACCCCGGCGGATTTCAAGCTGATTTTCGAGGACCACAAGGTGGGCGCCGCCATCCTGGAGAAGCTGACGCAAGTCTTCGCACGGCCGGCGGTTGTGCAGGGTGGCATCGATGCCGTGCTGCAGACCTATCACCGCGACGGCTCGCGCCGCGTGCTTGAGTACATCGTCGCCCAGATCAACCGCGCCAACGGCGTACATGAAAACGAGGAGGGCTGAATGCCTATCAATGCAACTCTTGGGCCTGATGGCTGGGCGGTGCAGCCCATACAGCCGACCGTCAAAAACGGAGGGCCGTTTGCACCATACATGGGTAACGTTACTGATCGTGGAAGGTTGCCAACAGCATTTTCATCGACTGTATTCGCTACTATGTCCCGGAGCAGCCACGTGGCAAAGGACAACATTGTGGCTCCGCAGCCGATCTTCCCGAACTGGTATCTCAACGGTGGTAATGCGAATACAGAAGTAAATCCTGGCGGACCGGCGACCATTACTGCTTCAATTGAATATCCTGCTGGCACATTCAAACAGCTTAAGTTCGGCGGCGCCGTGGCTGGGACTGCTCCAGATGGCGGGAACCTCATCCCTGACGCAGATCCTTCCATCGTCATTCCGCGTGATGCAGAGTTTTGGGTGCGAGCGTTTTACCAGAATTCTGCCGGGACAATTACATCGGCGAACCTTTCATGCCTGCCAGGTGGGCGGGACGGATACCAGGCGGCTGGCGCAACGGACCAGACTATGAGTGGGACCGTCAGCAGTGCGACCAATGCAATGTATTACCCAGCTGGAATCCTTGCGATGACTACGCAGGAGAGCGCTGTCATATTGGGCGACTCCATCGCCAACGGCAGCAGCGATACCATCGACAATATGCGCGGCTGCGGAATCTTCTCTCGCGCCGTCATGGCTAAGATGGCGTGCTCTAACTTGTCGGTGGGCAGTGATCGTGCGATGTATTTTGTGGGTAGCAACGCCAAACGCCTCGCAATGATTGCACTGTTGAAACCGACGCGAATCTACGACAACTACGGCTACAACGACATCTTTTTCGGTCAGACGGCATCTCAGTTGATCGCCAACATAGCTACTATCGCAGCCCTGTTCAGCGGAAAAAAGTATTACCACTCTGAAATCACGCCGACACAGGCCACTAGCAGCGACTTCTGGGCGACTGTTGCAGGTCAGTCATTTAATGCTACCGCAGCGGGGCATGTGAAAGCTGTGAATAGCGCGCTGCGCAAAAACCAGATTGCAGGCGTCACTGCCTCAATCTCGACGGCGGCATATCGCTCGGCAGAAGACGCAAATACGTGGCTCACCGATGGCGGTGGGCGCACTGTTACCGATGTGGTTTGCACCGTTGGCTCCAACGTTATGAATTCGGCATCAGCTGCGTTCACTATTGATGATGACTTCAAGAAGGTGCGCGTCCTCGGCGTGGCCGTCAGCGGCGGTAATGCAACCCTCATCATGCGGTACAACAACTCTTCCACGTCAATTCTCCTCACCACCGATGGGACAACAGCATGGAATGCGTTGACTGCGGTATCTGGTGGAACCGCGTACTTGCAGGCCGCCAGAATGACGCAAGACGGTACACACCCTTCCGACGAGGCTCATCGACGCTTTACAGCATCCGGCGCAATGGCGCACACGCTTCCTTAACTTTCATTTAACAGGAGAAAGAAATGCAACTCACCCGGAGAAACTGGTATGTCTTCATGCAAGAAGCAGGTGATGGTG
>NZ_JBMDJS010000037.1:0-10900 GCF_057809315.1 Herbaspirillum sp. FG34 | reverse complement strand
TGCGGGTGACGATAGTCCGCTGGATCTGCTCGGTGCCGTCGTAGATGATCCATTGGTCACGCAAGCGACCTCGAAAATCAGCACGGAAGGCTTGAAGCGCATTGTCAAGTTCGACATAGGCATTCACATAAGCGGCGCGCGCATCCTTCCAGGCATGCCAAGCCAGCCAGATCTGATACTCGTGCTGCAAGTAGTCGGGGACGTGAGCAGCATCAGGGAATGTCTTGAAAATCGGCTTCGTCGGCTCCGGAGTCAGGCGCGTCGTTGGTCTGGCGACACCGAAAAGATCCCAGACAGGATCTTCCGGTGTATAGAAAAACCTTTCGGGCACGGCTGGAACCAGCCGGTCTTCGTCGCGGAACTCCGCCACGGGCCTCTGGTAAGCCGCGCTCTCGTATTGGGAGTCGGCACCGAATTTCTCGAAGGGATATCTCGTGGAGGGCAAGAGCAGACGGAAATTGTCCTCATCGCCCATGGCACGCCAGTTCTCGGGAGCGATGATCTGGCCGCTGTCCTTGTGGATGATAAGGGCGTCAGCTCCTGAGAAGAAATCCGACGATCCCTCCAGCCGGTAGTTGATGATCCGGCGTCCCGGCTTGCTCTCGTCGGCGATCTCGAAATGCGCGTTACGATTGTTGATCGCATCGGCCGCAATGGTGAGTACACCATCCGCATTGACGGTCGCACTGGTATTGTTGACCTCGCGCGCACGTCCGCTCGCACGATGGTCGCTGCCGATGGCGCCGCCAATGGACATGTCCTCGGCTGAATACAGCAGCGCCTTCTCGCTGTTGTGGAGCACCCCGGTCCCGATATCCAGACGCTCACGCGCGGCGATGACCGGGGCCCGCAGCACGCCATCGATGGTTTCCGAAGCGTTGTGCAGCACCTCCGCAGCGAGCGCAATGCGGTCACCGTAAATGCGTCCGCTACCGAGGTTATAGAGCGTACCGGCCTGGATGCGCGTAGTGACGCCATCGATCAGGCCCCGGTTGATGAAGTCCTGCCCCGCACCGGCAGACAGCGATACATCGCCGCCCAGGATGGACGCGCCCGCATGATTCTGGAGTCCCCTGGCCGTCACGCGCAACGCTACCCCTGCGGCCAGCGTGCCGTAGTTGCTGAAGCGGCCGCCAGTGCGCAGATCGAGATTGCCAGCGGCTGCGGTTTCGCCGCGCTGCTCCAGGTCGGCGGCCACATCGATACGCAGATCCTTGTGACTCAACAGCAAGCCCTTGCCGATCAGGGAGTCGGACGTGAGGCTCAGGTCATCACCTGCAAGGATGCGTCCGCCCTCGTTGTCGATCACCAGCTTGCGGATGCTGGCCGGGTCACTGATCGACAGCGCGCCTTGCGAAGACAGGAGCCCGCCGCGATTGTCCACGCTGTCGCGGGCGGCGATCTGCAATGACTGGCCGGTGCGGATGGCCCCCTTGTCGTTGTGGAGCGCGCCCGTGGTGAGGCTCACGCTGCGGGCCTCGATGCCCTGGTCCTTGCCTTGGGTATCGTCGTTGCGCAGGCTCTGGCTCTGCAGGGTTACGTTTTCATCGGAACGGATCAGGCCACGGCGGTTATCAATGTCACCTGCTGACACCTCCACTCGCATCGCGCCCTTCGATTGCAGCTGCCCGCCCTCATTGTTGACTTCACCGGTGGAGAGCGTCAGCTTGCCCCGGGCAGCGATACTGCCGGCACGATTGTCGAGCTCTGCGCTCTCTGCTTTCAGGTCTTGCCGCGCAAAAAGCACGCCGCGCTGATTGTTGAAACGCCGGTTGCGCGCATCAATCACCACCTCGCCGCCGCCAAGCGTGCCGTCGCTGTTGTCGATGCCGGTCGCCGTGAGCTCCAGCCGTGTGGCGGCGAGGATCTTGCCGTGGTTGCTGGTTCTTCCGTCTGTCGCCAGCACCAGAGAACTCTCGGCCGAACGGAGCCTGCCGCGGTTTTCCAGCGTGGCCGCATTAACGGTAAGCGTATCGTTGGCGCCGATCTCTCCGGTGTTGCTCAGGCCCTGTTGCAGCGAGAGCTTCATGCTGCCCTCGGCGGTGAATGTTCCGCTGTTGTTGAGGACCGTCGCCTTCAATGAGACGGATTGCTTGGCCTCAACAGTGCCGCTGTTGGTGATGCTCTCTCGGGTCTGTACGTCGACACTCTTGGCAAGGGAGTAGAGCGCGCCGCCATTGGCCAGGGAGGCCGCCCGGAAATCCACCGTGCCGTCCGCACCGATCTTGCCGCTGTTGAGCGCAGCGGCGCCGACGCGCATGAACAAGCTACCGTGCGAGAACAGCTTGCCGCTGTTGTCCAGTGCATCGGCATGGATCTGAAGGGTGCTGCCGGCACCCACGTTCTTTTCGTTGGTGAATTTTCCGGTCACTTTCAGGGCGAGCGATTGGACTGCACTGAGCGTGCCACGATTGTCGAGGCTGGCGGCCTTGAAGTCGGCATCCCCCCTGCTGCCCATGGTTCCGGCATTGGTGAGGGCAGCGCTTGCGCTGGCGTTGAGTGCGGCTTCCCCGATGAAGCGCCCCTGGTTTTCAATCGCTGCCGCCTCGGCATTGAGTGCCCGTTTCGCTTCGATGCTGCCGCTGTTGAAGAGCCGTCCTGCTACCTGCAACTGCACAGATTCCTGTGCGGAATAAATATCTCCCCGATTGGTCAGCGTCGTGGCGCGTAGCTCAAGCTGGGCATTGCTGCCGATCTTGCCGCTGTTGTCCAGCATGTTGCGGATACGCAGTGCGAGCGCACCCGGTGTCACCACACTGCCAGCATTCTCCATCGCTGCCGCAGCCAGCGTGATGCCTGCATCACCGACCATGCTTCCTGCATTGCGCAGCGTGCCGCCAATTTGCACGCTGGTACCGCTGACACTGCCGATGCGACCGCTGGCGGCATTCTCCAGCGCGGCGGCGTTGATCCGCAATGTGCTATCCGATCCGATTACGCCACTGTTGGTCACCGCGCCTGCAGCGGCAATGCGGGTATCGCCATGCGCAGCAAGGGTGCCGGTGTTTTCCAGGCGGCCAGCTGCCGTCACGACCAGCTGTCCTTCGGTGGCCGTGAGCGTGCCACCGTTGTGCACGCCCACGCCGTGTTCGGTGGCGGTCAGGTAGATGTGGCCGGCATACATGCCGCCGAGCGCTGCCACATCGATCGCACGCACCGGTGCACCATCGCTGGCGCTCTGGCCCGGCGTGACCTGCGCGTGATCGGCACTGACCGTATTGAGCCCGGTGGTGAGCCGGATCTGCCTGGCCCGCAGCGCCGCATGCACGCGCACTGCGCGGGCGATGACGTCGGCATACGCGGTGTCATTGGCTTGCAGGCCAAGCCCCTCAAAGCTGATCACGCCGCTGTTGACGCGGTAGCTTTCCAGGTTGCCCTGCCGGATGACGGGCGTGCCGGTGGTCATGGTTGCGCGCTGGGCGTTGATGAAACCGCAGCCGGCGCAGGTGATGCCGGCAGGGTTGGCGATGATCACCTGCGCCTGGTTGCCAGCCACCTCGATGAAGCCACGCAGGTAGCTGGGGTGCGACGAGTTGACCTGGTTGACGATGACCTGCGCGCCACCGCCGGGCATCCACGGATTGCCGGCGATGTAGCCGCCCAGTTCGGTCTTGCTGGAGCCACCCGCGTTGTTGAGGATGACTCCCCGACCATCCACATCAAATTGCCGGTAGCTGTTGACCGAAAGCCCCCTGGCATTGGGCTGCCGGATGTTCACCACGGGCACGCCATTGGCGGCCTTGAGCACCATCGCTTGCTCTTCGCGCGGTGCGTTGCGGTCTATCAGGATCTGCGCATGTGCCACGCTTTGCCACGTCAGTGCGAGGGCCAAGACCAGGGTGCAAAACTTCCACGATGCCGGCGCCACCATACCGGCTCCCCCACGTGCCGTCGGCAACTTCTGGCCGCTGGTGGCCGAGGCGGTTTCCGCGACCGCCATCAGCATCCCGCGATGACGATTGAAGACCAACTGGTAGCGCTGACGGTTCATGGATCGCCCCTTTTTGCGAGATCGACCCGGGCCGGATGCCTTATCGATTCGAGGCGAAGTCTATTTTTTTGCGAGGGATTAAAAAATCAGAAAAGTCTGATTTATGTGAAGACGATAAAGAGAGAAATTGCGATCTCCCCAATTTTTGAGTGATCGCGACACGCGTGCCTGGTGTTGTTTTGCTCGCCGACCATTTCCTTATGAATCGAAGCCTTCTGCTGTGTGCGCTGTCGCTCGGTGCACTCTCCCTCCCGCTGTACAGCGCAGCACAATCTCCCGGCATTCAACAAGAACAATTGCAGCGCGAGCGAGAACGCGTCTTGCGTGAGACCCTGGAACAAGCGCCCGATGTACTCACGCTGGGCTTGCCCCCTCCCGCCTCCACGTCGATGGACTACCCTGAGGACGAACAGCCCTGCAGCCGCATCGACACGATCATCATGGAAGGAGATTCTGCAGAGCGCTTCCGGCCCGCTCTGGGCACGGTGATGAAAGCGGCCGGGGATGGTGGTGCCATGGGCCGCTGCCTGGGCAGTCAGGGTCTGCAACTGCTGCTGGCTCGCGTGCAGGCCGACATCATCGCGCGCGGCTACACCACCACGCGCGTGCTGGCACAGCCGCAGGATCTCTCGACTGGCAGAGTGGTACTGACCGTGATACCTGGCAGGCTGCGCAAGGTGCGCATGGCCGAGGGTGCCGATGAGCGGGGCAACACGTTTTCGGCACTGCCCTTGTCGGCGGGAGAGGTGCTCGACTTGCGGGCCATCGAGCAAGGGTTGGAAAACCTCAAGCGCGTCCCCACGGCCGAGGCCGACATCGAGATCACGCCCTCGGAAGAAGCCGATGCGCAAACCGGCGAGAGCGATCTGGTGGTGCAATACCGGCAGGCTTTTCCGTTCCGCTTCTCGACCTCGCTGGACGACGGCGGTGCGCGCACCACTGGCCGCTATCAGCTTGGTGTGACGGTAGCGTATGACAACTGGTGGACGCTCAATGATCTCTTTTACGCCAGTCTCACGCGTAGCCTGGGGCGCTACGGAGACCGCGGCAGTCGCAGCCATACGCTGCATTACTCCCTGCCCGTCGGTTACTGGCTGCTCTCGGCAACCCACTCGGGCAGCCGCTATCACCAGACGGTGGCCGGTGCCTTCGAAGCAGTGCTCTACAGCGGGCAGGCCGAGACCAGCGAACTGAAACTGTCGCGGCTGGTACAGCGCAGTGCCTCCAGCAAGAGTCATCTCTCAGCCAGACTCATACTGCGCAAGTCCGTCAACTTCGTTGACCAGATTGTCCTGAGCCCGCAACAGCGCAGGATGACGGCCTGGGAGTGGAGCGCGAGTCACCGGCAGTTCATCGGGTCGGCCGTGGCCGACATCAACCTGAGCTATCGGCGCGCGCTGGACCGCCAGGGCAAGCCGCCCGAGGATGAACTGGAACTGCCGCAGATCACCACGCGCTACGGTCTCTGGCAGGCCGAAGCAGCGCTCAACGCGCCCCTGGCGATCGGGTCGGCGCGGCTACGTTACGGTGCGACGGCGCGCGCCCAATGGAACCGGGGCAGGCTGCCCGCCCAGGATCAGTTCGCCATCGGTGGCCGCTACACGGTGCGCGGCTTCGATGGCGACCTGAGCCTGCAGGCCGAACGAGGCTGGCTGCTGCGCAATGAGTTGTCCTGGGGAATGGGAGAAAGCGGGCAGGAAGTCTACGCCGGTCTTGATACCGGCGCGGTAGCAGGACCGTTGACGCAATATCTGACCGGACGCCGGCTCAGCGGCGCGGTCATCGGCTGGCGTGGCAGCATCGACAGGCTAGGCTGCGAGCTCTTCCTTGCTACGCCTCTGTCCAAGCCGAACGGATTTCCCACCGGTACGCTGACCGGCGGGTTCAACCTGCAATGGTCTTACTGAGCGAAGAAAAAGCGCAGAAGGAAGGCGCAAGCGCCCTCCTCATTGCTGGCGATAACGCCGCAAACCGCGCACCGGCAGCTTGTCGGACTCGATCAGGGCCTTTTTCAGTGCACGCTTGTGCAGCACCGCGCCCCCAATCAGTGCGACGGCGGCCAGAACGATGATGAGAACATTGACGAGATCAAAGTGTTGCATGATTCCCCCTACGGCAAATGACGACAGATGGAACTCGGGCTGGGCCCTTCCGGCTGAGCCGGTCCGCAAGGCGCTCCCGGTAGCGCCCGCTTGGCCTTTTTTAATCCAGGCTTGTGGAAAACATAGCACAGGGTGAAGGGAAGACAGTAAATCATATAAATAATTTCCTGAATATTTCACCTTGGCGCAACAAAAAGCACGACCGTTATATTTTGTCCCTTTTTGTCCTATAATCGCCGGACAAAAGCGGCATGGGGCCAAGCCCTGTTGCCTTGAGATAACGACAACCACCGAGAGACGACCATGCCACCAGCCCCGGCTTACCCCAAAGCATTGCAAGATCTGCGCCTGCCCATCATCTGCTCGCCCATGTTCATCGCCAGCGGCCCGGCCCTGGTGGCAGCCCAGTGCAAGGCCGGGCTGGTCGGATCGTTTCCTGCCCTCAACGCCCGCCCGGCCGAGTTGCTCGATACCTGGCTGACCCAGCTGCAGGAGGAGCTGGCCCAGTGGCAGTCCGAACACCCGCAACGCAAGGTCGGACCGATCGCGGTCAACCAGATCGTGCACCAGTCCAATGACCGCCTGGCCCAGGATGTGGCCACCTGCGTCAAGCACCAGGTCCCCATCATCATCTCCAGCCTGCGCGCGCCGCCCAGGGAAATGCTGGACGCCGTGCACAGCTATGGCGGCATCGTGCTGCATGACGTGATCTCGCTGCGCCATGCCGAGAAGGCGCTGGAGGCCGGGGTGGATGGCCTGATCCTGGTGGCCGCCGGGGCCGGTGGCCACGCCGGTACGCTCTCGCCGTTCGCGCTGGTGGGCGAGGTGCGCAAGATGTTCAAGGGTCCGCTGGCCCTGTCGGGTTCGATTGCCACGGGTGACGCCGTGCTGGCGGCGCAGGCCATGGGTGCCGACTTCGCCTACATGGGCTCGCGCTGGCTGGCCACGCGCGAATCCAATGTCGACGAGGCCTACCGCCAGGCCATCGTGGAGTCCAACGCCGCTGACGTGGTCTACACCAACCTCTTCACTGGCGTACATGGCAACTACCTGAAGAAGTCCATCGTCAATGCCGGCCTCGATCCGGACAACCTGCCCGAGGCCGACAAGACCAAGATGAACTTCGGCTCCGGCGGCGGCAGCAAGGCCAAGGCCTGGCGCGACATCTGGGGCGCCGGCCAGGGTGTGGGGCTGATGGAAGACGTACCCACGGTGGCCGAGATGGTGGATAGGCTGGAACAGGAATATCGCGCAGCCCGTGCGCGACTGTCGCTGTGAGGCGACGCTTTCATTGAAACGGATGAGCTTCGCACCGTCATGAGCGGTGTGAAAAACTAAGTAAAAGGCGGACCGCTAACCGGGTCCGCCTTTGTTTTTATGGGCCGCCATTCGCCAGCACTGGGGAACGCGCCCAGTGCTGGCGCGTCCAAAGGGGCAGCGGCTCTTCTTGTACCACGCTTGATGCGTCGGCCTGTACGAATTGTCTGTCGGACAAATTCTTATTTTTCATCTCACTTTGTAACGCGCGGCACTTCTCTGGCCAGCTCCGGTCGTACTTGTTCGCTTCGTGCAGACGCAAGGCGCCGCATGCTGTGGCCACCCTCACACGGCATCGCTTTGCGGCAAAAGAAGAGTCAACCATTCAATTGCGAGGACCACCATCATGACCAGCTTCCTGAGAACCAGAAAAGATCGTCATCCCCGACATGACAAGCCGCGCCTGCCGCATGAGCACGACCAGAATGCGGACCGCCAGGATGCGGCCAACAGCGGCCATGCGGTCGAGCGCCCCGAAATTCGTCAAGCCTACGATGACATCCGCAAAGGCCAGGTCGATACCGATCTGCGCGGCACTGGCGGCCTCGATGAAATGAACAAGCGGCCCGGCAGCCGCTCGGCCGAAGCCCCCCGCAAGGAGCTCGACAAGGACTGAGGCTGCACCGAAGCCCTGCCGCGCCGGCCCCGGACTGGTCGACGCGCAGGCTTCAGAGGCCCGATTGCACGATCCAGTCCGAGATGATCCTGAACAATTCCTGCGGCTTTTCCATCGGCGTCATGTGACCGCAGTCGCCGATGATCTCCAGGCGCGATTGCGGTATCTGGCGCGCCATCTCTTCCGATTCTTCCACACTGCGCAGCTTGTCTTCGTCACTGCCGACGATGAGTACCGGGCATTGCAGCCGTTGCAGGTCCTCGGCGTTGCTGTCGCGCAGGGTCTGCAACTGCCGCAGGAATACCTCCTTGCCATTGGCCAGGGCCATGGCCTGCAAGCGATCCAGCAAGGCGCGGTCGGTGCTGCGCGCCGGGTGCAGCGATGAGGCCAGCGCGCGCGAAGTCAGCCCCTTGAAGGGGGTACGTTGCGCCAGCTCGATCTGGGCCAGCGTGCCCGCCGATTCACGCTCGGTCTGCGGGCGCGATGACGTATTGAGCAAACCCAGGCCCAGCACACGCTCGGGTGCCTTGAGCGCAATGGCTTGCGCCACGAAGCCCCCCATCGAGAAACCGAACAGCACGAAGCGTTCCGGCGCCTGGCGCAGCACGGCATCGGCCATGGCCTGGATACCGACCTCCTGGCCGAGGTCGCCGAAGCTCAGTGTGCCCAGCTTGGACAGATCGGCCTGCATGTCATCCCACAGATGGGCATTGAGCATGAAGCCCGGCAGCAGGACCAGGTTGCGCATCGTATTTTTTCCTTGCATCAGAGGTTGTAGAAGTGAAGAGCGCGGGCCTTACTGCAGCCACTGCGCGCGCCGGCTGGACCCGGCCATGGCCAGGCAGAGTACGCCCAAGAAGGCCAGCGCAGCCTGCAATCCCCAGCCATGGACGAGGAAACCGAACACGGGCGGGCCGATCAGGCTGCCGCTGTAACCCAGTGTGGCCACCGCCGCCAGGGCGCTGGAACCGTGCCGCCCGGCGGCACTGAAGACGAACGGGAATACCGCGGCCACACCGGTGCCGGCGATGGCAAAGCCCAGAATGGCCAGCGCCATGCCGGGTGCCGCCACGGCCAGGGCGATGCCCAAGCTCGCCACCAGCGTGCCGACCCACACCACGCGGCGCGCGTCATAGCGCGCCTTGAGACGGTCGCCGATCATGCGCATGATGAGCATCATCCCGGCGAACGCCGCATAGGCCAGGGGCGTGGCACCATCGCTGGCACCGATATGGTCCTTCATGTAGATGCCGCTCCAGTCCGCCACCGAGCCCTCGACGATGGCACCGCAAAAAGCGATCACGCCCAGCACCACCAGATGTCCGTGCGGCAGCGCGAAGAGCTTGCGCGCGGGATCATGCTCGGGGCGGTCATCGGGCAGCGCTTCATGGCAGGCGTAGAGCGGATAGAGGAACAGCGCCGCCACCAGCAGGAAGTGCCAGACGGGCGCCACGCCCAGGCCCGCCACGGCACTGGCGGCCAGCGCACCGGAGAAGGTGCCCACGCAGAACCAGCCGTGCAGCATGGACATGATGGGCCGCCCGGCGTCGCGCTCGGCCTGCGCGCCCAGCGCATTGATGGCCACGTCGAAGCAGCTGGAGGCGGCACCATAGATCGTGCAGATCAGCATGAGCGCGGCCACATTCGGTGCCAGTCCCAGCAGCGGCAGCGACACCAGCAGGGCCAGCCCCGCGTAGAGCGTGCTGTGGCGCGCGCCGTAATGGCCGGTGGTCCAGGCCGCCAGCGGGAAGGAGCCGACCGCGCCAATGCCGCCACAGAGCAGAACCAGGGCCAGCGTGACAGCATCGAGCTGCAGGTGGTCCCGGATGGCGGGAATGCGCGCCGCCCAGGTGGCAAACACCACGCCCAGCAGCAGGAAGAACAACGGGATGGCTGACTTGCGCCAGATCAGGGGCAAGGGAGACGGCGGGCGGGAAGTGGACTGCTTGGTTGTCATCGATAAGTCAGGAATGTAAACTGCGCACAATCATTTCTTTCCTGAAATGAGTTTCAGTATTGCAAACCGCTATTATCCGACACCGGGAAAGCGCATGCACATGCGTGGTCGGAGCAGCGGGTCGGGACTGCCCTGCGGGCGGTCCATTCAGAGATCAATGAACCTGCAAAGGTTCGCGGCAGGCGCCCACGCCTGCCGCCCTCCATCGTGCACCACCTCTGAGCGACCATGCGCGCTGACAGCGGCTGCAATCACGCAGGGACAGAAATGCCAGTTTCAGAAGCGAACAAAATCTATCAGGAAGTCATCGATGCACTGATCGCACTGCATCGGCTCACTGACGGCTATACGCCCAATCATGAAGACCAGACCGCCGAACTGGCGGTGATGATCGGGCGTCATCTGGGCCTGCCGGCCGAGCGCATCGACGTGCTGCACATGGCCGCACAGGTGCACGACATCGGCAAGGCCAGGATACCGCTGGCCTTGCTGACCAAACCCGGTCGCATCACGGCCGATGAATATGGCGTGCTCAAGACGCACGTCCAGTTCGGTTATGAAATCCTCAGCAGGATCAGCTTCCCCTTCAACCTGGCAGAGATCGTCTGGTGCCATCACGAGTACCTCGATGGCAGCGGCTATCCGCGCGGCATTGCCGCCGATGCCTTGCCATTGGAGGCGCGCATCCTGACGGTGGCTGACATCGTCGAATCGATGTCGGCCGACCGTCCCTACCGCAAGTCGCTGGGCATGGCCGTGGCACTGGAGGAAATCCAGCGCCAGAGTGGCACCCGCCTGGACCCGGTCGTGGTGGATGCCTGCCTGCACGTGGTGCAGCAACACAACTGGAGGCCGGTCAGCAACTAGGGCCTGTTCACATTAAATCTGCGAGTGCGAGAGGTCGCCAAGCGTTGTCT
>NZ_JBMDJS010000036.1:0-12353 GCF_057809315.1 Herbaspirillum sp. FG34 | reverse complement strand
CCCCGGCGCTCCGTTCCGCCCGGAGAGAGAAAATAATTAAGCTAGAGCGCAGGAAAGAGGCCCGTGCAGACTACCCAAAACACAAAACACAAAACACAAAACAGCAAAACACCAGCATTAAGCAACTCTTAACCCTAACAAGAAACAGCATTAACCGGACCTAAACCCTCCCAACAACCCCACCCGTCGCAGTCGTTAATAGGGCAAGAAAGGGACTCCCCCCTGTCACCTGCGCCGACCCGCATTCAATCACATCAACAAGGAAGCCAAGAAGGAGTCCAACCATGCAAGAGCAAGCAACAGGCAAGACGCTGTTGATCAGGAACGCACGCGTCCTGGTCACCATGAACGAAGGCCGTGAAGAGATCGCCGATGGCGCGCTCTACATCAGGAACAACGTCATCGAGCAGGTCGGCAAGACCGAAGATCTTCCGCAAGAGGCCGACGAGATCATTGATGCCAGCCACCACGTGGTCATCCCTGGCCTGATCAACACGCACCACCACATGTACCAGAGCCTGACCCGCGCCATCCCCAGCGCGCAGAATGGCGAATTGTTCAACTGGCTGACCAATCTGTATCCGATCTGGGCTGGCCTGACGCCGGAGATGATCCGCGTATCGACGCTGACCGCCATGGCCGAGCTGATCCTCTCGGGCTGTACCACCAGCAGCGACCACCTCTACATCTACCCCAACCAGACCCGCCTGGACGACAGCCTGGAGGCGGCTGCCCAGATCGGCATGCGTTTCCACGGAGCGCGGGGGGCCATGAGCGTAGGCCAGTCCAAGGGCGGCTTGCCGCCGGATCGTGTGGTCGAAGAAGAGCCGTCCATCCTCAAGGACACGCAACGCCTCATCGAGACCTACCACGACGGCCAGCGCCACGCCATGCAGCGCATCGTGGTCGCCCCCTGTTCGCCCTTTTCGGTCTCGCGCGACCTGATGCGCCAAGCCGCCGACCTGGCGCGTCATTACGGCGTCTCGCTGCACACGCACCTGGCCGAAAACGTCAACGACATCGCCTACAGCCGCGAGAAATTCAACATGACGCCCGCGGAATATGCAGAAGACTGCGGCTGGGTCGGCCACGACGTCTGGCACGCCCACTGCGTGCAACTGGACGACCATGGCATCGACCTGTTCGCCCGCACGGGCACGGGCGTGGCGCACTGCCCCTGTTCCAACATGCGACTGGCCTCCGGCATCGCCCCCATCCGCAAGATGCTGGACGCGGGCGTGCCGGTCGGCCTGGGCGTGGACGGCAGCGCCTCCAACGACAGCGCCCACATGCTGGGCGAAGTCCGCCAGGCCATGCTGCTGCAGCGGGTGGGCTTTGGCCCCGACGCCATGACCGCGCGCCAGGCGCTGGAAGTGGCCACCCTGGGTGGTGCCAAGGTATTGAATCGCGACGACATCGGTGCACTCAAGCCCGGCATGTCCGCCGACGTCGTCATGTTCGACACGCGCCAGATCGCCTTTGCCGGCGCGCTCCATGATCCGGTGGCCGCGCTGGTGTTCTGCACACCCGCCAACGTGGACACCAGCATCATCAACGGCCGCGTGATCGTGCGCGAGGGACAGCTCACCACCATTGAGCTGGGGACGGTGCTGGAGCGGCACAATCATCTTTCGCTGGAACTGGCGCAGGCAGCGCGCTGACATTGCCAGAGGGACGGAACTATATGCGTATCACGGACATGAAAATAGGCGCGCGACTGGCGCTGGGTTTCGGCGCGGTCATGGCGCTGCTGCTGGCCATTGCCGTACTGGGCAACCTGCAACTGGGACGGCTGGCTGATGGCATCGGTCTGATCGTCAAGGACCGTTATCCCAAGACAGTCATGGCCAACACGGTACAGATCCAGGTCAACAAGATCGCGCTCGACATTCGCGACATCCTGCTGACCGACGATCCGGAACGCATCAAGGCCCTGGCTGTCGACGCCACTGCAGCGGACCGCAAGATGAACGCGTTCCTGGACAAACTCAAGGAAGTGGCGCGTACCGAAGAAGACCGACGCTACGTCGAGGCGGCCATCGCTGCGCGCCAGGCCTACGTGCCGGCGCGCGACAAGCTCATGGCCCTGGCCCTGGCCGGACAGGTAGAAGACGCCACACAGTACCTGCCCCGACAATTCATGCCGGTGCAGATCAAGTACTTCATCGCGCTCGACGCCATGTTCGACTACCAGGGCGGCCTGATGGATGCCGCTGGTGAAACTGCCACGCAGGATTCCGCCAGCGCCCGCCACATCATCAACGCCCTGGCGCTGGTCGCCCTGCTGCTGGCGGCGGTAGTGGCATGGCTGGTCTCGCGCAGCATCGCGCGGCCGCTGGTCCATGCCGTCACGGTGGCGCGCCGGGTGGCACAAGGCGACTTGTCGGCGCGTGTGGAGGCGAGATCGCGGGATGAGACAGGGGAACTGATGATGGCCCTCAAACTGATGAACGACAACCTGCGCAACATCGTCGGCCGGGTGCGCCATGGTACGGAAGCGATCAACCACGCTGCCGGTGAAATCGCCAGCGGCAATCTCGACCTCTCGGCACGCACCGAGCAACAGGCGGGCTCGATCGAAGAGACCGCCTCGGCCATGGAAGAACTGAGCTCCACCGTCAGACAGAACGCCCACAACGCCAGCGAGGCTACAGCGCTGGCAGGCAACGCAGCGCGCATCGCGGTACAGGGCGGCGACGTGGTAGAGCAAGTAGTCAGGACGATGGCCGACATCAATGCCTCATCGCGCCAGATCGTGGACATCATCGGCGTGATTGATGGCATTGCCTTCCAGACCAATATCCTGGCCCTGAATGCCGCCGTGGAAGCAGCACGTGCGGGCGAACAGGGGCGCGGCTTCGCGGTGGTGGCTTCCGAAGTGCGCTCGCTGGCGCAACGCAGTGCGACCGCTGCCAGGGAAATCAAGGCACTGATCCACGACTCGGTCGGCAAGATCGACAGCGGCGCCACGCTGGTGCAAGAGGCGGGCAGCACCATGCAGCAGGTGGTCGCCAGTGTGCAGCGGGTCAATGCCATCATCACCGACATCAGCACGGCCAGCCGTGAGCAGAGTGGTGGCATCGAAGAGATCCACCATGCCATCACACTCATGGATGAAGCGACCCAGCAGAATGCGGCGTTGGTGGAAGAGGCTGCTGCTGCCGCCCAGGCCATGCGCGACCAGGCCGCACAGTTGCGGGAAGCGGTGGGGGTATTCAGGCTGGATGCGTGAGATCCGGTCACCGGCCGCGCATGCAGGTGCCCGTGCAATACGGCGACAATTAAAGTAATATTTCCGGCGGCTGACGACCAAGCTCAACTTCGGCGCGCCTGACCATAAAAATTAATCAGGGGAAACAATGAACATTCGAATTGCCATCGCCGGCATCGCCCGTGCGTGCGTAATACTCGCCATCCCATTGACGCTGGCAGCCTGTGCCACCCGCACCCCCTTGCTGCCCGACGACTATGCAGGCCCGACAGCGGTCCTCAAGGACTCGGCCGACATGCTCAGCATGAGCAAGGCCTACATGTATTACGCCGCCAACATCAATGCCATCGAGGTCGACAATGTCCGCTTCGCCACCCAAAGAGCGAGCGAGGGACGCGGCGCCCTGATGCTTCTGCAGAAGGTGGAGCGCCGTATCCCCGCTACACCGGTCAAGGTGCAGGTCGTGGCGAGGACGGCCTATGCCATGCCCATCATGGCCATGACCGGTACGGTCTATCAGGTCAAGGGCGAAATCGATTTCACCCCGGAGCGGGGCAAGAGCTACGTCGTACGTGGCAAGCTGGGACCGAACTACAGCGCAGTGTGGATCGAGGAAGAAGCGAGCAGCACGCTGGTGGGCCAGAAGATCGAAATCAACGGTTCAGCCGAACTGGGATTCTTTGATAAATGAAGATGCCGTCACAGTCCGGTCGCGTCAGCACCGCGTCGATCATGAAGACATTTGTTCTGTTGTGCGCCGGTACGTGCGCGCTCCTGCTCGGCGGCTGCACTGCCTATCCCGTCGCCGCCTATCCTGACAGCACAATGACACGCGTGAGCGCCGCTGATTTGCCGCGCGGGGAAGCGCCATTGAAATTGAAGATGGAAGTGCAATGGCTGATGAATGGGCAAGCGCCCGATACCAGCGCGCTGTCGATGCAGATCGCCTTGCCCGGACCGGATCCCATGGTGTTGCGCAACATCATGGAGACGGCATTTAAGCAGACCGGAGTCATCGCCATCAGTCAGCTTGACGCGGTAGGCGTGGTCAAGGTCACGATCAATGACGTTTCCGATATTGCCGAGGCGATCAATCAAGGAGTACGTCTGGGTGAAAAATGGGGGGACGGCCATGTCACCGGTAAAGAGGAGATGATGATGTCTCTTGCTATCCGCGTCGGCGACAGGAGTGCGCATTCGCCCGCAGTGCGGGGGGCTTTCTACAGCGTGATTGCCAAATCGCGCTTGCCCGATGACCCTCGGCTGCAACCGGCAAGAGCCGTTCAGGAAGACCTGTTCCAGCAATTGCTGATCAAGTGCCTGCTGGCAATGGATAAGGACGGCAGTCTGCAACGCCTGCGTGCCCGCTGATACCGGGGCCTGCGCAGAACCCATTTCAAAACAAGGGGGGAATCCGTGAAGTCCAACCTGGTCTTGAGCTTGCTCGCCATCTTGACGCTGTCGGGGTGCGAAACCTATCGCATCACCGGTTACCAGCCCTCGCCAGCGACGACGGCAGCGATCGTGACTTCCCGGCTCACACCCTTGGCTGTCATTCCGTTTACGGCAAGCAAGCCGGGCCTGGCCTCCATCACCTGCCGGGCAGCGGGGCCGGTCACTGTCGCGCCACATTTCGCGGGCTATATCGAGAACGCTTTCATCATCGAATTGCGCAAAGCCGGGGCTTACGATCCGTCCTCTCCCATCAAGATCAGCGGCAAGCTCGAAGAGATCGACTTCAGTACCACCTTCACTACCACCACGTGGATGCTTTCACTCACGGTTTCCAATACTGGTCGGCAAAGCTTCACGATCAAATCGACGCAGCAGTTCGAGGGCAGCTTCTTTGCCCCTGTCGCCTGCAGCATGGCCCGAGACTACTTTGTCCCGGCCGTTCAGCAACTGCTGCGAGAGGTCCTGCTGGATCCGCGTTTCAAACAGATGACCAAGCCGACTCACGAACTGCTCACGCAAGTTTTCAAGCCGGCGTTGAATTGATGCAGGATCGTACGTGACCGTCGCAGGCCGGTCATCCGAACTCTAGGGCCAGTTCATATTCGATCTGCGAGATGCGTGCCAGGGCCTGTTCACATTAAATCAAATCGATCAAGGGGAATCATGCTGAAAAAAGTATTGGGATGGGGTGTGCTGAGCGCCACGCTCTTACTCACGGGCTGCGCCACAGTCAAACCGATGAGCTATTCCACCGATGCGCCTGCGGCAGTGGCCAACGACAAGGTGCTCTATCTGATGACCGCCACGATCCGCAATGTCTACCGCCCATCATTCCAGCCCAAGCTGCTGGTGGCGCATGTTGAAATACCCGATGCGCAGAGCAAGGAAGAACGATTCAACTTCAAGATCGATCCGGAAGGCAGCCTTGAAAACAGCACGCCCGAGGTAGGCAATACCTATCTCCTGCGCATGGAATTGCCGCCTGGTGAATACAAGCTGGTGGGGCTGACCTGCGTGAACAAATCCTTCCCCTTCATCGTCCAATACCTCGTTCCCATCCATGCCACCGTCAAGCAGACGGTGCCAGGCGCCTATTATCTGGGCCATGTCGAGGCGCTGCTGCGTGAGCGTCAGGGCAGCGAATTCCGAGCCGGACCGCCGCTGCCACTGATCGATCAGTCCCTCGGCGGGGC
Organism: Herbaspirillum sp. FG34; assembly: GCF_057809315.1. Lineage (NCBI taxonomy): Bacteria > Pseudomonadati > Pseudomonadota > Betaproteobacteria > Burkholderiales > Oxalobacteraceae > Herbaspirillum > Herbaspirillum sp. FG34. Next base: position 6,494 of record NZ_JBMDJS010000036.1, on the reverse strand, counting down.
CTCGGGTGGCAGCTTTGATGTAGCGTTCTCCGATCGCTGGAAAGAAGACTCGGAACTCTTCGTGACGCACTTCCCGTCCATGAAGGACCTGCAAGTCACCAGCGCACCACTACCGCCGTTTGATCGAGCCTATGCGCAGAAATGGTGGGAAGACCACTGAGTCTTTGACCAATCCTGGTCCGCTGCAGAATGCCGCCGTCCGCAAGGGCAGCGGCATTTTTCATGATGTGCCCTACCCCCACACCTCCGCCACCCGCAACAGATTGGTACTGCCCGGCTGCCCGAAGGGCATGCCCGCGGTGATGGCGATCTGATCGCCCGTGCGCGCAAACCCTTCCCGCACTGCGGCCTGACACGCCGCACTCACCATCTGCCGTTCGTCATGCACGGCTTCGCTGATGGTGCAATGTACCCCCCACACCAAGGCCAGCCGACGTGCCGTCGCCAGTTGCGGCGTGATGCTCAGGATCGGTGCCGCCGGACGCTCACGCGCGGCGCGCAGACTGGTATGACCGGAGCTGGTGTAAGTCACCGTGGCCGTCGCGCCAAGGATGCCCGTCACATCACGCAGAGCCGCGCAGATCGCATCAGGCCGGTTGTTCTGCGGCGGCGTATATTGCGCCTGCATCAGCGTGCGATACAGCGGATCCTGCTCGACCTGCACAATCACCCGATCCATCATGCTCACCGCCTGCAGCGGATAGTCACCCTGGGCCGATTCGGCCGAGAGCATCACCGCATCCGATCCATCATAGATGGCACTGGCCACATCCGACACTTCCGCGCGCGTGGGCACCGGTGCCGCAATCATCGATTCCAGCATTTGCGTGGCGATCACGATGGGCTTGCCCTGCTGGCGGCAGGCACGCAGGATGCGCTTCTGCGTGCCCGGCACGCACTCCGGCGGCAGCTCCACACCGAGATCGCCGCGGGCCACCATGATGGCGTCGGACACGGCCACGATCTCGTCGAGCCGCTCCAGTGCGGCCGGTTTCTCCAGCTTGGAGAGGATGGACGCGCGCCCCGCCACCAGTGCACGCGCCTCCAGCACATCCTCGGGGCGCTGGACGAAGGACAATGCGATCCAGTCCGCGCCCATCTCCAGCGCGAAGTCCAGGTCACGGTGATCCTTGGCGGTCAGCGCGGGAATCGGCAAGACCGCATCGGGCACATTGACGCCCTTGCGGTCGGAGACCACGCCGCCATTGACCACGCGCGTGCGAATGGAATCACCATCGCTGGCTTCCACCTGCAGGCGCAGCTTGCCGTCGTCGATGAGCAGGCTTTGTCCCGCTTCAATGGCTTCGAACAGTTCAGGATGGGGCAGCCAGACGCGGTGCTGGTCGCCTGGTGAGGCATCCCGGTCGAGCGTGAACATCTGACCGGCCTGCAGCACTGCCCTGCCCCCGTCGAACTGGCCGATGCGCAGCTTCGGCCCCTGCAGGTCGGCCAGCACGCCGATGGGGCGGCCGACTTCGCGCTCCACCTGGCGCACGATCTGGTAACGCGCGTGATGATCGGCGTGGCTGCCGTGACTGAAATTGAAGCGGAACACATCGGCCCCGGCCTCGAAGAGCGCGCGGATCATCTCCGGCGTGGCGCTGGAGGGACCCAGGGTGGCGACGATTTTGGCCTGGCGCAGGCGGCGCATAGGAATCTCCCGTAATGCTGGTTGTGATGACGTGGTCGACATGCGTAATGGCGCAAGCGATGAGGGCTTGCCAATGGCAAGCCCTCTTGGGGATGATGGCGTCCGGTCAGGATGCCTTGGCAATTTCGTGGTTGGACAGCATCTCCACCGCCCGACACAGCGCCGAGTGATCCATCCCCGCCAGTCCATTGGCCGCGCAGGCATTCATCAGTTCCTGGGCCGCCGCGGTATTGGGCAAGCTGATGCCCAGCGCCTTGGCCCCTTGCAGGGCCAGGTTCAGATCCTTCTGGTGCAGCTCGATACGGAAGCCCGGCGCGAAGGTACGCTTGACCATGCGCTCGCCATGCACCTCCAGAATCCGCGAGGACGCAAAGCCCCCCATCAACGCCTGCCGCACCCGCGCCGGATCGGCCCCGGCCTTGGAGGCGAACAGCAGAGCCTCGGCCACGGCCTGGATGTTCAGAGCGACGATGATCTGGTTGGCGACCTTGGTGGTCTGCCCGTCGCCATTGCCACCGACCAAGGTGATGTTCTTGCCCATCAGTTCGAACAGCGGCCTGACGTCGTTGAAGGCCGATTCCGAACCGCCGACCATGATGGTCAGCGAAGCCGCCTTTGCGCCGACCTCGCCGCCCGAGACCGGCGCATCCAGATACTGGCAGCCCAGGGCATTGATCTTCTTGGCAAACTCCTTGGTGGCGATGGGCGAGATGGAACTCATGTCCACTACGATCTTGCCCGGTGACAGCCCCTCGGCCACGCCCTTCTCGGCGAACAAGACGGCCTCTACGTGCGGGGTGTCCGGCACCATGACAATGACGATGTCGGCGCGCCGCGCCACTTCCGCACCTGACGTGCAGACAGTGGCACCGCCCTCCAGCAAGGAGGCGGGGGGATTTTTCTGGTCGTGCAGGTAGAGCTTGTGACCGCCCTTCTGCAGGTTCTCTGCCATGGGCGCGCCCATGATGCCCAGGCCAATGAATCCAACTTTTGCCATGCTGTGTCTCCTCAAGAAAGATGAAATCCTGCTGTCAAGTGTTCAGGCCGTCTGCAATCCGTGTTGCGCGATCCAGCCCAGTCCTGCCATGGTCCCGGCCTGCGGTTTGTATTCGCAGCCGATCCAGCCGCGATAGCCGATGTCCTCCAGCCAGCCGAACAGGTAGCGGTAATTGATCTCGCCAGTGCCGGGCTCACCGCGTCCGGGGTTGTCGGCCAGTTGTACGTGACCGATCAGGGAGAGGTTGGCCTTGATCGTATTGGCCAGCTCGCCCTCCATGCGCTGCATGTGATAGATGTCGTATTGCACGAAGAGATTGTCCGAGCCGGTGGCCAGGATCAGTTCCACCGCCTGGCGCGTCGTATTGAGGAAGAAACCCGGAATATCGAAGTGATTGATCGGCTCGATGAGCAGACGAATGCCTTGCTCCTTCAGGCGCGCGGCGGCGTATTTCAGGTTACCGACCAGCACCTCGCGCGCCGCTTCGCGCGAGACGCCCGGCGGCAGGATGCCGACCAGGCAGTTGAGCTGCGACACCTCCAGCGCGCGGGCATAGCGGATCGCTTCATCGACCCCGGCGCGGAACTCGGCTACGCGGTCGGGGTGGCAGGCGATGCCGCGTTCACCGGCGTCCCAGTTGCCGGCGGGCAGGTTGTGCAGCACCAGTTGCAGGCGATGCGTGCGCAATTGGGTGGCGATCTGTTCCGGGTCGAAAGCATAGGGGAACAGGAATTCCACCGCGCGGAAACCGGCCTGCGAGGCCGCCGCGAAACGGTCAAGGAAAGGCTGTTCGGTAAACAGCATGGTGAGATTGGCGGCGAGTCTGGTCATGCTTGGCTCCTTTGTTGTTAGTCCAGCAGGCTGATGGCGGTGGGTGCATCGTCGGCGTGCTCGGCCAGGGGTTCGAATTCATTGATGGCATCGATCTCGGTGCCCATGGCGATATTGGTGACGCGTTCCAGGATGATTTCCACCACTACCGGTACGCGGTACTCGGCCATCCAGCGCCGGGCCTGGGCAAAGGCATCCTGGATGGCATTGGGATCGGTGACGCGGATGGCCTTGCAGCCCAGGCCCTCGACCACGGCCACGTGGTCCACGCCATAGCCATTGAGCTCGGGTGCATTGATGTTCTCGAAGGCCAGCTGCACGCAGTAGTCCATCTCGAAGCCGCGCTGTGCCTGGCGGATCAGGCCGAGGTAGGAATTGTTGACCAGCACGTGCAGATACGGCAGCCTGAACTGCGCGCCCACGGCCAGTTCCTCGATCATGAACTGGAAGTCATAGTCGCCCGAAATGGCCACCACCTTCTTCTGCGGATCGGCCGCCACCACCCCCAGCGCGGCGGGAATGGTCCAGCCCAGCGGCCCGGCCTGGCCGCAGTTGATCCAGTGGCGATCGCGATAGACGTGCAGAAACTGCGCTGCGGCGATCTGCGACAAACCGATGGTGGCCACGTAGCAGGTATCGCGACCGAAGGCGCGATTCATTTCTTCATACACGCGCTGGGGCTTGACGGGCGTGTCATTGAAATGGGTGCGACGTTGCAGGCTCTTCTTGCGTTGCTGGCATTGGGCCAGCCACGCCGAACGATCGGGCAATCGCCCTTCTGCCTTCCATTGCGTGGCCACTTCCACGAACAGCGCCAGCGCCGCACCGGCATCGCTGACGATGCCGTAATCCGGCCCGAAGACGCGACCGATCTGGGTCGGTTCGATATCCACGTGGACGAAGGTGCGGCCCTTGGTAAAGACATCGATGGAGCCGGTATGGCGATTGGCCCAGCGGTTGCCGATGCCCAGCACGAAGTCCGAGGCCAGCAGCGTGGCATTGCCGTAGCGATGGCTGGTCTGCAGACCGACCATGCCGGCCATCTGCGGGTGGTCGTCGGGGATCGCGCCCCAGGCCATGAGCGTGGGGATGACCGGCACGCCGGTCAGTTCGGCGAACTGCACCGCCAGTGCAGCGGCATCGGCATTGACCACGCCGCCGCCGATGGTGAGCAGCGGGCGTTGGGCGGCGTTGAGCATCTCTAGCGCCTTTTCGATCTGGGCGCGGGTAGCGGCCGGACGATAGACCGGCAGCGGCGCGTAGGTATCGGGATCGAAATCGATCTCGGCCATCTGCACGTCGAAGGGCAGGTCGATCAACACTGGCCCGGGGCGGCCTGAGCGCATCAGGTGGAAGGCTTGCTGGAACACGCGTGGCACCTGGGCTGGCTCGCGCACGGTCACGGCCCATTTGGTGACGGGCTTGGCGATGGATTCGATGTCGACGGCCTGGAAGTCTTCCTTGTAGAGCCGGGCGCGCGGTGCCTGGCCGGTGACGCAGAGGATGGGGATGGAATCGGCCTGGGCCGAATAGAGCCCGGTGATCATGTCGGTCCCCGCAGGGCCGGAGGTACCGATGCACAACCCGATGTTGCCGGCCTTGGCGCGGGTATAGCCCTCGGCCATATGGGAAGCGCCCTCCACGTGACGGGCCAGGATGTGCTTGATGCCGCCGTGTTTCTTCAGGGCCGCGTAGAAGGGATTGATCGCTGCGCCCGGCACGCCGAAGGCTTGCAGACAGCCTTCCCTGACCAATACCTGCACTGCCGCGTCGACTGCTCTCATCTTTGCCATGCTCGTTCTCCAGGATGTCCGTTGGTGGATGTGTGATCGCTGGAGGCCATGCTAGTCATTACAAATTCGAATGATAAGTATCATCGGAGTCCACTGATTACTGAGCAAAAGTATGGAAACATCCAAAAAGTATTGAATTACACTCAGACCGGGAGGGATTGATGGACAAACTCAAGCAGATTGAAGCTTTCGTACTGGTGGTAGACAAGGGCAGCCTGGCGGCGGCGGCACTGGAGGAGAAGGTCACCCCGGTGATGATGGGGCGCCGCATCGATGCACTGGAGAGGCGCCTGGGCACCAAGCTGATGCACCGCACGACGCGGCACCTGACGTTGACCGAGCAGGGCAGCGTATTTCTGGATCATTGCCGCAAGTTGCTGGAGCAGATGGACACGGCCGAGAAGAGCATAGCCGAGGGGCGGCACAAGGCGACTGGCCACCTGGTGGTCTCGACGCCGGCCGCGTATGGGCGCCTGCATGTGGCGCCGCATGCCCCGGCCTTTCTGGCTGCGCATCCGGAGGTACAGATTTCCTTCAACCTGACGGACCGCGTGGTGGATCTGGTTCGTGAGGGCTATGACCTGGGCATCCGCATTGGTGGCGCCATCGAACCCAGCTTCGTGGCGGTACGCCTGGCCAGCAACCGGCGTGTGGTATGTGCGGCGCCGGAGTATCTGCATCGTTACGGAGTACCGAGGACACTGGATGATCTGGCGCAGCACAACTGCCTGGCGTTCAACTTGCAGGGTGGGCAGCAACGCGGCTGGTATTTCCAGCAAAACGGCAAGCCGGTGATCATCAAGGTGCAGGGCAATCTGGATTGCAATGATGGCGAGTTACTGCATCGCTGGGCTGGCGAGGGCTTGGGGCTGGCGTGGCGCTCGACCTGGGAGATCCAGGCGCAGTTGGCCTCGGGGGAGTTGGTGACGGTGCTCGACGAGTATGCCTTGCCGCACTACGACATCATGGCGGTGTATCCGCAGCAGCGGCATTTACCGGCGAAGACGCGGTTCTTCATTGATTATCTGAAGGAAGTGTATGGGCAGCAGGATTATTGGAACGGGAGGCGATGAAAGACGGCAGTGACGAAGCCGCAGGCGAGAAAAAAGGGCGATGCCACAGGCGAGCACGACCGAGGCCGGAGGCGAGCAAAAAAGGGCGAAGCCGCAGGCGAGCACGACCGAGGCCGGAGGCGAGCAAAAAAGGGCGAAGCCGCAGGCGA
>NZ_JBMDJS010000035.1:0-12615 GCF_057809315.1 Herbaspirillum sp. FG34 | reverse complement strand
TAAGTATTAAGCTAGAGCGCAGAACAGCAATCCGTGCAGACTACCCAAAAACCAAGCCCGCAAAGACAACATCAACAAAAGCCACAAAAATAAAAACGCCGCCCAGGCAGCCCCCGAACGGCGTCTAAATAAGAACCAGCGGATCAGTTGAAGATGACGGTCTTATGCCCATTGAGCAAGATACGATGCTCGGTGAACCATTTGACAGCCCGCGCCAAGACCACGCATTCGATATCACGCCCGATTGCGGTGAGGGTATCTGGCCCCATGGAGTGATCCACGCGCTCCACGCCTTGTTCGATGATTGGACCTTCATCGAGGTCACCGGTCACGAAGTGCGCGGTTGCGCCGATGAGCTTGACCCCGCGATCATGCGCCTGATAGTAGGGCTTGGCTCCTTTGAAGCTGGGCAGGAAGGAGTGATGGATATTGATGGCTCGTCCGCGCAGGGCCTCGCACATTTCGGGAGAGAGGATCTGCATGTAGCGTGCCAGCACCACCAGATCGATCTGGTTGGCCTCCACGATCTCCATGATGCGTTGTTCCTGCGCGCGCTTGACTTCCATGGACGACCCGGTCGCCAGCGGCAGATGATGGAAAGGAATGTTGTAGCTCGCGGCCAGCTGATAGAAATCCGTATGGTTGGACACGATCGCCGGAATCTCCACCGGCAGCAATCCGCTCTTGTAGCGGAACAGCAGATCGTTCAGACAATGCCCGATCTTCGACACCATCAGCATCACGCGCGGCTTCTTGCCCGCGTCATGCAGCTGCCAGTTCATCTGCAGCGAATCGCCCAGCACCCCGAAATCTGCACGCAGCGCCGCGTCCGACACTGCCGCATCCTCGGAGGAGAAATGTACACGCATGAAGAAGAGCTTCGATTGCGCGTCACCGAACTGTGCCGAATCGATGATGTTGCAGCCGTGATCGGCCAGAAAGCCTGAGACGCGATGCACGATGCCGCGCTGGTCCAGACAGGACAGGGTAAGAATGTATTCCGGGTGAGCCATGAGTGAACTGAGCAATGAAACCGAGAAGCGCCAACGCCCTCCCGGCGCCGCCACGCAGGACGACACCGACCCGACTGAGCGGGAAAAGGACGAAAAGACGAAAGGCGCTATTGTCGCACGACCGGGCCATGCGGACAAATCCGCCGCGCGCAAATACACGCCGAATACGTCAAAGCCAGGTCATTGCACCGGAAATCACCGCAGATCGGCACGACTTGACAACAAATCGCACCGACCAGACATCATGGTTTCCCACCGGAAATGCAGCCAGTGCAGCAAGCCACTGGCCGGGCATCAAGCACTGCCCTCATCGGATGATGAACGGCGCTGCGCACCCGCCACCACCCGCAGGGGAGCTCATGCGGTCTTCTGCAACAGATCCTTCTGCTCGTGACCACCGCCGACCTGCAGATCGCCTGCCAACTGGCCGCCTTCTTCAATGACCAGCTTGCCATACCGGATCTTCCCGGTCACCTTGCCGCTGGAGTAGATCACCAGCTTCTGGCGTACCGTCAGGTCACCATCGAACTCGCCGCGGATCTCGGCCAGGTCGATCTCGGCCGAGCCCTTGAAGGCGCCACGCTCGGCAATCTGCACCACGCGACAATTGATGGTCGCCTGGACCTTGCCTTCCACCACCAAGGTGTCGCAATCCTCGATCTCACCCTTGACCTTGATGTTGGGACCGACGGTGAGCTTGCTGCCGCTCTCTTCAGTGGCCGCAGGAGCGGTGTTGGAAACGGAAGAAGGATATTGGCTAGGTTTGTTCACGCTGGTCACATTGCCGCCTGTCGTAGAAGAGACGTTGCCCGCACTGCTGAACGGGGAATTGGTCGAACTGGTTTCGCGTTTGCCGAAGAGGGATTCCGAGCGAAGCATGTGATCTCCTGAAATGGTAGTGCTGATGCGTAAAAATCTACGCGCGAAAATAAAACGTGCGGCAAGGTGCGCACGACAAGCTCATGACGCCCACCGCCAGTGCGGCAGCAGAACCGCCCTGCACGATCATCGAGAAAACCGGCAGCGTGGACGGCGCGTCGTAGCGTCGACAAGGTCAACGAAAGCGGCTCTTCCGAATGTCCACGCAGATCGCATGGATAGCCCGGACATCACGCATCCGGACATTGCCAAGGAAGAAACCTGTGCGATTCGGCAGGATGCCTTTTGCAAAGTTCACCGCAAATTTGTAACAGTGAGAACACCGTTTTTTGCGCCGTTTTTTGCGCTGTCAAACCAGAGCAAATTATTTATATTTTGAGACCCCTTGTAACTAAAAAAAATGTAACAGTTGTTAGAAGCATGGCGTCGCCTGAAGGCGACACATCATCCCCTGAAGTCCGCTCCCGACATGGCTTCCAGAGACTAAGCCCATTTTCATCAGGGCTCGACGTCACCCATGGAAATGGATCTAAAACTTAGAAATAAAGACCAAGCAATCTTCTCGAAAAACGGGTCAATATCGCTCGTTCCCGACGTCAATGGATGAGCATGAAAGAGTATGAATGAGCGCATGGATGCGCCCGACTCGCGAACGGACAGGCGCAGCGACCGCCGCACCCCGGAGACCATGTGTCTTGATGTAAGCGTTGAAAATGAATGTCATCCGGCCAGCACAACCATGCCCGCCCGATTTATGATGGAGTCCATTGCCCGGCCGATGTCGCCCGCCCCGCTGCGACGCCGGCCCCTCCACCTCCCGTGACGACACCATGAGCAACGACAAGATTCCCTCGCCGGAATCGCTGGATTCCTTTGGCGCCCACCTCTTCCCGGCACGCCGCAACTCGGCTGCGGCACGGACGCTCGCCGGCCTGATCGCACTCATCAGCTGGTTCGCCTTCGCGGCGCAGACCGACATCACCATCAACCGCCTGCTGGCGCGCGGCGGCGGCATACTGGATGGTCTGGACCGGCTGACCATGTATCTGACCAACCTGACCATCCTCATGAGCGCACTCTGCTTTACCTCGCTGGCGCTCTCGCTGAAGTCGCCCCTGAGCCGCTTCTTCCGGCAACCCTCGGTGATCTCGGCCGTGGTGACCTACCTGGCCTTCGTGGGCATCGCCTACAACCTGCTGCTGCGCCATCTGTGGACGCCCACCGGCTTTCGCGCACTGGTCAACGAGAGCCTCCATACGGTGGTGCCCCTGCTGGCAATCGTCTATTGGATTTTTTTCGTGCCGGTGTTCCAGGCGTCGCTGAAAAAGGCACTGCTGTGGCTGGTGTATCCGCTGGCCTATCTGATGATCACGCTATGGCGCGGGGCCCTGTCGGGCTTCTATCCCTACCCCTTCATCGACGTCAATGCACTTGGCTATACGCGCGTGATCCTCAACGCCAGCCTGCTGCTGGCGGCCTTCCTGGGATTGATGGGGGTGTTCATCGCAGTCAACCGATCCGGCAAACCAGTGCTGCAGAGAAAATGATCCGGAGCGCAGGCAGAGGCCGGTCCTTGCTCCCCGGCCCCCTGTCAGATCAGTGGGTCCGTCAGTGCCAGCGCCAGCATGAACAGCATCCAGACACTGAAGCCCGCACCGATGATCAGGTATTGAAAAGTTTTGAGCAAGATGTTCCCCTCGTCAGACAAGACCGCATTGACATGAGAGCAGTCCCCGCCATCCCCTGGCCGGAACTACCCACCTGACCCGGTCGCCGGGCCGCGCGATGCGCGGCTGCAACCGGTGCGGTCGAGGCATTCTAGGGCCTTGGCCACGCATGAGGCGCATCCTAGCGCGTCCTTTACCTAGTCTTTCATTGTCTCTTGGTGCATGTTTCGTCATTTTCTTGAGCAAAATCCTGACGAAAAAGACACATCCCTGTCATACGGTCGCGCTATCCTGATCGCCGCTACGCGCCAACCCCCACAACAATATCCGACAGGAAACTCATCCATGAGCAAGCACGACGACATCGCCGGCAGCCAGCCGAGCGCCGACGACACCCTTCCGCCCCCGCAAAACAGCAGCCGCCGCCGCTTTCTGGGCGGCGTGGCGGCACTGGGGGCGGGCAGCGCCCTGGGCGCCTGCGCCACCGAAGGCCAGGGACCGGCCCCCTCGCCGAGCGGCAATCCGGCCGAGGCTGCTGCGCTGGATCGCGCCCTGCGCGAGAACATCAAGACCATCGTGGTGATCTACGCCGAGAACCGCAGCTTCAACAACCTCTTCGCCGATTTCCCCGGCCTGGAAAAGCCGCTGTCCTCGCTCAAGCCCTCGGACTACCAGCAGCGCGACCGCGACGGCACCCTGCTCAAGGAGTTGCCACCGGCATGGAGCGGCGTGGTGCGCCAGGAGCAGACCATCGAAGGCGTAACCTACCCGGCCGACAAGCAATACCAGAGCAACCTGCCCAATGCCCCTTATGCCTTGAAGGGTCCGCAGGGCGAGGCCCTGCCGCTGGGGCTGGTCACACGTGACCTGTGGCACGTGTTCTATCAGAACCAGATGCAGATCAACGGCGGCAAGAATGATGGCTTCGTGGCCTGGGCCGACTCCGGCGGCCTGACCATGGGCCACTACGCGGATACCCGCTACAACCTGCGCCTGTGGGATGTAGCGCGTGAGTTCGTGCTGTGCGACAACTTCTTCCAGGGGGCCTTCGGTGGTTCCTTCCTGAACCACCAGTATCTGATCTGCGCCACCGCCCCCTACTATCCGAACGTGATGAACTCGGTCTCGCGCACCCAGGTAGCCAGGACCAGGAACAATGATCCGCTCTCGCCGGAACTGGTCCCGGCCGAGAACAGCCCGGCCAGCGCCCTGCAGGGACCGCCCAAGTTCGGCCCCAGTGCACTCACGCCGGACGGTTATGCGGTCAATACCATGGCCCCGCCCTACTGGCCGACCTGGAGCCGTGACCGCAACAACCCGGCCTATGCCGAGCCCAACCAGCCCAGCGTGCTGGTGCCGCAGACCCACGAGCACATCGGCGACAAGCTCAACAAGAAGGGAATCGACTGGGCCTGGTATGCGGGTGCCTGGCAGGCCACGCTGGACGAGTTCAAGGATTCCAAGGGCATCCCCAAGATCCCCAATTTCCAGTATCACCACCAGCCCTTCAACTACTTCAAGAACCTGGGTCCGGAAAATCCTGCCGAACGCAACAAGCGCCTGCGCGATGGCGGTCTGGGTGATGAAGCACGCACCAACCGTTTCCTGGCCGATGTCGAGGCCGGCCGTCTGCCGCCGGTGACCTTCTACAAACCGCAGGGCAACCTCAACCTGCATGCCGGCTATGCCGACGTGGCTTCGGGTGACCGCCACATCGCCCACATCGTCAAGAGCCTGCAGGCCAGCCCGCAGTGGAAGAACATGGTGGTGGTCATCACCTTCGACGAGAACGGCGGCTGGTGGGACCACGTCGCCCCGCCCAAGGGCGACCGCTGGGGTCCGGGAACGCGCGTGCCGGCGCTGGTAATCTCCCCCTTCGCCCGCAAGGCAACGGTGGACCATACCGTCTATGACACGGCCTCCATCCTGCGCCTGATCACCCGCACCTTTGCTCTGGAAAAGCTGGACGGCCTCAAGCAGCGTGATGAGGCCATGATCGCGCGCGGCCAGCAACCCATGGGGGACCTGACCAACGCGCTGCAGTTCAAGGGCTGATCTCCCTTCTGCCAGTCACAAGCTCAAGGCCGCCGCAGGCTTCTCCTGCGGCGGCCTTGTTCATGGTGAGACCTAATGCGCGAGGACGTATTACGCCAGCCAGGGCGGTGCCGCCTCGCTCAGCTTGATCTTCCTGGGGATCAGCTTGAGATCAAGGAAGGTATCGGCAATCTGCTGTTGCTCGTCGAGAATGGCATGGGTGATGGGCAAGGTGCCGTAGTGATAGCGGCGTACCACCACGTCCAGGACGCTCTTGGGCAAGCCGAGGATGCCGGCCAGTTCGCTGGCGTACTCGTCCGGACGCGTCTGGGCAAAGGCGTCCACCTTGGCCAGCTCTTCCAGCGCGATGCGGATGAGGTCGGCATTGTCGCGCGCATACGTCCGGGTCGAAAAATAATAGGCGCGGTTCTTGACCACGCCATCGGCGTCGGCCAGGATGCGCGCCTTCAAGGTCTGCTGGGCCGCCGCCAGATAGGGATCCCAGATGGCCCAGGCATCCACCGCACCGCGCTCGAACGCGGCACGCGCATCGGCCGGGGCCAGCCATACCGGTGTCACGTCGCCATATTGCAGGCCATGCTTTTCCAGCAGCTTGACCAAGAAGTAATGCACGTTGGAACCCTTGTTCAAGGCGATGCGCTTGCCCTTCAACTGTATCGGTTTCTGCAGGCTGTCCTGCTTGACCAGCACCGCTTCCACATAAGGACGCGGCACGGTGGCCCCCACGTAGACCAGGGGCGTACCGGCGGCCTGAGAAAAGATCGGTGGCGCTTCGCCGACATCGCCGAAATCAATGGATCCCGCCCCCAGCGCTTCGAGCTGCACCGGGCCGGCGCTGAACTCCACCCATTTGACGCTCGCCCCCAGCGGGGCCAGGCGCTGCTCCAGCGAGCCATGGGCACGGATGATGCTCAAGGCCCCCTTCTGGTAACCCACCCGCAACTGGCGTGTGGCCGCCTGCGCCGGTCGTTCACCGAAAACGGTAGTCGCACCGGCGGCGCCCAACGCCAGCCCGGCGCCGATCAGGCGGCGACGCTTGCGGCTCGGTTCAAAGGCGGTGAGGACGTGGCGGGGTGTGTCTTCGTGCTGTGGCATGGGGACTCCATCGGTCATGGTTGAGGTCGATACATCGAGGCTCACAGCGTAGCCAGACCCGCGCACGCTGCGAACGAATCATTCCTCCTGTGCATAGAAGAAAAGCAGATAAGTCGTGCCGCGCATACAAGCGCCAACCCGTCGTGCCTCACGTTTTTATATCATGTTGTGATATATTTGCCGTTTATCCCTTTATTCATGCGCCCTCTACAAGATCGCGCTACCACTACCGTCCTTGAACACGGCAATCCATGAAACACAAACGCGACTACACCGCCGACCGACGGCTGCCCCTGCTGTGCGCCATCGCGGTGCTCATCGGCATGTTCTCCACGGGTGCGGCGTGGCTACTGCTCAAGCTCATTGCGCTCTTTACCAACCTGTTCTATTTCCAGCGCCTGTCCTTTGCCGCCAGCTCACCGGCGGGCCATACGCTGGGCTGGATCGCGGTGCTGTTGCCGGTCATCGGCGGCCTGATCGTCGGTCTCATGGCGCGCTATGGCAGTGACAAGATCCGCGGTCATGGCATTCCTGAAGCAATCGAGGCCATCCTCTTCGGCAAGAGCCGCATGTCGCCCAAGGTCGCGTTGTTGAAGCCACTGTCCTCGGGCATCGTCATCGGCAGCGGCGGTCCGTTCGGTGCCGAGGGTCCCATCATCATGACCGGCGGCTCGCTCGGTTCGCTGCTGGCGCAGTGGCTGCACCTCACCGCTGCCGAGCGCAAGACCCTGTTGGTGGCCGGTGCCTGCGCCGGCATGACGGCCATCTTCGGTACGCCCCTGGCCGCCCTGCTGCTGGCAGTGGAACTGCTGCTGTTCGAACTGCGACCGCGCAGTCTGTTGCCGGTTGCGCTGGCCTGTGTCATCGCCGCTTTCCTGCGACCGTGGCTGATCGAGGCAGGTGTGCTGTTTCCATTGCAGGTGGCACCGGTCGCGCCGATGGCGCTGCTGTCCTGTCTGCTGGCCGGATTGGCCAGCGGGGTGCTGGCCGTCGTGCTGACGCTGGCCCTGTATCGTATCGAGGATGGCTTCCATCGCCTGCCGCTGCACTGGATGTGGTGGCCGGCACTGGGTGGCATGGCCGTGGGCCTGGGCGGACTGCTGCAGCCGCGCGCGCTGGGCGTGGGCTACGACGTCATCGCTGACCTGCTGAATCAGCACATGCTGGTCTCGGCGGCATTGGCGCTGCTGCTGGTGAAGGCGGTAATCTGGCTGCTGGCCTTGGGCTCGGGCACCTCGGGCGGGGTGCTGGCACCACTGCTGATGATGGGCGCCGGACTGGGCCTGGTGCTCTCGCCGTGGCTGCCGGGTGGTTCAGCCGGCTTGTGGCCGCTGGTCTGCATGGCGGCAGTGCTGGGCAGTGTGCTGGGCGCACCGCTGACGGCAATCGTCTTCGCCTTCGGCCTGACCCATGCCGACAATGCAATCCTGCCGCTCATCGCCACCACGTCGGTGGCCTATGGCGTGAACGTGCTGTGGATGAAGCGCTCCATCATGACCGAGAAGATCGCGCGACGCGGCCTGCATGTGCACCGCGAATACGGTGTCGACCCGTTGGAGCGGGTGCATGTGGAAGACCTGATGTCCGCACCGCAGGCCCTGGAGGCGGCCCTGCCCGCCGCAGAGGCGCTGGCGCTATGCCGCGCAGCGGACCATGTCCATCGCCATTACCCGGTGACCGCAAATGGTCGCCTGCTCGGCATGGTCGCGCTGACGCGCTTGCAGGCGGCCGATCCGGCCCAGGCTTGCAGCGCCTTGCTGGCGCCCGATGCCGGCCATCTTTTGCCGCACCTCAGTGCCCGCATTGCCGCCGGTACCATGGCGCGCCTGGGCGTGGCGCGGCTGCCGGTAGTGAGCACGGCAGAACATCGGCAGCTGGTGGGCGTGCTGTCCCTGTCCGATCTGGCGCGGGCCAGCGCGAGCCATGCAGAAGAAGAATCCGTGCGGGAAAAACTGCTGGGCAACTGACGCCCGTTCCTCCCTGCGCAATCCTCAGACGCCGCCGCTGAGCTTGCACATCAGATTGTCGTGCGAGACCAGGATGACATTGATGCCGGCATTGCCGTTGTCCATGCGGAATTCGCTGTTGCCGTTGGAGAGGGAAATGATGCGCACGGCACGTGTGGCCGTCTCGGTCATGACGGTTTCGGCGGCCATGTTCAGGCAGGTCAGCACACAGCCGCTGCCGGCCGCGCAACTGCGGGTAATGTCGCTGGCCACCGGTGTGGGCGCGGCAGCAGCAGGCAGCGTCGGCACGCTCGCCGGGACCGGCACGGGAACCTGCGCGCGCGCCGCGACGGCAGGCAGCAGCACCATGGACAACAGCCACAGCAGCCCCAGCTGGGACAGGGAAAAACGCGGTTTTGACATGGAAACTCCTCCCGTACAAGGCACTCTGATCAAGCCCGTATTGCATCACAAACAAAAAAAGGGCGCACCCCCTTGCGGAAGTACGCCCAAAAGTAAGCCCCCCTCAGGGCTACCCGGTAATCGTGCAGAAGCTCTCCCCAGATCGGCTGTCTGATCTCCGACCTTCGTTCGGATTTCTTGCCTAAGCTGGCATGACGAGACTTTAAGTTTTTGTGGTTCCGCCAAGTATCGGGGGCTTCCTGAGTCGTCCCGCATTGGCGTCAGGAATTTCCTGAATGACACAAATACATCAACTCGTGAGCCATTGAACAATCCTCACCAGGCGAGTCGCCGAAACGCTTGCGGTACTGACTGCCTGCGTTGCCCTGCCCGACGCCGCGCGCGCATTTTTGATAGCATGCGGGCATGGAACCTTCTTACACCCCCGAACTGAACGCGCTGACCGACTCGGTCGAGTCGGCGGGACTGGGCTTGTCAGCCGTTGTGGCCGGCCTGCGCACCTCGCGCGAGATTACCCACAAGATCCGCTATCGCGGCGAGATCCGCGAGCTCCCCTCGCGTGAAGCGATGCAAAAGCTGCTGCAACATCTGCAGGCGGCCTTGTTTCCCACGCATTATGGGCATACCGATTTATCCGATGAGACCATCGATTATTTCGTTGGCAGCCAGTTGAATGCTGCGCTGTCGATCCTGCGCGAGCAGGTACGTCGCAGCCTCTATTTCAGCAGTGATGTGGACGATGAGGCGCTGCTGCGCCAACGCGCCGCGGCCATCACGCGCGACTTCGCGCATCAGTTGCCGGGTGTGCGGGACGTTCTGGTCAGCGACATCCAGGCTGCGTATCACGGCGATCCGGCCGCCTCCAGCATCTCGGAAATCCTGCTGTGCTATCCCGGTACCACCGCGATCATCTATCACCGTCTGGCGCATGCGCTGCATCAGCTGGGGGCCCCGCTACTGGCACGTCTGATTGCCGACATTGCGCATTCGGCCACCGGCATCGACATCCACCCGGCCGCGCAGATCGGCCCCAGCTTCTTCATCGACCATGGCACCGGCGTGGTCATCGGCGAGACCACCATCATCGGCCGCAACGTGCGCCTGTACCAGGCCGTGACGCTGGGGGCCAAGCGTTTCCCGCAGGAGGCCGATGGTTCACTGGTCAAGGGCATTGCGCGCCATCCCATCGTCGAGGATGACGTAGTGGTCTATGCCGGCGCGACCCTGCTGGGGCGCATTACCATTGGCCAGGGATCGGTGATCGGCGGCAATGTCTGGCTCACGCACAGCGTGCCGCCGGGCAGCAACATCTCGCAGGCGGAGATGCTCAGCGACTGTCGCCAGCCCTGATCCCCTTGGTGAACAGACCCTAACGTGGCACCGGTGCGCGTGCGCAGGCGATGGCCGCCAGCGCCAGTGCCGAGGCGGCCAGTCCGTAGAGCCACAGGGACGACATCACCGGCAGCAGCAAGCCTGCCAGCATCGGCCCCATACCGGCCCCGATATCGCGCCAGATCGCGCGTCCGGCCAGGGCATGCACGCGCTGCGCCGCAGGCGTGCGGGCGGCGACGATGGGGGCCAGGAGCGGCAACTGCAAGGCACGAAGGATCACGATCAGCCCCGCAAACAGCCACAGCAGCCCGCCTCCGAAACCGACCAGCGCCGCACAGGTAGCCAGTGACAGGATCACCAATACCTTGACCGCACCGAAGCGCTCGGCCAGCCAGCCGCCCAGCGGGCTCAAGACGATTTCGCCGGCATAGCGCAGGGCCATCAGCACCCCGGCCACCAGTTCGCCATCGGCCCCGAAGGACTGCTTGCTCATGTAGGCCAGGCCGACGATGAAGAGACCATCGAGCGTCAGTCCTTCGAGGAAGGACCACCAATCCAGTGCATTGGGCAATTTCCAGCGGCGCGGCTGCGGTGGCGCATAGGCGTGCTGCGGCAGGCGGCGGGCGGCCAGCAGACCCAGGATCGCCGTCGTGGCGACCAGGGCGAACACCATGCGTGGTCCGATGTGCGGCGCCAACAGTGCGGCTGTGGGCAGCCACAGCATGGGGCCAATGGCGATCACCCCGCGCGAACGTCCGGAGCGGCGGGCGGCGCCGTGCGGGTTGGCGGTGGACATGGCCTGGGTAGAGAGGTTGAGTCCGGCGAAGGCCATGCCCCACAGCAGGCGCAGCGGCAGGAGGGCCCAGAAGCCGTTGGCCATCGTGTAGCCAAGTGCGCAGAGGATGGCCGCGCACACGGCCAGGGTGCAGGTGGGGCGGTCACCGCGTCGGGCGTAAAAGCTGGCGACCCAGCGATAGCCGGCGATGCGCACCAGTCGGTTGGCTGCCAGCAGCACGCCGGCCTCGGCCAGGCTGACGTGGAACTGGGCGGCATACATGGGAAGCAGCAGGTAGAGGACGATATCGCAGGGCAAGGCGGCCGAGAGCGACATGGCGGCGTGGCGGGAATCGAGGTCGGCCTGGCGGAGGTCTGGCGTGGTCATGAAGACCGATGATGCGCCGCATGGGCAGGCGCTGACAAACGATATTAATTCCGGCCATGCGTGATAATATCTCACGCATGGCCGATCTCACACTTCCGCTCAACGCCATCCGCGCCTTTCTGGCGGCGGCCCGTCATCAGAGTTTCACGCTGGCGGCACAGGAGCTCAATGTCACGCATGGCGCGATCAGTCGCCAGATCAAGAATCTCGAAGGCTACCTTGGCATGCCCTTGTTCGAGCGGCGTACGCGGCAGGTACTGCTGACTGATCGTGGTCGGCAGTTCTTCGAGCAAGCCAGCCCGGCGCTGGACATGTTGGCCAATGCGGCGCGGCGGGTGATGCGCGACGCCCCCACGCGCACGGTGGTGATCAATGTGCGGCCGTCATTTGCGGTGCGCTGGCTGATTCCGCATTTGTCCGATTTCGTGGAGCATTATCCGGGGATTGCACCGCAGGTGGTGACCAGTACGGCGACGGTGGGCAAGGCAGGCTCTTCATTTGACATTGCGATCCGGCGAGGGGAGACCAACTGGCCTGAGACGCTGAAGGTGCAGCGCTTCATGGAGGATGAGCTGGTGCTGGTGGCGTCTCCTGCTCTGTTGCAGTCCATGCCGCTGGAAGATGTGTCAGGGCTGGCGCAGCATACTGTGCTGGTGTCGCGCAGTCGGCGCAATGACTGGGAGGACTGGCGCAAGCTGGCAGGACTGAAGCGCTCTCGATCGCAGGCCATGCTGCATTTCGATCACGTACATTTCGTGTTGCAGGCAGCAGTGGATGGACTGGGTGTGGCCTTGTCTCCTTTGTCGCTGGCAGACAATGATCTGCGTTCCGGTCGCCTGGTCTGCCCCTTCCCCACCTTGCGTCTGCCCCTCGCACCTTACTATCTCGGGATCAATCTTCAGGCGGGAGCTGAAGCACAGTTGTTTGCCAAATGGCTGGCGGAATATCGCGGATCGTTGGTTGTTGCTGGTTGATCTTGCTTGGTTTTTTGTCTTGGCGGGCTTGGTTTTTGGTTTTGGTTTTTGGGTAGTCTGCACGGATTG
>NZ_JBMDJS010000034.1:0-13982 GCF_057809315.1 Herbaspirillum sp. FG34 | reverse complement strand
GCACGCCGCGCCGGCGCATTACATGCGCTTTTAGTTCACACGCTCCAGAATGCTCACATAGTTGGCCACGGCCGCACCGCCCATGTTGAACACACCGGCATAGCGCGCATTGGCAATCTGCATGTCACCCGCATCATGGGACGCCTGCATGGCTGCCATCACGTGCATCGACACCCCGGTAGCGCCGACCGGATGGCCCTTGGACTTCAGCCCGCCCGAGGGATTGACCGGCAGCTTGCCATCCTTGGCGGTGATGCCTTCGGCAATCACGCGCGCGCCCTGGCCGTGCGGGGCCAGGCCCATGGCTTCGTATTCCAGCAACTCGGCCACGGTGAAGCAGTCGTGCGTTTCCACCAGCGACAGATCATTGAGGCTCAGGCTGGCCTCACCCAGCGCCTTCTTCCAGGCCAGCTCGGCGGCCTCGAAGCGGGTCGGGTCGCGACGCGACAGCGGCAGGAAATCATTGACATGCACCGCTGCCCGGAACTGCACGGCACGCGGCATGGACCTGGCCACATCGGCGGCGCTGATGACCAGGGCGGCGGCACCATCGGAAATGAGCGAGCAGTCGGTGCGCTTGAGCGGTCCGGCCACGAAGGGATTTTTCTCGGAGACCGTGCGGCAGAACTCGAAGCCGAAATCCTTGCGCATGTGGGCGTAGGGATTGACCATGCCGTTCTTGTGATTCTTGGCCGCGATCTGCGCCAGCGCGTCGGACTGGTCGCCGAAGCGGTCAAAGTAGCTCTGCGCGATCTTGCCGAAGACGCCCGCAAAACCGCCCGGGATGCCCGCTTCTTCCTTGGCGTAGCAGGCCTTGAGCAGCACCTCGCCCACCTGCGGTGTGGCCAGCTCGGTCATCTTCTCGAAGCCGATCACCAGCACGTGCTTCGATTGCCCGGCCTTGATCGCCTGCAGGCCCGAATGGATGGCCGCCGATCCGGTGGCGCAGGCATTCTCCAGGCGTGTGGCCGGCTTGAAGCGCAGTTGCGGCAGCGTGTTCATGACCAGCGAGGAAGGAAAGTCCTGGTACAGGAAACCGGCATTGAAGGTGCCGAAGTGGATCGAATCGATGTCTTCCGGTTGCAGTCCCGCGTGCTCGATGGCGGCCTTGGCGACCTGGCCGATCAGCACTTCCGGATCGATGCCGTCGAGCTTGCCGAATTGCGAATGGTTCCAGCCGGTGATGCAGGGTGAGGATGCAGAAACAGTCATGGGGTGTCCTTGTTTCCGTCTTGGACGGGGTCGATGGAGCAGGGGCGCTCCGTTGTTACACACAGGGGCAATATGCAAAATCGGTGCCACGCGCAGGACCGCTCGCCTCACCGCATGCAGCCGGTGTCGAGCATCCCTGGCCTGGGCATCGCACAACCGTTGCCGGCCAAACCGCTGCCATGCGCCGGCCTGCATCTTGCCCGTCTCCTGGGCGGTCCGGCGCAAAGCCGCGCCGGGTCTCGCTTTGTTGTTGATGTTGATGGGGGCTGAGGTGTCCGTCAGGCCCTCCCTCTCATTCCCGACATGCGGGAAAAACCGGAGCGGACAGGGCAGCCTCCACCGACCGCATGAAGATAGCACGTACTTTACGTTAACGTAAATCATTGCGCTGCAGCAGCGAGGCAGAAGCGTTTGTTGCCGGTGGGCAGCATGCACAGGTGTCGACGGTTGCGACACTGTAGCGACAGTCCTGCGACAGGTGTCGCAGCAAGGATGCGTACAAATAAATGTTGGCCAGCGTGATTGCGTGCTTGTACTGGGCCGCCCTTATCGCAGAGAATACAGGCGCAGTGCCGATGAGGAGGGAACACTGCCACGCCGCCGCGGGAGCATCGGGGGGCTTGGCATCCAACTTGCTCTATCGCTGCACAGGCAGTGTTGACCACCCGGCACAGGGAGCTGCACGCCCGATCTGGCGGCCCTGTGTGGTCGTGCCGGATTCAGCAATGTTCAAAATTACAAACAGACAAACAGGAGACAAGCAGATGGAACAATCCACTGGCAAGTTCACGCGCCGCCATTTTTTGAAGACCGCCTCGGTCGCTTCGGCGGCTGCCGCTACCGGCCTGGTATCGACGTCGGCCCATGCGGCCGAGTTCACCTTCAAGTACGCCAACAATCTGCCGGTCACTCACCCGATGAATGCGCGCGCCAAGGAAATGGCCGCCGCCATCGCGGAACAATCCAAGGGCCGCATCGAACTGCAGCTTTACCCCAACAACCAGCTGGGTACCGACACCGACATGCTCTCGCAGGTGCGTGCCGGTGCCATTGATTTCTTCACGCTCTCGCCGCTGATTCTGGGTACGCTGGTGCCTGCTGCGCAGATTTCCGGCATCGGTTTTGCCTTCAAGGATTACAGCCAGGTCTGGCCCGCCATGGATGGCGAACTGGGCGCACACGTACGCAAGCAGATCGAAGCCCGCTCCACGCTGTTCGCCTTCGAGAAGATCTGGGACAACGGCTATCGCCAGATCACCAACAGCACCAAGCCCATCAAGACCGCCGACGACCTCAAGGGCATGAAACTGCGGGTACCGCCGAGCCCGCTGTGGACCTCGATGTTCAAGGCCTTCGATGCGGCGCCGACCTCGATCAACTTCGCCGAAGTCTATTCGGCCCTGCAGACCAAGATCGTGGAAGGCCAGGAAAACCCCATGGCCATCATCTCCACCGCCAAGCTCTACGAAGTACAGAAGTACTGCTCCATCACCAACCACATGTGGGATGGTTTCTGGTTCCTGGGCAACAAGAAATCCTTCGAACGTCTGCCCAAGGATCTGCAGGAGATGATGGCGCGCGTCATCAACGAAGCCGGCATGAACCAGCGCGTCGACGTGCGCAAGCTCAATGATTCGCTGGTCGACGAAATGAAGGGCAAAGGCTTGGCCTTCAACAATGCCGATGCCGATTCCTTCCGCGCCAAGCTGCGCGCGGCCGGCTTCTATGCCGAGTGGAAGAAGAAGTTCGGCGACGAGCCCTGGGCCCTGCTGGAGAAGTACACCGGCAAGCTGGCCTGAACGGCCCGTTCGCCGGGGCTCGTGAAGGCATGAGCCCCGGTGCGATGGGGGCGGCATCGTCGATGCTGTCCCTGTCGCCCTGAATCCATTTCGCTGGAGCTTGATGATGGAAGCTGCAATGACTTACCGCGCCCCGGTCAACATGAACCCGGCAGCGCGCGCCCTGGTCGCATTCAATCGCATGGTGATGCACGTGGTCGGCGCGGTGGCGGCGGCCCTGGTGCTGGCCGAGACCGTGGTGCTGCTCACGGGCGTGATCTACCGCTATGCCCTGCATGATCCCCTGGTATGGTCCGATGAACTGGCCTCGATTCTCTTCATCTGGTTGTCGATGCTGGGCGCGGTGCTGGCGCTGGATCGCGGCGAGCACATGCGACTCACCGCCATCATCAACAAATGTTCCGAGAAGGGCCGCATCTGGCTGGAAACGGTGGCCGCGCTGGTGGTCTGCATCTTCGTGCTGATGGTGATCCATCCCGCCGTGGACCACGCGGTGGAACAGATGCCCATCACCACACCGGCCCTGGAAATTCCCGACGGCCTTCGTGCGGCAGCCTTGCCGGTTGGCGCCATCCTGATGCTGCTGGCGGCGGTCTCGCGCATGGCGGCCATGACCACGATGCGCCTGCTGCTGTCGGCGCTGGCCGTGGTGGCCGTGATCGGTGGCGCACTGTGGCTGGCCAAGCCCATGCTGCTGGGCATGGGCAATTACAACCTGATCGTGTTCTTCGTGTTGCTCATCGGTGTATGCGTGGCCGGCGGCATCCCCATTGCCTTTGCCTTCGGCACGGCCACCATGGCGTACCTGGCGCTGGCCACGACGGCACCGCTGATGATCGTGGTCAGCCGCATGGACGAAGGCATGTCCAGCCTGATCCTGTTGTCGGTGCCGCTGTTCGTGCTGCTCGGGTCGTTGCTGGAAATGTCGGGCCTGGCCAAGACCCTGATCGACTTCATGGCCGCGCTGCTGGGCCACGTGCGCGGCGGCCTGCAATACGTGCTGCTGGGCGCGATGTTTCTGGTCTCCGGCATTTCCGGTTCCAAGGCGGCGGACATGGCGGCCATTGCTCCGGCGCTGTTCCCCGAGATGAAGAAGCGCGGCTCCAAGCCGGAAGAACTGGTGGCGCTGCTCTCGTCCTCCGGCGCCATGACCGAGACCATTCCGCCCAGCCTGGTGTTGATCACCATCGGCGCGGTCTGCAGCGTATCGATCACGGCACTGTTCATCGGTGGCCTCATGCCGGCGGCCATCGCCACCATCGCCATCGCCGTGGTGTGCTGGATGCGTGCGCGCCGCGAGCCGATGCCGGATGTCAAGCGCGCCCCGGTCTCGCTCATCCTCAAGACCCTGATCACCGCGCTGCCGGCGCTGGCGCTGCCCATGTTGATCCGCGTGGCCGTCATCGAGGGGGTCGCCACGGCCACCGAAGTGGCCACCATCGGCGTGGCCTATACGGTAGTGGTCGGGCTGATCATGCACCTGTTCATGAAGCACCTGAACTTCAGGCGTCTCTATCCGATGCTGGTCGAGTCCGCCGCCTTGTCGGGTGCGATCCTGCTCATCATCGGCATGGCTACCGCGATGGCCTGGGCGCTCACGCAGTCGGGCTTCTCGGCCAAGTTGGTGGGTCTGATGCAGGGCGTGCCGGGAGGCGGGGTCGGGTTCCTCTTGATCACCATCGTCATCTTCATCGTGCTGGGCAGTTTGCTGGAAGGCATTCCCGCCATCGTGCTGTTCGGGCCGCTGCTGTTCCCGGTGGCACGTTCGCTGGGGGTGCATGACGTGCACTACGCGATGGTGGTGATCCTGTCCATGGGCATCGGCCTGTTCGCACCGCCCTTCGGTGTGGGCTTCTATGCCGCCTGCGCCATCGGCAAGGTGTCGCCGGACGGCGTCTTCAACCGGGTCTGGGGCTATCTGGCCGCGCTGGTGGTGGCGCTTCTGGTGGTGGCCTTCGTGCCCTGGATTTCCATCGGTTTCCTCTGATCCCCTCACCAGTCGTGCGAGCGATCGGGAAGCTTCCATGATTGACCTGCCCTAATTAAAAACGGCGGCCCCACCTCCTTGCGGGGCCGTCCCAATCCACGGAGACAATATGAATCGCAATGAGAGCGGCGCCCGCGTGGCGCTCGTGACGGGCGGAGCCATGGGCATCGGCGCCAGCATTTCGCAACAACTGGCGGCCAAAGGGCACATCGTCCTGGTCGCTGACATCAACCTGGAGGCGGCCACCCAGACCGCCGACGCACTGGTGGCCGCCGGCCATCGGGCGGCCCCGCTGCAAATGGATCTCGGCAGCCCCGAGTCGATTGCGCAGGCCTTCGCCCACATCGAGAAGGACTATGGACGCTGCGACGTGCTGGTCAACAATGCCGGCGTGGCACGCACCTATTCCTTCCTCGACTATCCGCTGGAGAACTGGTTGCAGACCATGAACGTCAACGTCACCGGCGTGCTGCTGGCAGGCCAGCAGGCCGCGCGTCTGATGCTCAGGCAAGGATGGGGACGCATCGTCAATATCTCGTCCATCTCGGGCATTCGTGCGGGCGCCGGGCGCACCGCCTATGGCACCTCCAAGGCCGCCGTCATCGGACTGACGCGCCAGATGGCCATCGAGCTGGCGCAATACGGCATCACCGTCAACAGCGTTGCGCCCGGTCCGGTCGATACGCCCATGACCCAGGCCATGCACTCGGAGCAGACGCGCCAGAGCTACTATCGCCTGGTCCCCATGCGCCGTTATGGCACCACCGATGAGATCGCCTCGGCCGTCTGTTATCTGGCCGCTGAAGAATCAGCCTATATCACCGGCCACGTGATACCGGTCGATGGGGGCTTCGTCGCCGGCGGCGTACTGGAAATCTGAGGGGACGTGCATGGACAAGCTCATGCAAGGCAAGGCCATCATCGTCACCGGCGCCGGTTCGGTCGGCGCGGGCTGGGGCAATGGCAAGGCTGCCGCCGTGCTGTATGCGCGCGAGGGCGGGCGGGTGCTGGCGGTGGACCGCAGCATCGAGGCCGCCATGCAGACGCAGGACATCATCCGCAGCGAGGGGGGCGTGTGTGAAGTGCTGGCCGCCGATGTCTCGCGCAGTGCTGATGTGAAGGCCATGGCGGAGGCGGCCATGGATCATTTCGGTCGGGTCGACGTGCTGCACAACAATGTGGGCATCGCCGAGGTGGGCGGCCCGGTGGAAACCAGTGAAGAGAGCTGGAACCGGCTGGTGGCGGTCAACCAGACCAGCCTGTTCCTGACGCACAAGCATGTGCTGCCGATCATGGAGCGGCAGGGCAAGGGGGCCATCGTCAATATCTCGTCGCTGGCGGCCTTGCGCTGGATCGGTTTTCCCTACCTGGGTTATACCGCGACCAAGGCGGCCATCCTCGCCTTCACCAAGAACGTGGCGATGCAGTATGCGCCCATGGGCATCCGCGCCAATTGCGTGCTGCCCGGCATGATGGATACGCCCATGATCCGCGAACCGCTCAAGGCCTCCTATGGCGGCGATGTCGAAGAGATGCGCGCCAGGCGCAATGCACAGTGTCCGATGGGCTTCATGGGGGATGCCTGGGATGTGGCGCATGCCGCGCTGTTCCTCGCTTCCGACAACGCGCGCTACATCACGGGGCTGGACATGATCGTCGATGGTGGCCTGTCGCTGCGCTGTGCGGGGTGAGCCGCCGGGTGCGACATTTGTTTGTTGACCACGGACAGGCGGGCGTGGAAGCCGACCTGCCGCGGTTTGATGCCCGGGCGTCCAAGAGCGTCCGGGTTTTTTTCTTCTGAGCATATTGGCCGACTGCGTGTGCTCAACATTAGGGCCTGTTCACATTAAATCTGCGCATCTCGCAAATTTAATGTGAACAGGCCCTAAATGCTTGGGATTTCTCGTAGTATTTCAACAGACGTGAGCATGTCGTCATGCAAACATCTGCGTTTTTCTTTTCAGCCTGTACTGGTCAAGTGCCGGAGGGACTGATGATTCAACAGGAACGCAGCGATGTTGACATGCAGTTATTGCGACAAAAAAGGCTTGCTGATCTATCCGGTCCGCTATGCCGTGGCCAGTCCGTATGGCGCGCAGGCTGTGCCTGCGATTTCCGGCAATTTCAGAATCGAAGGCGCGCCCCGGCAGATCGGCGAAGCACGTTATACCTTGCGGGCTTTAAGGCCCGGCTATCTCTATGCCTACGACGAGTGTCGCGCACGGCTCAAGGCCTACGTCGTGATGCCTACCGGGCATCTGTGGAATTTTCCGCTGGAATACAACCCTCCCCATCCGGGGCGCATACCCTTCTCCTGCGTGGACCCCGGAGAAATCGTACGGGCTTATTGCGTCGACATCGCCCATACGCCCCACGATCCTGCTACCCGGCTATGGATAGGCTGGTCCAATACGGCTTGGACCAAGGCTTTGCAAAAGAAAGTCAGCGAAACGGGCTGGCGCAGGAAGCACATGCAGTGCATCGATGTGGCGGCCATGCTGGCTGGTACGGCACCGCATGCGGGAGAGTTCAACGCCTGCAAGGAACAGGTGGCTCATTTTGCCGCTGATACGGGCGAGATGGCGCGGGCCTTTTCGTTCAGCAACACGCCGCCGGCAGAGGAGAACAAGCGTCACGCATGGGCTGGCAAGATGGCCGACATCATGGCCGCCCAGGCCCCGCATCACAAGGGTTACGTGGTCGCCATCAATGATCCGGTGGGCCTCGTCAATGACCTGAGCGAACTGTGCGTTCCGGGCCTTGCGGCCGGTTTCGATGAAAAGCTCTACCAGGCCAAGACCATCGCCGACCTGCTGGCGATGACCGAACAAGGGGTACGGCGTGAAGCACGCAAGGCTGTCGTGTTTGACGCCAAGGTGGCGCAGATGGCGGAGAACCATCCTGACGGCGATACTTATGGCAGCCTCAAGACTGTATGGCGCGTCGTCCAGGCTGGCGGCCCTGCAAGCTACGCCCGCAAGCAGAGCGAGAAGCGCAAGAAATATGGCGCTGATCAGGCAGCGCGCCAACAGGCGGCCGAAGATGAGGCCTGGCATGAATTGACCCATGATGATGGCAAGCCGACGCTGGACCAACAAAAGCTCAGAGCGTTTCCCGCCATCTATGACGCTGCATTGAAGGCATTCGAGCCCCGCTTTCTCAAGCTGGTGACAGCCCATGTCGCATGGCTCAAGAGCGAGCAACTGGCCAACTGGATGGAGGGCGTACATGATGTCAACGACATTCGCAGCGGTCACGCCTACAGCGAGTCGCTGGCGCAATGTATCGGCAAGGCGGTTGCGTCGCAAGCTTGTCAGGATCAGCTGGCGCTTTGGCTGTCCCGGAGCAGTCTCTCCGATCCGGCCAATCTGTATGGACGCGCGCTCCTCTACAACCAGGAAGACCTGATTGCAGCCACCGAGTCGCAACTCAAGGGCAGCGATATCCAGTTCGAAAATATCCTCAATCTCTACAAGGGGGCCGTAGCCCGGCTTGACGATACCCCGTACGCACCGCAGCTGATCGACCGCCTTGCACTGACGACGGCCAATGTGATCGGCAAGCGTCTCAATGACGCCAGCCGGGGCGTGGCGCATTCTCTGGCGATGATCCACGTGCATCTGCTGGCGGGAGTGACGATCAAGGCCAGCAACATGAGTGCTGCTGATGTGTCGCGCTGGGCGATTGAACAGGCTAAAGCCCAAGGCATCGAACTGAAGACGAATCGGCAGCAGACCAGGAGTGATGCCTATCACCAGGCCAAGGGAGCAGTCAGGAGTTCGGCAATGGGGCGGCGCATGATTGCCTATGAACTCGACATCGCCAGCTTGGAACGGGAGGGGCGCATCGCCGCAGGGAGCATCAAGGGTATCGCCATTCCCGATATCGCGCTGGCGCAGAAGTGGCTGGGATCCGCGGTGCCAGCCGAATTCAAGCTGGGGGTGGCGACCACGCTCGTGCAGATGCTGGCGTTGAACTTCGCGATGGATGATCTGGCCCACAATGACCAGTTCAATGAACGGGAGACCCAGGTCAAGGCAGCATTGGCGGCTGTCAGCCTGACTGCCACGCTTGTTGAAACGGTGGCGACCAGTGTTCAGAAATCCGTGGGGCATCCATCGGGAGCGTTTATTTATGGACAGTGGGCTATCGACAAGAAACTGGGAAAGATCATCCAGGGGGCCCGTCTGGCAGGTATGGGGGCAGGCATCCTGGCGGGCGCTTTCGATATTGCCGTTAGCGCTCGCGTGGCATTTGGAGAAAAAAAACAGCTACTTGGTTGGTTGTATCTAGCGAATGGAACGCTTTCTGCTGGAATTTCCATCGCAGCCTACAGCGCTATCGGTGGTATTTTCTGGCCATTTCTTGTTTCGTCTTTCTTGGTGTCGATAGCGATTGCGCTCGTAAACGACAGCGCGCTAAAAACTTGGATATCCCGTTGTGAATTTGGTCTCGGAGAAAAATACGGATCATTCGAAGGACAGTTGAAGGCATATCGTGACTCAGTGGAGGCCTAGACATGGACGAACGTATCTTTCAATTTAAAGCTGGTCGCCCCATTCCTGAATGGGATCTGAAGCATCGCTTATCCATCAACAATCCGGTTGGCCCCGAATGCAAGGACACGAGTACGATCTTCCGGATCAATTCAACGTTCATGGATGTAACAGACCAGCCGTTCAGAGAGCGACAGTGGCTTGCAGGAGGCGTCCTGGTCTCTTGTTTGGGAGTGGTCGGGGGAATGTGGAGCTACTACCTGACGAGGGTACTGTATCCAGATGCTGGTGGAATTTTGGGTGATCTATATTGCTTGGTCATCACGTTTCTGTTCGGCTACTTCGCTTTCCGGCATGGAAGAGACGAATTTTTTTCACTTAAGCGCCGTCCCATCCGTTTCAATCGCAAAGAGAAAAAAATCTACGCCATTCGGCGTCGTCGATTCTTTGCCAAGCCCGGCCAAGGCGATATCACATGGGAAGTCCCTTGGGATGAAAACGCCATATTCTGCATTCACCGCGGATATTCCAACCACAGGAATACCTATCACATCCGTCACTACGAAGTAGATGAAGAGGGTAACGTCGTCCGTGCATTTGCGATTGGTCGCAAATGGGAGCAGAAGGAAAATCTTCAGGGCCTGCTATCGCAATGGAATTATTGGTGTTGGTATATGAATCGAGGGCCGGAGGATTTGCCCAAGCCTCCCTTGTTTTTCTGCGAACGCGAAAGTGCTATGGAAAGCTTCCTTTTTTGTCTCTATGACTTCGGTGCCAGTGCCAGTGCCGCGTATCGTATTGCAATGATGCCCTTCATCTTGCTTCTGACCAGTCATCGCTTGATGGCACTTTGGACCTGTCGCGATCCGATCTGGCCTGCGGCTGTTGAAAAAGTCAGCGTTGTGCGGCCAGGTGATCCCTATGATGAGCCAAGCCGCTCGACTCCTGTGGGGTGGGGCGACACCCTGCTCGCCATAGAACGTAACGAGTATCCGTATGATCCCCAAAAAGAGGTGAACGAATGGCTGGGAGAAAAGGATCCCGCTGTCAACGCGTTGCTGTGGAGCGAGGATGCTCCGCCCAATTGGCGTATGAAACATGGATGAACGCGTATTTCGATACAAAGCCGGCAAGCCGATTCCCGAATGGGATTGGAAACATCGCTTACCTATTGATCAGCCAGTTGGGCCAGAGTGCCAAGACACCAGTACCATTTTTCGGATCAATTCTACCTATATGGATGTGACAGACCAGCCATTCAGAGACAGACAATGGCAATCAGGGGCGGTCCTTGCCGCTTGCTTTGGAGTCCTATCATTTTTATGGCTTGCCGCATTCATGCTGCTTCATCCACCTGAAGAATTCGTGATCACTCTAATTCTCCCTTGGCTTGTCGTTTTTCTCAGCGTCGGGTTGTTCTCCCATATCGCACTGAAGTTCGGGCACGATGAATTCTTTTCCTTAAGCAGAAAGCCCATCCGCTTCAACCGCAAAGAGAAAAAGATTTACGCCATCCGCCGCCGCCGTTTCTTTGCCAAGCCAGGCCAAGGTGACATCACATGGGAAGTCCCCTGGAACGAAAACGCCATCTTCTGCATTCACAGAGGATCGGCCAACCACAAGTACACCTATCACATCCGTCATTACGAAGTGGATGAAGACGGTAACGTTGTCCGTGCCTTTTCGATCGGCCGGAAATGGGAAGGGCAAGAATGCCTCGATGGCCTGCTGTCGCAGTGGAACTACTGGTGCTGGTACATGAATCACGGTCCGGAAGAGTTGCCCAAGCCACTGCTTTTCTTCAAGGAAAAAGAGGACATGCTGGAGAGTTTCCTGTTCTGCATGTATGACTTCGGGATGCGCGCCAGTCCGGCTTATCGGATAACGATGATGCCATTCATCCTGTTCATGACCTGCCTGCGCCTGATAGCCCTTTGGACTTGCCGCGATCCCGTCTGGCCAGACTATGTCAGCAGAGTCAGCGGTATCGAATCCGACGATCCCTACGACGAACCGCGCGGCAACACCCCCATAGGCTGGGCCGAGACCACGCACGCGATCAATCGCAAGGAATATCCCGACGGCGCAAAAAGCGCAATGGAACACTGGCGCGGCGAGCAGGACGCCACCTTGAATGCCTTGCAGTGGGCTGCAGATACGCCCCCCGTGGGCAGGCCCTGATCCATCGTCTTACGCGCCCGCACCCTGATTGACCGACTGCATTGCCTGCCACACCTCCACCGCCGTCTGTGCAAAGGTCCGTATGCAGGGATTGGTATTCTCGCGGTTCCAGATCACCGCCACCTCCACCGTCGGCGCACCGATGAGCGGCTTGAAGACCGTGGTGTCCAGGTGCATGGCCTGCATCGAGGTCGGTACCAGCGCCACCCCCAGCCCTTCGCCGACCAGGTTGACGATGGTCTGCTGCAGGTTGGTCTCCAGCACGATGCGCGGACGGAAGCCATGCAGCTGGCAATGCTGCCGGATCAGGTCATACACCACCGGCGCAATCGGGCGCGGAATGCTGATGAAGGCATCCTCGGCCAGCTCGGCGGCCGAGATCTCAGGCTTGTGCGCCAGGCGATGCCCACGCGGCAGCACCGCCAGCAAGGGTTCGGCGTAGATGGTGTGGCTGTCGAGCCGGCGGCAATCCTCGGGGCGATACATGATGCCCACATCGATTTTCTCATCCTCAATGTCAGTGGCCAGCAGGTTGGGCACGTATTCGCTCAGGCGCATGTCCACCTCCGGATAGGCCGCCGAATAATGGCGCGTCACCGCTGGCAGGATGTTGTAGGCCGAGGACATCATGAACCCCACCTTCAGCGCCCCGCTCATACCCGTGCTGGAAGAGGCCACGTTGCGCTTGGCCCGTTCCAGGGCCTTGAAAATTTCTGTGGTGTCGCGATAAAAATATTTGCCCGCCGCCGTCAGCTGGATGGCGCGTTTGCTGCGGTCGAACAATTGCGCTCCCAACTCCTTCTCCAGTGCCGCAATCTGCCGTGTCAGCGGCGGTTGCGAGATGTGCAGCAGTTCCGCCGCGCGGCCGAAATGCAGGGTTTCTGCTACGGTGCGGAAATAGGTAAGATGTCTCAATTCGATCATTTGATACCTTCAAGGTATTGATTCTGTCTGTACATTGTATTGGAAGTCATGAGTCGGACTGGCTATTCTTTGCCGCAGACGTGCCATTGCGACACGTTTCCGGGACCGCCCCAGGCAGGTTCCCGCGCATAAAGAACCGGTTCTGCGGATGCCGGCTCGATAAAAAAGCAGTCCAAGACAGGAGACCATCATGCCGACCACCCCGGTAGCGCAGCCCTTGCCTGATCGTGACGTTTGCTCCATCCCGGCTGGCACAGCCCATTCGACTTGCGCGCCTCATGCGCCGCGTTATCGCGACATCGATCAGCTCGCCGCTGGCGACGACCTGATGGGCGATCTGGTCGAACGCGGCAAGCGCCTCATCGATCGCGGCATCCCCGTGCTCATCCTGGGCGAGACCGGGACCGGCAAGGAATATCTCTCCCGTGCTCTGCATGACTACAGCGCACGCCGTCGCGCCAACTGGATCGCCGTCAATTGCGCCTCCATCCCCGAGAGCCTGGCCGAAAGCGAACTGTTCGGCTACTGCAAGGGCGCCTTCTCCGGTGCGCTGCCCGGCGGGATGAAGGGCAAGGTGCAACAGGCCGATGGCGGCACGCTCTTCCTCGATGAAATCGGCGACATGCCCTTTGCCCTGCAAACGCGCCTGCTACGCGTGCTCTCCGAACGCGAAGTGATGCCCCTGGGCGCACAACGCCCGGTGCCGGTGGACGTACAACTGATCTGCGCCACGCACCAGGACTTGAAAACCCTGATCGCCGATGGCCGCTTCCGGGAAGACCTGTATTACCGCGTTGCCGGTGGCGTATTGCGCCTGCCCGCCTTGCGCGAACGCAGCGACCGGCGTGCGCTGGTGATGCAGATGATGGCCGACGAGCTGGGCCGTCCGGTCCAGGACAGCATGATCGAGCCCGCCGTCCTGCAGCGTCTGCTGGCCTATCCGTGGCCGGGCAATCTGCGCCAGCTGCATGCCGTGATCCGTTACAGCTGCGCCGTCATGAACGAGGGACGCATCACCCTGCGCGACCTGCCGGAGGAGTTGATGCAGTTCCAGCCCGCCGGCCTGGCGCAGGTGTTGCCCCTGCATCGTCCGGCCTCGCGCATGGCATTGGAGGCGCCGGGGCAGGGCGGTGCTGCCGATCTCAGACGCGATGAGCGCACCCGCGTCATCGAAGCCCTCAACGGCAGCCGCTGGAACATCTCCGCAGCCTCACGCCAGTTGGGCATGTGCCGCGCCTCGCTGTATCGCAAGTTGCGGCAGCTGGATATCCCGCATGTCAGGGATCAGGCCATGCCTGCACACGCGGCCTATGCGGTCGCCTGAAATGCTAGGGCCTGTTCACATTCAATCTGTGAGATGCGTTGCCCCCAGAAGGCGTGGTG
>NZ_JBMDJS010000033.1:0-14823 GCF_057809315.1 Herbaspirillum sp. FG34 | reverse complement strand
CAGCGCCCTTTCTGGACAGAACGCATCTCACGCCTATTTATGAAATGGGTTCTAATGGCGGGATTGCGTAAATGAAGTGTTATGCCAAATTCCCGGTCAGCGGGAACGCGCTGTTTCACCTTTTGGATCATGAACCCGTCCCCTTTTTCTTCCATTCCTGCTGCCAGTTCCCCCCCTTCTGAGCGTGTCATCCTCATCACCGGCGCCGCGCGCGGCATCGGTGCGGCGGTGGCCACGACGGTCGCGTCCCCCGATGTCGCCCTGGTCCTGCATGCCCGCAGCGCATCGCCGGAGTTGCAGGCGGTGGCGCAGCAGTGCCGTGCGCAGGGAGCCGACTGCACGCTGGCGCTGGGCGACCTGGCCGAGCCACAGACCGCTGCGCACTTGCGTGACGCGGCGCTGGCGCACTACGGACGGCTCGATGCGCTGGTCGCCAATGCCGGCTTTGCCGATCGCAAGCGTATCGGTGAACTGGATGAGGCCGATTGGTCGCGTTCCATGGAGGCGCTCCCGGGCGGCTTCTTCCGTCTGGTGACGGCGTGCCGGGAACCCTTGCAGGCCAGCCCACAGGGCCGCGTGGTGGCGGTGAGTTCCTTCGTGGCGCATGTGTTTCGTCTTGGCGAATCGGGCTTTCCGGCTTCGGCGGCGGCCAAGGCCGGCATCGAGGCGCTGGTCAGGTCGCTGGCCGTGCAGGTGGCAGCGGCGGGCGTGACGGTCAACGCGGTGGCGCCCGGTTACGTTCAGAAGAGCGACCCGGCCAAGTCGGCCATCGATCCGGCCGCCTGGGAGGCGGCGCTGGCGCGCATCCCCTTGCAGCGCCTGGGACAGCCGCAGGAGATCGCCAACGTGATCGCCTTCCTCCTCAGCCCGGCGGCGTCCTATGTCACCGGCCAGGTGTGGCATGTGGATGGCGGACTGACGCTGTAGCGACAAGAAGATTTAAATTATTTATATTGTTTAGTCTATTTATATTCATTGATCATTTCCGGAAGTTGAACTGACACCATGCGCATCATCGTGCTGGGCGCCGGCATCGTCGGCGTCACCACTGCTTATTTCCTCCGCGAGCGCGGCCACGAGGTCGTCGTGGTGGAACGCCGCGCCGAGGTGGCCGCCGAGACCAGCGTCGGCAATGCCGGCCACGTCTGTCCCTCCTACGCCACCCCGTGGGCGGCGCCGGGCATGCCGGCCAAGTCGCTGAAGTGGTCGGTGCAGAGCTGGCTGGGCATCGAAGCGGCCTTGCGCTTTACGCCCCGTCTGGATGCGCATCAGTGGAAATGGCTCAAGACTTTTCTGGCGCAATGCACGCCCGAGCGCTATGCCGTCAACAAGGCGCGCATGGGGCGGCTGGCGCGCTACAGTCACAGCCAGTTGAAGCAGATACGCGAGCGTCTGGATATCCGCTACGAGCAGACCAGCGGCGGCAACCTGCAACTGTTCCGCACCCAGGAAGGGCTGGACAATGCCGGGCTGTCGACCAAGGTATTGGCCGAAGCCGGGGTGCCCTTCGAATTGCTGGATGCCGAGGGTTGCGTGGCTTTCGATCCGGGCTTGCATGCGGCCCGACAGGAATTGAAGGGCGGGCTGCTCTTGCCGCTCGATGAGACCGGCAATTGCCCGCTGTTTGCGCGCGCCCTGGCAGGATGGCTGCAGGCGCATGGGGTGGAGTTTCACTTGTCCACAGAGGTGCAGGCCATCGAGGTGGCCGGTGCGCGGGTCAGCGGGCTGCGTACCCGCACCGGCACGCTGCGCGCCGATGCCTACGTCGTCGCCTGCGCCAGCGCATCGGTACCGATGTTGAAACCCTTGGGGCTGGATCTGCCGATCTACCCGGTCAAGGGCTATGCCATCACGGTACCGGTGGCCGATCCTGCGAGCGCGCCGCGCAGTGGCGTCATGGACGAGTACTACAAGGTCGCCATCACGCGCATGGGGCAGCATATCCGTGCGGCAGGCACGGCCGAGATCGGCAGCTGGGATACGCGCGTCACGCCGCGGGACTGCGCCACTGCCCTGAAGTCGCTGAAGAATCTTTATCCACAGGGGGCCGATCTGGCCAAGGTGGAGTACTGGGCCGGGCTGCGGCCGATGACACCGGATGGCGCACCGCTCATCGGTGCCACCCGCTATGCCAATCTGTGGCTCAACGCCGGGCATGGTTCCAATGGCTGGACCACGGCCTGCGGCTCGTCGGCCATCATCGCCGACAAGATCTCGGGCGTGGCCAGCGCCATCGAGAGTGGCGATCTGGAGCCGCAGCGCGCGTTCTGAACCTGGAACGCATCGCGCAGATTTAATGCGAACAGGCCCTAGTGATCAAACAGCGCATCCACGTTGGCGCCATTGCTGAAGCTGCTCAATGCCCAGCCACCAGGCGTGTGGTAGAAGATGAACATCCACGGGATGGGCTGGCGTTCGGTTTTTTCGATATAGGTGAGCTTCATCAGTGACTGGCCCACTTTCTCGGAGCGGATGAATTCATAGCCGACCGAATTGCCGACCAGCGCCTCGATGGCCGAGCGCGCGCTGCGCGCGTTGGTGCGCGCAGTCTCGAAGGCGCGGATATCCACCAAGGCATAAGGCGAGAGCAGGCCGTAGGCATCATCGGTGCGGCCGGCACCGGCCTGGGCCATGACCTTGTCGGCCAGGGCGCGTACTTCGCTGTCGGACTTGAGGGTATCGGCGCGGGCGGCATGCAGCATGCCAGCCATCGCCAGCGAGGCCAGCAGGGAACGGGCGAGCAGTGAGGGCATGGAAGTCTCCTTGGAAAATCGACACAGGCGCCTATTGTGCCAGCACTGCGCAAGGCCTCGCCATGATGTGCCCTGGCGTCACGTACGCGGCTGTTAAGCGTGTACAGGGTCAGCGTAAATCAAGGTAAAACGGCCATGTGGCGACAATATGCGCCGCTATGATGGGCAGCCTGTAATCCCTGCCCCTCGCGACATGCGGGGACCCTGCCAGAGGATTGCGCTCGGGGAGAGCATCATGCGCACCATCATCATTGCCACCTTGCTGGCTTCATCGCTGTCGGGCTGCATCGTCACGTCCGGCAATGCCCTGGTCGATGCCGTGGGACTGGTTGGTTCCACCGCCTCCAGCGTGCGGGCGATGACGCCCAACTCGGTCCAGAATCCCATCGTCTACAGCAAGGACCCGATCCATGAAGTCTGCATCGAGTGGAATGGTTCGGTGGCCCTGAGCGACTTCGTCCCCGGTCTGCAGGGCGAACTGCAAAAGCACGGCGTACAAAGCCGCGTCTACGATGCCGGCACCCAGGCACTGAACTGCCCGGTGACCTTGAGCTATGTGGGTTACGTCAAATGGGATACCAAGGTCTTCACCGATGCCTATACCCCCTATCTCACCTATGCTGCGCTGACCCTGCGTCGCGAGGGACGCGTGCTGGGCACGGCGCAGTACCGGCTGGGCTCCTTCGGTCAGGACAAGTGGGCCAGCGCCGGTGACAAGCTGGCGCCACTGATCGATGCGCTGTTCCCCGGCAATCCGCAGGTGGCGGACAATTCGCCGGACAACATGCGCAGTGCGGCCAACGGATTCTGACGGTATCGCACATGCTTTGCCGCGCTCGACGCGGTGTGCGCGGTGATCGGCGCAATGAAAAACGGCAAGCTGCGCGCTTGCCGTTTTTTCGTTTTGTCGTTTTTCGTTTGTCCCTGCCGCATCCTCTGCGGCAGGGACAGCCTGATCACCAGATGGTCAGCAGGCGGCGGAAGAAGTTGCCATCGGTGCTGGCGTCGGCCACCGAGCCGCCGCCGACCTGTTCCAGCCGCGCGTCGGCCACGTTGGCCGAGGCCACGATGCCGCCACGGATGTCGCGCGTGCGCACTACGCCGGAGAAGCGCAGCGTATTGACGTTGCCATTGACGCCGATGCGCTTTTCACCGGCCACCACCAGGTTGCGGTTGGGCAGGACCTCGACGATGGAGACCATCAGCGTCCCGCTCATGGTGTTGGTATTGCTGCTGTCACCGGATCCCTTGAAGGTATTGCTGCCGCTGGCCGAATAGTTGGCGTCGTAGAGCTGCGTGAACAGGCCGCCCAGCGGTGCACCCGAGCCCGGGCCCTTTTGCGTGAGCGAACTGTCGCGGCTGTTGCTGGTGGCGGCCTTGTTGCTGCTGCTGATGGATTCGGAGATGTCGATCTTGATGATGTCGCCCACGTTGTAGGTGGTCGGCTCCTCGAAGAGCTGGGCGCTGGAAACCCGGAAGATGGCGCCGTTGTTTTCCACGTTGGCCACCTGATAGGCCGGTCGCACGCTGGTGGGCCCGGTCACCATGGGTGCCGGACTGTTGCAGGCCGATAGCGAGACGGCCAGTGCGCAGGCACCGGCAAGGCGATACTGGAATGTCATGGTGATCCCCCGATGGCGGCCAGGCTGGATGCCCGGCACACGTCGCCGCCTGCTGTTGCCAGATGCAGTAACACGTGCGTGCGGCGCGTGCAGGGATGATGGTGGCTGTGGACGTAAGCAGCGGTTAGGCCGGTGTAAAGTGCGGCAAACAATCATCAATGGTCGTTAAGCCTCAGCGCCGCCGGGGTGTGCCTCAGAGTCCGCTGCACGATCTGCGGCACCATCGGCGGCGCGATCGGCGGCATTAAGCCAGGTTTAATGCTTCATCGATCAAGCATTAATGCGACATGAATGGGGCCTGCACCTTGGACGGCGCGCCAGCAGGGCGATGCAGCCGATGTCATGACGCGGACTTGACGCTGGTTTGCCCTCAATGCGTCGACGTTTTTCCGTGCATAATGGCGCCACCCCCAACTCAGCGATCACGTTCGGCGTGCTCGCCCTCCATCATGGCAACAGACAAGAACCAGGCCGCCACCGGCACCGAGACGGCAGCACCCAGCGTGCATGACCAGCTGGTATCGGCCCGCATCCGCCAGCGTATCAAGGCGGCCGGCGTGCGTTTCCACGCCAACGACAATATCGCGGCCTTCATCAGGGAAGGCGAACTGGAGCAATTGCAGGCTGAGGTGCAGTCCAAGCTGGCGGCGGTGCTGGAGAGCCTGGTGATCGATGTCGAAAGCGATCACAACACCCAGGATACTGCCAAGCGCGTGGCCAAGATGTACTTGAACGAAGTCTTCAAGGGCCGTTACCAGGCACCGCCCCCGGTGACCGAGTTTCCCAACATCGAGCGCCTGAACGAGCTGATGATCGTCGGTCCCATCACGGTACGCAGCGCCTGCTCGCACCACCTGTGCCCGATCATGGGCAAGGTATGGGTGGGGGTGATGCCCAATGAACATTCCAACCTCATCGGCCTGTCCAAGTATGCGCGCCTGCTGGAGTGGATCATGAGCCGTCCGCAGATCCAGGAAGAAGCCGTCTCCCAGGCCGCCGACCTGCTCATGCAGAAGTTGCAGCCCGATGGCCTGGCCATCGTCATGGAAGCCGATCACTTCTGCATGCACTGGCGCGGCGTCAAGGATGTGGAGTCGAAGATGATCAACAGCGTCATGCGGGGATCCTTCCTGCGCGACGCCAACCTGCGCCGCGAATTCCTGGCGCTGATTTCCCAACGTCAACGAGGTTAATCATGCTGGTTCGTCTGATCTATGCAAGCCGTGCTCGCCAGACCATCACCCACGAGACCATCGAGGGCGTTCTCGCGGCCTCGCGTCAGCGCAATCCGCAGCAGGGCATCACCGGCGTGCTGTGCTACAGCGATACCATTTTCGTGCAGGTGCTCGAAGGCGGGCGTGATCAGGTCAATCGCCTCTATGGCCGACTGCTGCGTGATGATCGCCACCAGGATGTGATCCTGCTGGCCTATGAATCCATCGATGAACGCCAGTACTCGTCCTGGACCATGGGCAAGATCCGGCTGGACAAGATCAACCGCTCGCTGTTGCTGAAATATTCGGCCACGGGCGAACTCAATCCCTATGACGT
This sequence comes from Herbaspirillum sp. FG34, assembly GCF_057809315.1. Taxonomy (NCBI): domain Bacteria; kingdom Pseudomonadati; phylum Pseudomonadota; class Betaproteobacteria; order Burkholderiales; family Oxalobacteraceae; genus Herbaspirillum; species Herbaspirillum sp. FG34. The sequence continues at coordinate 8,897 of NZ_JBMDJS010000033.1, read as the reverse complement.
CTCCAGCTGTTCTACGGTGGCGTTGTTGAATGAGCTGGCGTCGACGGCGGCGTTCGCGCAGCGCGATTGAGTGCGACTGACTGCGATTGATGCGGAGCAGATGAAAACGGCGCCCAAGGCGCCGTTTTCCATTCTTGCGGCTGCAGTACCGCTCAGTTCAGGTCGATGCTGGGCAGGCTGCGGATGCCCCACTTGGCCGGATCGGCATAGGCCACGATCTTGTCGCCGCCGCGCGCCAGGTCGATGATTTCCGGCTGGAGAGGCATGCGGCTGGTGGTCGAGTAGAACAGTTTGATGCGCGGCGTGAGCAGCTGGTCCGGACGCTGGTCCACCACCACGCCCAGGCGCCCCGATTGCAGGATCACGCAGGAGCCGGTCGGGTAGATGCCGATGGCCTTGACGAAGGCTTCCATCGTGATCGGATCGAAATGCCCGGCGCTGGCAGCCATGTGGCGGATCGAGCGGGCCGGATCCCAGCCGGCCTTGTAGGGACGGTTGGAGGTGATGGCGTCATAGACATCGCATACCGCACCCATCTTGGCCATGATGGAAATGCTGTCGGACTTGAGGTTGAAGGGATAGCCGGTGCCATCGATCTTCTCGTGATGATGCAGCGAGACGTCCAGCGCCGCCTCCCCGATCCCTTCGATCTGCTGGAGGATGCCGTGACCCTGCACGGTGTGCGAGCGCACCGAGGCGAATTCCTCTTCGGTCAGCTTGGCCGGTTTGTTGAGGATGTCCAGTGGCACGGCCATCTTGCCCACGTCATGCAGCAGCCCCGCCATGCCGGCCTGCCTGGTCTGTTCCGGGGTCATGCCCAGCTGGTTGGCCAGCGAGATCATCATCGCGCATACCGCCACTGAGTGCATGTAGGTGTAGTCATCGGTGGTCTTCAGACGCGCCAGGCTGATCAGGGCATCGGCATTGCGGGAGACCGACGAGGTGATTTCGGTCACCAGTTCGGCGGCGTCCTTGACGTCCACCGTCCTGCCCATGCGCGCTTCGGAAAACATGTGGAGCACGGTGGACTTGGAGGAAGAGATGATGCGGACCGCGCGTTCGCGTTCCACCGCCGTCTCGGTGCGCGTGGCCGGCCGGCGCACGGCCACGGTGGCGCTGGCGCCCTGATGGGCGATGACGATCTCGGCCGACGGTTGGGGCTGGTCGTCGTCGGCGGCGGCCTGATCGTCGTGATCATGTTCGGGCGCGATGTCACGGCCCTTGGCGGTATCGATGGTGACTTCGTCGACCGGGCAGTCGCGCAGCGTCTGCAGGTCTTCCAGCGTATCGATCTTGAAGGATTTGCGCCAGAAAGGGTGATTGATCCATCCGCCGGGGATGGAGTGGACATACATGCCCAGGCGCAATTGTTCTATGGCGATGGATTTCAACATATCGAATTCAGGTCTTGGCCTGCTGCTGGTTACCGTGCTGAACGCGGTTCGATTTCCCTGATGAAATGGACGCCTGTTCTTCTGTGGCTGGCTTCATGGTGACAGTCGGTAATGATGGATGAGCTGTCGGGTTTATCGTAACAGAATGGCTTTGGCTTTAGGCTGTTCGGGCGCTGCCTGGCGAGGAAATTTAGCGGGGATCTTGTGTAAAGTTTATGCGGGGAAAATGTTTGGAATGGAGATGTCAAAAAAACTGACGAAACCCCACGAAAGACAGCCACCGCGCGAGAATTCGGGCGGTGGTGGCGATGGGCAATACTGAGAAAAACTTATTTTTTCAGCGGAGCAGCGTAAGGGTTGCTGGTGAGCAAACGCAGGAAGCTGGCGATGCAGGCCACCCCGGCAAAGGCGGCACCGAAACCGAGGGCCAGGCGCGAGCCCTGGGTTTCCGACAGGTTGAAACACAGCGCTACCAGCGCCGCGCCCACGCTCTGGCCCAGCAGGCGCGCCGTGGCCACGATGCCGGAGGCACCGCCGCTGCGATGGGGCGGGGCGCTGGTCATGAGCGCCTTGAGATTGGGCGACTGGAAGAACCCGAATCCCATGCCGCAGAGCAGCATGCGCCAGCTGATCTCCCAGACGCTGGGTGCCGCCGGCATGAAGGTCATCGTCAGCAGTCCAGCGCACAGGAGCGCCAGGCCGACGCCGCCCAGGATGCCGACCGGATAGCGGTCCGACAGGCGTCCTGCAATCGGCGCCATGATGGCCACGGCTACCGGCCAGGGTGTCATGAGCAGGCCGATCTCGACCTGGCTGCGGCCCAGGTCATGGTGGAAGAAGAAGGGCAGCGAGACGAAGGCCAGGCCCTGCGCCGCAAAGGAGCATACGGCGGTAATGGCCGAAAGCGTGAACATGGGATGACGGAACAGGTCCACCGGCAGCATCGGCGCCGGATGCGACAGTTCGCGTCGCAGCAGGAACAGTCCGCAGAGGATGGCAGCAGCCAGCTCCAGCCCCACCACGCTGGCCTGGGCCCGATGCGCACCCTCGCCGATGGCCAGGATCAGCAGGCCGAAGGCGGCTGCGTTGAGCACGGCGCTGCGCAGGTCGAAGGCGTGCGAGGACAGCGCGGTATGCGGCAACGAGGGCAGGGCCAGGATCACGGCCGCTACGCCCAGCGGTACGTTGACCGCAAACAGCCATGGCCAGGGGGCGATGGCGAGGATGCCGGAGGCCACCGAGGGACCGACCGTGAAGGCGATGGCCACGATGAGGGTATTGAGTCCCACGCCGCGCCCCAGCGAGCGGGTGGGATAGATGAAGCGGATCAGCGCGGTATTGACGCTCATGATGCCGGCCCCGCCCAGTCCCTGCAGGAAGCGCGCCATCACCAGCGTGGGCAGTGACCAGGCCACGGCGCACAGCAGCGAAGCGGCCGTGAAGAGCACCAGTCCCCAGACATAGATGCGGCGATAGCCGATGATCTCTCCCAGCGCCGCCAGCGGCAGCAGGGCCACCATCATCGCCAGTTGATAGGCGGTGACGATCCAGACCGAGGCCGCCGGTGTGGTGTTGAGGTCCATCGCCATGGCGGGCAGGGCGGTGTTGGCGATGGCGGTATCGAGTGTGGCCAGGCCCACCGCGATGCCCAGCGCCAGGATGGCGCGGCCGCGCTGCTCGGGAGGCAAGCCCTCGCCGGCGATGACGATGTGAGGAGCAGGAGCGCCGGAGGCGGAGGGTTGTGAGGGCATGGGTTCGTTGGGTTCTGGCGTTGAGACAGGGCGGTCAATGATAGCGGGGAACGTGCGAGTACGCAGGAGGCGGCCACGCGCCGGGCGGCTGCGCTATGATGGCGGTTTGCGCCGGCGTGGCTGGCGGTTTTTGATCACGGAGTGGCAAGCATGTCCAAACAGCAGTTGTCGGAGCGCCTGTGCGCATGGATCGATCAGCATTTCGAGGAAGAAGTCGGCGTACTCCAGCAACTCATCCGCATTCCCACGGACACGCCGCCCGGCAACAATGCTCCCCACGCCGATGCGGTGGCCGCGTTGGTCCAGACCTGGGGCTGGCAGGCCGAGAAGCATGCGGTGCCGGCCGAGCAGGTGCGTGACTACGGCATGCAGAGCATCACCAACCTGATCGTGCGCCGTCCCTATGGCGACGGTGGTCCGACCCTGGCCTTGAATGCCCACGGCGACGTGGTGCCGCCGGGCGAAGGCTGGACCCACGATCCCTATGGCGGCGAGGTGGCCGATGGCCGCATCTATGGCCGTGCCGCGGCCGTCTCCAAGAGCGACTTCGCCAGCTACCTCTTCGCCACCCGTGCGCTGGAGTCGCTGGGTGCTGCACTGCGCGGCGCGGTCGAGCTGCACTTCACCTATGACGAGGAATTCGGCGGCGTGCTCGGCCCGGGCTGGCTGCTGGAACAGCAGCTGACCCGTCCGGATTACGTGCTGGCGGCCGGCTTCAGCTACAACGTGGTGACCGCGCACAATGCCTGCCTGCAGTTCGAGGTGACCGTGCATGGTCGGGCCACCCACGGCTCCATGCCCGAGACCGGCCATGATGCCCTGCAGGCGGCCAACGCCATTCTCAATGCCATCTACGGCGCACTGCCGGGCTTGAAGGAGATCCGCTCGTCCATCCCCGGCATCAGCCATCCGACCATGATCGTCGGTCGCATCGATGGCGGCACCAATACCAACGTGGTGCCGGGCAAGGTGGTGCTGAAGATGGACCGCCGCATGATTCCCGAGGAAGACCCGGCACAGGTCGAAGCCGGTGTGCGCAAGCTGATCGACGATGCAGTGGCGGGCCTGCCGGGCATTCGCGTGGAGATTCGCCGCCTGCTGCTGGCGCGTGCATTGCGTCCGCTGCCCGGTCACGAGAAGCTGGTGGAGAGCCTGCTGCGCAATGCCGAGCAGGTCATGGGCGAGACGCTCACCACCAATGGTTCGGCGCTCTACACTGATGCCCGCCTGTATGGCGAAGCCGGCATTCCGGTGGTGCTGTTCGGTGCCGGACCGCGTACGCTCATGGAATCCAACGCCAAGCAGGCCGACGAGAACCTGGCTCTGGAAGACCTCAGGAAGGCCACCAAGGTGGTGGCACTGATGCTGCTGGATTTCCTCGGCCCGCAGGACTGACACCGGTATCGGGCCTGGGGATTGCCATCAGGAAACGCCGCCGCATCGCAGGCGGGCCGACAAATGATTACAATGTGTGCCCGCAACAGCGTGGCCGACATTGCCCGTCGGCATGTTCCGGGCCGGAGGGCTGAGCCCCCGGATAACCAGGCAAGTCTTGTGGGACCGAGATCAATCGCATGTTCAACGCCATCGAGCACACTCATTCGCCCCAGTCGCCAGCCGGCCGCAAGCCCGGCTACCTGGGACTGTCGTTCCGGCAGTTGCTGCTGGCGGCCTTCCTGCTGATCGCCGCGCTGCTCAGCGGCGCCTCCATCCACGCCCTCTTCACGCTGGACCGCATGTCGGCCAACAGCCGCGAGACCGCGCGCCAGGCCGTGCAGCTGACCGAATCGGCGCAACGCCTGGCCGAGCGGACCGTGGCCATGGAGCGCAGCGCGCGCCAGTATCTGGTGCTGGATGACCCCGCCTTCCGTGACCGCTTCAACGAGGCGCGCGAGCAGGCGCGGCAGGCGCTGGGGGAATTGTCGGATTCGCTGCCGATGGCGCCGCGCGAGCTGTTCAGCCAGTGGGGGCTGTCCGTGGACGAGGCCGCCGGCGTGCTGGAGGCCGATTCGCGCAAGGACAAGGACGAGCAGGCCAAGCTGTTCCAGGACTTTGCCCGCCTGCCCGCGCTCAATGAACGCATCGCGCTGGAGAGCCGGCGCGAGGTGGATCGCCGCAACAATGCGCTGTCGGCCGCGCTGGAACAGCAACGTCAGCTGCTCACCATTCAGGTGGTGGGGGCCATCGTGCTGGCCGTCCTGCTGGCCTTCTGCTTCGGATTGTGGCTCTCGCGGCCGATGGCGCGGCTGGAGCAGGCCATCGGCCGCCTGGGCGACAATCGCTTCGACCAGCCCATCGACGTGCGCGGCCCCGCTGACATTCGTCGTCTGGGCCAGCAACTGGACTGGTTGCGCCAGCGCCTGGCCGACCTGGAGGCCGAGAAATCGCGCTTCCTGCGGCACGTCTCCCATGAGCTGAAGACGCCGCTGGCCGCCCTCTGCGAAGGTGCGGCTCTGCTCGACGATGGCGTGGCCGGACAGCTCACCGACAACCAGCGCGAGATCGCCCGCATCCTGCGCCAGAATACCCAGTCGCTGCAGACCCAGATCGAGGACCTGCTGCGCTATAACGAAGTTTCCTTCGATGCCCAGCGCATCCATCCGGTACCGGTGGACTTGCGCGCGCTGTTGCACAAGGTGATCGATGACCAGCGGCTGCAATGGCTGGCGCGCCAGCTGAAGGTGGAAATCGAGGGGGCCGCCCGCACCGTGGTGGTCGATCCCGAGAAGATGGCCATCGTACTGGCCAACCTGCTCTCCAATGCCGTGCGCTTCAGCCCGCAGGGTGGTTTCATCCGTTTCCTGCTGACCGAGCTGCCGGGCATGGTGCGGGTGGAATGCCTGGACCAGGGGCCCGGTGTGGCGCCCACCGATGCGGCGCGCATCTTCGAACCGTTCTACCAGGGCCTGCACCAGCCCACCGGTGCCCGTCGCGGCAATGGCATCGGTCTATCCGTGGTGCGTGAGTACGTGCAGGCGCATAGTGGCAAGGTGTATCTGGTCCCGCGCGAGGGTGGGGCCCATTTCCGAATCGAGTTGCCTGATGAAAAATAAAATCCTGATCCTGGCCTGCTCCGTCCTGCTGGCTGCATGTGCGGGGCAGCAGTTGGCCCCGACTTCCACCGTGCAAATGATTCATTCCAGCAGCAACATCGACGAGCTGCTGGCCTACAACGCCCAGCTGCGCAAGATGACACCGGCTGAACTGGCGCGTGAGTTGCAGCGTCTCAACACCTATCCGGCCGGCCCGGCGACCAACGTGCGCCGCGCCATGGCGCTGTCGCTGACCCGCGATGCCATCGATCTGGCCAAGGCCGAAGCGCAGCTATGGAACGTCATGGCCGATCGCAGCGTCGAAGCGGAGAAGCTCAAGCCTTTGGTGCAGTTGCTGGTTGGTCATTATTCCGACCTGCGCCGCGTGGCCGACGTTGCCGAGAAGTCTTCGGTACAACTGAAGGAAGCGCAGCGCAAGGTCGATCAGCTCAACGACAAGCTGGAAGCGCTCAAGAACATCGAACGGACCCTGCCGGCTGGCGGCAAGTGACCTGAGTCCCTGAGGACCGGGACGCCGCCATCCCGTCGGGGCCGTTCCCTTTACTGGAACTGGAGTCCCGATGGGAAAGACTGCCCCCCTGATGCTGGTCGACGATGATCCCGACCTGCTGCGCCTGTTGACGCTGCGCCTGAACGCCAGCGGCTACCGTATCCTGGCCGTGGAAAGCGCCGAGGCCGCCCTGGCCCAGCTGGCCATTGCGCTGCCGGCGCTGGTAGTCACCGATGTGCGGCTGCCCGGCATGGATGGACTGGCCCTGTTTGCCGAGATCCGCAGCCGGTATCCCGCCTTGCCGGTGATCCTGCTGACTGCGCATGGGACCATCCCCGATGCCGTCGAGGCCACGACCAAGGGCGCGTTCGCCTATCTCACCAAGCCCTTTGACGGTCATGTCCTGCTGGACAAGGTGGCGCAGGCCCTGAGCCTGTCCGCCCCGGCCCAAGACGCACCGGACGAAGTCTGGCGCGCCGATATCATCAGCCGCAGCCAGCGCATCGACGAGTTGCTGGCCGAGGCGCGGCTGGTGGCGGCCTCTGATGCCAGCATCCTCATTCGAGGCGATAGCGGGACGGGCAAGGAATTGCTGGCCCGCGCCATCCATCGCGCCAGTCCGCGCGCTGACAAACCGTTCATCGCCGTCAATTGCGGGGCCATTCCGGAACAGTTGCTGGAGTCCGAGTTGTTCGGCCACGTGAAGGGCGCATTTACGGGGGCTGTGGAGCATCGTGAAGGTTTGTTCCAGGCCGCTGATGGCGGCACCCTGTTTCTCGACGAAATCGGCGATATGCCACTGGCCCTTCAGGTCAAGCTGTTGCGGGTACTGCAGGAAAAGACCGTTCGGCAGGTCGGCGCCAACGAGGCCACCGCAGTGGATGTGCGGGTGATCTCGGCGACGCACCGCGATCTGGACCTGGCCATGAACCAGCGGCAGTTCCGCGCCGATCTGTACTATCGGCTCAATGTGGTCACCCTCAGCCTGCCGCCGCTGGAGGAGCGACGCGAGGATATCCCCTTGCTGGCCAATCATTTCCTCAAGACCATCGCTGCCCGGTACCCCAAGCGGCTGACCGGTTTTGCGCCGGACGCGCTGGAGGTGCTGAGTCTGGCGCATTGGCCGGGCAATGTGCGCCAGCTCTACAACGTGGTCGAGCAGGTTTGTGCGCTGTCGACTGCAGCGCTGATTCCGGCTTCTCTGGTGCAGCGGGCCTTGCGGGTGCCGACCCTGGATCTGTTGCGCTATGCCGAGGCCAAGCAGAAGTTCGAGCGCGATTATCTGGTGCGGCTACTGAAGTTGACTGATGGCAACGTCTCCGATGCGGCCCGACTGGCTGATCGCAACCGCACCGAGTTCTACCGCCTGCTGCAGAAGAACGGACTGGATCCGCGCCGCTTCAGGGGCGGCGAAGAGCCGGTCGCGCTGGAGCGACAGGATGGAGTCGTTTGAAATCAAGGACTTGCGCGCGGCCGCGCCGCCTGGTGTCGCGGCAGGCCGACGAAAAACGCGGGTTTGTCTGCTCATCAGTAGCGGGGCGGGCCGGAGTCGCTACGATAAGTCATTGATTTCATTGTCAAAATGAAGACTTGGCATGGCCCTTGCGAAGTGGTCAGTCAGAGTTGCCTATATAGATGAAGTAAAAGGCAATGCCGCGATTACCTCAGTTCAACAAGGAGAACGCCATGAACACATCCTCACTTGCAGCACGATTGCTGGCCGCCACCCTCACCATGGCCGCTGTCGCGCCCGCAGTCCAGGCAGCCGATTCCGGTAGCGCCCATGCACCTTCCGCCCAGAAAGCCGGTGCTTATATAGATGACTCCGTCATCACCGCGAAGGTGAAGGCGGCGCTGGTTGAGGACAAGCAGATCTCTTCCATGAAGATCAAGGTCATCACCAAGGAGGGCGTGGTCACCCTGAAGGGATCGGTCCCCAGCGCCGAACTGGGGCAGCATGCCTTGCAGTTGGTCGCCGGGATCGACGGCGTGAGGGACGTCAAGAGCGAATTGACGGTGAAGGCGGGATGACAGAGCCTGTAAGTACGCAAGAAAATTCACTAACCATTTGAATCACTTTGGTCGGTAAAAAGGGCCGCCCGTCAGGGCGGCCCTTTTTACTGAATGATTTCGCATTTCTTCATATCGGCTGGAAACCGGCGCCGGTAAAGGGCCTTGAGCGGATCGTGAAAGCGCGTGGAGCGCTCTT
>NZ_JBMDJS010000032.1:0-16720 GCF_057809315.1 Herbaspirillum sp. FG34 | reverse complement strand
GAGCGATACCTTGCCAAGGTATAGGTCGAGAGTTCGAGACTCTTCTCCCGCTCCAAATTGAAAGAGGAAGCCTTCGGGCTTCCTCTTTTCATTTCGGCACCCCATTTCATTGTGCTGTACCCCTGTCATTGCCCCGTACTCTTGCACAGCCTTGAGCGCACCATCCGGGCACTGCCTCGATCAGGCGGAACGCAGCGTCTTCCCTGCGGCGGGCAAGCGTGGTATTTCGGCATGTGGTCCATTGCCCAAGGTCAAAAATGTCGGCTATCAGTGATTGCCTGATTGCCACGGCCATCTTTCCCCACTACATTGCTGAGGCAGGGTTTGCCTGTCTAAATTATTTGTATCCGGGGGGGAAGGGGCATGGACAATTTTCAAAAAGAGATTGATGAAAGAACCAATCTCACCGCATCCAACAAATTCGAGCTGTTGTTGTTCCGTCTGGGGGCGGATCCTCACGGCGAGCGTTCCGAGCTGTTCGGCATCAACGTTTTCAAGATCCGTGAAATCGTTCCCATGCCGCCGGTGACCAAGGCGGCGGGCACGCAATCGCCGATGCTGGGCATGGTCAACATCCGCGGCCAGATCATTTCGGTGATCGACCTGCCGGCGGTGGTGGGCTGTGTACCCAAGACCGGACTGAACATCCTGCTGGTCACCGAATATGCGCGCAGTACCCAGGCCTTTGCAGTCGAATCGGTGGACGAGATCGTGCGCCTGGAATGGAGTCAGGTCCTGTCAGCCGAAACCAGTAGCGGTGGTGCCTTCGTCACCAGCATCGCGCGCCTGGATCAGGACAAGGACACCAGTCGCCTGGCCCAGGTGCTGGACGTGGAGCAGATCCTGCATGAGATCATGCCCAGCGACCGCGACATGAAGATGGAGCAGCTGGCAAAGAGCACCGGCCACGGCCTGCGCCCCGGTGCTGTGGCCATCGCTGCCGATGACTCCAAGGTGGCGCGCTCGCTCATCGAGCAGGGCTTGCGGGCCATGGAAATCCCGTTCGAGATGCACGTCACCGGCAAGGACGCCTGGGAAAAGATACAAAAGCTGGCCAGGGAAGCACGCGCCGAGGGCAAGCCGATTGCCGACAAGATCTCCTTCGTACTGACCGACCTGGAAATGCCGGAAATGGATGGTTTCACGCTCACGCGCAACATCAAGCGCGAGGATTTCCTGAAGAACATCCCCGTCATCATCCACTCTTCGCTCTCCGGTTCGGCCAACGAGGACCACGTCAAGAGCGTGGGGGGCGATGCCTATGTCGCCAAGTTCGAAGCCAACGAACTGGCCTCGACCATCTTCGGCGTACTCGACAAGGCCGCTGCCAGGGCCTGAAGCGGGGCGGCTGCGATCACCGGCAAGAAAGGGAGCCAAGGGAGCCAAGGGAGCCTGCGGGCTCCCTTTCTTGTGGCCGCCGTGCCGCAGGCAGCGGCGATCTCGTATACTGACGCTCCCTTGATCCTGCCGCGCCCCGCGCGCCGAGCGTCCTTACATGCAGATTCCCGCCATTGCCTCTCCCTTCGATGCCACCCTGGCGTGCCGTCTGGAGGCGCGCATCAATGACAAGACCAAGCCCCTGGGCAGCCTCGGTACGCTGGAACGCCTGGCACGCCAGATCGGCCTGATCCAGGGTAGCGATCATCCCGTGCTGCGCCAGAGCGCCATCGTGGTGTGCGCCGGCGACCACGGCGTGACTGCGGAGGGTATCTCGGCCTATCCGCAAAGCGTGACCTGGCAGATGGTCGAGAACTTCCTTGCCGGTGGCGCGGCGATCAATGTCTTTGCACGTCAGAACGAATGCGCGCTCTACATCGTCGATACCGGCGTCAATCACGATTTCGGCGTGCGCGACGGCCTGCTTGATCGCAAGATCGCGCCCGGTACCGCCAACTTCTGCCAGTCCCCCGCCATGACGGCGCAGCAATGCGCCTCTGCGCTGCAGGCCGGGATGCAGTTTGCCGAGGCGCTGCAAACGGATGTGCTGGGCTTCGGGGAAATGGGGATCGGCAATACCACTGCGGCGGCCGCGCTGATGGCTGCCTTTACCGCTGTGCCGGTGCAAGAATGCGTAGGGGCCGGTACCGGCCTGGATGCCCGGGGTATCGCCCGCAAGGCCGATGCCGTCACCCGTGCGCTGCACCTGCATGGCCGGGCGAGCGCACCGCTGGAACGTCTGGCGGCACTGGGCGGTTTCGAGATCGCCTTCATGACCGGCGCCATGCTCGCTGCTGCGCGGCGGCGCAAGGTGTTGCTCATCGACGGCTTCATCGTGAGCTCGGCGCTGCTGGTGGCGGCCGCCTTGCAGCCGGCGGTGTTGGAGTACTGCGTGTTCTCGCATTGCTCCGACGAAGCCGGCCACCGCCGCATGCTGCAGTACCTGGGCGCCACGCCGCTCATGCAGCTGGACCTGCGCCTGGGCGAGGGCACCGGTGCCGCCCTGGCCTTGCCGCTGCTGCGTGCTGCGGTCAATTTCCTGGAACGCATGGCGACGTTTTCCTCGGCCAGCGTCAGCGAAAAGCATGTCTGAAAAAGAGTTCACCTCATCGCCACCACCGCACAGCACAGGGCTGCTGTACCAGCTGCGTCTGTTCTTCACGGCGCTGCAATTCTTCACACGGCTCCCTATCCCGCGCTGGGTGGGCTTTCAGCCGCACTGGCTGCAGCATGCCACGCGCTACTTCCCGCTGGTCGGCTGGATCGTGGCCTGGGCCTGCGCCCTGGTGTATCTGCTGGCGGCGCAGCTCTGGCCGCAGCCGGTGGCAGTGCTGCTGTCCACCGTCGCCGGTATCTGGCTCACCGGAGCGTTCCATGAGGACGGCTTCGCCGATGTCTGCGATGGCCTCGGCGGTGCGGTCAGCCGTGAGCGTGCGCTGGAGATCATGCGCGATTCGCGCCTGGGCAGTTATGGCGTGATCGGCATCGTCGCGCTGTTGCTGACCAAGCTGGCGGCCTTGCAGGCGCTGCTGCCGTTGCAGGTGCTGGCGGTATTGGGCATGGCGCATCCGCTGTCACGCTGGTTGGCCACCTGCCTGATCTGGCGTATGGATTACGTGCGGGAAGAGGGCAAGGTCAAGCCACTGGCGCAGCAGATGCGTCATGGCGAATTTCTGCTGGCGACCGTGTTTGCGGTGCTGCCGGTGATGGGCGTGATCGTGCTGGGCATGATGTCCTGGCAACGCATCGTTGCCGGTGTGCTGCTGGCGGCGATGGCGGCAGCCTGGCTGGCCTGGCGATTCCAGCGGCGCCTGGGGGGCTATACCGGAGACGGCCTGGGCGCGGTCCAGCAATTGAGTGAAACGGCCTTTTATCTGGGCGCGCTGGCCACGCTGCCGTCCTGGTGGCGTGCCTGATCCATGCAGCTGCATTTGATTCGCCACCCTCAGCCGCAGCTGGACAAGCGCACCTGCTATGGGCGCAGCGACATCGCCGTCGCTCCCGATGCGCTGGCGCAAAGCGTGGCACAACTGCTGCCTCAGGTGCGGGCCCTGCCGCGCGACTGGCCCTGGGTCAGCAGCCCGCTGCAGCGCTGTGCGCGCCTGGCACAGGCACTGGCTACGGCAGTCGGGCAGCCTGCCCCGAGGCTGGATTCGCGCCTGCAGGAAATGGATTTCGGCCATTGGGAGCTCCGCCTCTGGGACGATATTCCCTGGGCTGAAGTGGAGGCATGGAATGCCGACCTTGCCGGCTACCCGCCCGGCGGTGGCGAGACCTTGACCGCCGTTGCGCAGCGCATGTGGGCAGCCTTCAATGACCTGCTGGCGACATCGGCCGACGGCGCCGTTGTGGTCTGTCACGCCGGCACCGTCCGCATGCTGCACGCCTGTGTCGCATGGCGCGCAGTGCAGGGCACGGCAGCCCAGCCCGATGCAGACGCTTTCCGGGAGATTGCCCTGCACGCCGCAGCCCATCGCGGCGAGATTGCCCATGCCCGCCTGCTTGCGCTGGACGCCTGCGCCACCTCCACCTCCACCTCCACCTCCACCTCCACCTCCACCTCCACCTCCACCTCCACCCGCTAGGGGCCACGAGGCAGAGGCCTCCAGGTCTTTTTTCATGCTTTTCATGATGCAGATTGCTTCGTATCAGGAATTCCCTCATACGAAGCATGTTGCTTTTGATTTATCATTTTTAACAAATGACAACATGTCAGCATTTTTCAGATTTTTGATGTTCAAGGTGAATCAAGATGGCAAGCAATGACAGCGGCAAGACCCTCCTCATCGTCGATGACAGCAAGGTGTCGCGCATGGTGATCAAGGCCAATGTCCTGGCCGTGCATCCTGACTGGCAGGTGATGGAAGCGGGAACGGGCGAGGAGGCCATCGCCCTGGTGCAGCAACGGGTGCCCGACTACTGCACGATGGACATCAACATGCCCGGCATGCTCGGCACCGATGCGGCTGCCCATATCCTGCAAGCGCATCCGGCGGTGCGCATCGCGATCTTCTCGGCCAATATCCAGGAAGCGGTGCAGACCCGCGCCCAGCAGCTGGGCGCCCTGTTCGTGGCCAAGCCGGTCACGGAAAAATCGATCGGCCAGGCGCTGCAGCATTTCCGGGGCCAGTCGTGAGCATTCTCAACGAAATCGAGCGCGACGCTCTCACCGAGATCTTCAACGTCGGTGCCGGACGGGCGGCACAGAGCCTGTCCGAAATCGTCGGCGACGAGGTGCGGCTGTCGGTCCCCTCGGTGGAAGTGCTGCGTACCGGAGCCATCGACGAACGGGTGCTGCCGCGCTCGCGCGGACGCTTTGCCACGGTAAGCCAGAACTTCGATGGCCCCTTCGATGCGGAGGCGGTACTGCTCTTTACCGAGGATCGTGCGCTGTCCATCGTGCGCGACATGATGGGCTCGCAGATGAGCCTGGAGGATCTGGCCGAGTTCGAGCGCGAAGCCATGTGCGAGCTGGGCAACATCATCCTCAATGCCTGCCTCTCGGCCATGGCCGACATGCTGGAGATCACGCTCAACAGCGCCTTGCCGCAATACCTGGTGTCGTCCTCCGAGGACATCTCGATGCGTCTGGCCGGCGCGCAGGGCGAGGACAGCTTCGTGCTGGTGCTGCACATCGATCTGGTGATCGAGAAGCACCAGACCGATGGTCACCTCATCTTCCTGCTCAGTTCCACCTCGCTGCACGCATTGGTGGGGCACGTGCAGCGCTACCTGGGCAAGATCGGTCTGGCATGAGCACTGCCGTGGTACCGCGCTTCAGCGCCGAGGAGGTGCTCGATCAGCTCCACGGCGGCTTGATCATGCTCGATGCCGGACTGCACATCCTGCTCTGGAACGCCTGGGTGGCGCGCCATAGCCGCGTATCGACGCAACAGGCACTGGGTGCGCGTCTGGACCAGGTGTTCGCGGAGCGCATCTCGCCGGCGCTGTTGCGGGCCGTCGACAGCACCCTGGGCTATGGCTTGCCGGCGGTGCTCTCCAGCGCCCTGCATCGGGCACCGCTGCCGCTGTACCCGGATCATGTCACCACCGCCACACCGGCGCGCATGGTGCAATCAGTGGTGCTCACTGCGCTGGATAACGCACGAGGAGAACGCCTGTGCCTGGTCCAGATCAGCGACGCCAGCAACTCCGTGCGCCGCGAGAAGATGCTGCAGTCGCACTCCGACGTGCTCAAGCGCCAGGTCGGTACCGACGGTCTGACGGGCATTCACAATCGCCGCCATTTTGATGAACACTACGCCCGGACCTTGCAGCGCATGGGGCAGGCGGGCGGGACCTTGTCGCTGTTCATGGTGGATGTCGATTTCTTCAAACAGTACAACGATCATTACGGTCATGGACCTGGCGACCAGGTGCTCAAGCGCGTGGCGGCCGCCTTGCAGGGTCAGTTGCAGCGCCCGGGCGATCTGCTGGCGCGTTACGGAGGGGAAGAATTCATCCTGCTCATGGAAGGCCTGTCGCCCGGCCAGGCGGCCGAGGTGGGCGAATCGCTGCGCCAGACCGTGCATGCGCTGGCCGAGCCGCATGCCAAGTCTCTGGTGGCGCACCGTGTAACCATCAGCATCGGGGTGTGCACCCGTCTGGTACAAAGCGACGCGGATGGACGCCTGCTCATGTCGGCCGCTGATGCGGCGCTCTACCGCGCCAAGCTGGGTGGCCGCAACAAGGTAGTGGCCACCGATTGAGCCCGCCGGCGGGCAGGTACTGAGGAAATTTCTTCACTTTTGTGTAAAACAAGAGCAATTTATAGGAAACCCTTGCTGAGCAAGCATGTCAGAAACAGTCGGCGTGCTTATCAACAGGCTTGTTCACAGCTTTTGTGGATAACTTGCCGTATGGCTTGGTTTCCGGAGGGAACCGGCTGGCAGGGCGGGGCGGCGATTTTGCGTATAATGCGCATCCGTTCATGCTGACAAGAGCCTGGCGAACGGGGGGGCGGATGCTGCCGGGCGATGCACCTTGTTTTTACTTTTTCCTTCACGATGGGTTTGATGCGCCGACTGCTGCTCCTGCTGCTGACTCTGCTGATCCCGCTGCAATTGCTGGCAGCCACGGGAGAGCCACAGCTGCGTGAACAGTTGCGCGAGCAGTTGCAGGTATCGCTTCCCGCAGCATCGCAGGGGGGCGGACATGTCGGCGAACAGGTCTGTCCGGCGGCGGCTGCCAGTTCCTGGCACGCTGCGGCAGATCTCCTTGGTGCCGCTATCGCACCGGCCGATGAACTTCCGTCCGGTACCGACGACGATGACCAGCCCACCGCTCAGGGCGAGCTGGAAGATCCGGCCTTGCCGGCGCCCATCGCCACGCCCGGACTGCACTGGTTTCCGTTTCCCCACGCCTTTGCGGCAAGCCTGAACTGGTCGTCCTACCTGCACGACCAGTTGCGTCCTCCTCCATTGGCCTGAGCCTTCCCTGGTGCGCCACTGCCGCAGGGCAGGACGCAGACGCGGCGGCACCCTTGTACGCCATCGCGCCATTCCCATCATTGCTTCCCATTGTCTGACCCGCCGTGCCGCCGGACGTGCACGGCACTTTTTCGTTCACCAGGAAAAACCATGAAACGCATTGTTCTGTTCCTCGTCACCAACCTGGCCGTGATGCTGGTCTTGAGCTTCACCGCCAGTCTGCTCGGTGTGAACCGCTACCTCACAGCCAACGGTCTCAACTTCGGCATGCTGCTGGTGTTTTGCGGCCTGATGGGGTTTGGCGGTTCCTTCATTTCGCTGTTCATGTCCAAGACCATCGCCAAGTGGTCCACCGGCGCGCGCGTGATCGAGCAGCCGCAGAATTCCACCGAGCTGTGGCTGCTGCAGACCGTCCAGACCCTGGCCACCCGCGCCCAGCTGCCCATGCCGGAAGTGGCGGTCTATGACGGCCCGCCCAATGCCTTTGCCACCGGCGCCAGCAAGAGCAATTCGCTGGTGGCGGTGTCCACCGGCCTGCTGCAAGGCATGACCAAGGAAGAAGTGGAAGCCGTGCTCGCCCATGAAGTGGCCCACATCGCCAACGGCGACATGGTCACGCTGACCCTGATCCAGGGCGTGGTCAATACCTTCGTGATGTTCTTCGCGCGCATCGTCGGCTACTTCGTCGACTCTTTTTTGCGCCGCAACAACGAAGAGAACAGCGGCCCCGGCATCGGCTACATGGTGACCGTGTTCGTCTGTGAAATCGTCTTCGGCATCCTGGCCAGCATCATCGTCATGTACTTCTCGCGCCAGCGCGAATACCGCGCCGACGCCGGTGCCGCAGCCCTGATGGGCAGCAAGGTGCCGATGATGAACGCGCTGCGCCGCCTGGGTGGCCTGCAGTCCGATGGCCTGCCGCAGAACCTGCAGGCCTCCGGCATCTCCGGCCGTGAGTCGTGGCTGGGCCTGTTCTCCAGCCACCCGCCGCTGGAGTCGCGCATCGCCGCCCTGCAGGCTGCACGCTGATGCCACGCTGGCGGACCGCACCGCGCCAAGTGCGGCCCGCCAGCGGCGGCGCCTGCGTGGCTGTCATGCCCGCGTATTCATGGGCGTGTTAGTCTTTGTGAAGCTTCCTGCCTGAGTTTGCGCGCAGGCAGGAAGCCGTCCGGCAGCCAGTGACACAGTCATCTCCAACAAATTCATCCACCTTAGAAAGGAATCCTGACTGATGCCCCATCACACTCCCCTGATCGCCACCATTGTCGCCGGCCTGGTCCTGGCCTTCATCTTCGGGACCCTGGCCCATCGTCTGAAGATGCCGCCCCTGATCGGCTATCTGGTAGCCGGTATCGCCATCGGCCCCTTCACGCCCGGCTTCGTGGGCGACGCCGACCTGGCCCAGGAACTGGCCGAGATCGGGGTGATTCTGCTGATGTTCGGCGTCGGTCTGCACTTTTCCCTGAAGGACCTGCTGTCGGTCAAGAACATCGCCATTCCAGGTGCAGTGGCGCAGATCGCCATCGCCACCTTGCTCGGCATGGGCCTGGGCTGGCTGCTGGGCTGGCCGTTCGGTGAGGGCTTCCTGTTTGGCCTGGCGCTGTCGGTGGCCAGTACCGTGGTGCTGTTGAAGGCGCTGCAGGAACGTCGCCTGGTCGAAACCCAGCGCGGCCGCATTGCCGTGGGCTGGCTGATCGTCGAGGATATCGCCATGGTGCTGGCGCTGGTGCTCATTCCTGCGCTCTCCGGCATCCTGGGGGGCAAGGGCGAGGCGCTTTCCGGCAACGCCGTGCTGCTGACCCTGGGGCTGACGCTGGGCAAGGTGGTGGCCTTCGTGGCGGTGATGCTCATCGTCGGACGTCGCGTCATTCCGTGGATTCTGGAACGCATCGCCGATACCGGCTCGCGTGAACTGTTCCGCCTGGCCGTGCTGGCCATTGCACTGGGCTTTGCGCTGGGATCGGCTTACGTGTTTGGCGTGTCCTTTGCACTGGGCGCCTTCTTTGCCGGCATGATCCTCTCCGAATCCGAACTGAGCCACCGCGCCGCCGAAGAATCGCTGCCCCTGCGTGATGCCTTCTCGGTGCTGTTTTTCGTCTCCGTGGGCATGCTGTTCGATCCCTCGATCCTGGTGCGCGAGCCCCTGCTGGTGCTGGCGACGGTGCTCATCATCGTGGTCGGCAAGTCGGCCGCCGCCTGGCTGATCGTGCGCGCATTCGGTCACCCGAATTCGACGGCGCTGACCATTTCGGCCAGCCTGGCGCAGATTGGTGAATTTTCTTTCATCCTGGCCACACTCGGCCTGTCGCTGGACCTGCTCTCGCCGATGGCGCGCGATCTGATCCTCGGGGGCGCCATCCTGTCGATCCTGATCAATCCGCTGCTGTTCTCGCTGCTGGACCGCTACGAGGCGCGCCAGGCCGAGCCCGCCGACGTGCAGGACGTGCCGCCCACGGTCGATCTGCAAGATCACGTGGTGCTGGTCGGTTATGGCCGCGTCGGTCGGGGGATCGGTGAGCAGTTGCGTGCGCAGGGCAAGCCCTTCGTGGTGATCGAGGCGCAGCGTGAGCATCTCGATGCACTGCGCCAGGATGGCGTGCCGGCGCTGTACGGCAATGCCGCCCAGAGCGAACTGTTGCAGGCCGCCGCCGTGGAGCGGGCGCGCTGGCTGCTGGTGGCGATTCCCGAAGTCTTCGAAGCCGGCCAGGTGATCGAGAATGCACTGGAACTCAATGCCGCACTGAAGGTGGTGGCGCGCGCCCACTCCGATGCCGAGATCGAACACCTGGAAAAGCATGGCGCCCAGCACGTCATCATGGGCGAGCGCGAGATCGCGCGAGGCATGCTGGACTCGGTAGGGCAGGGGATCTAAGCATTCTTCACATTGCGCTTAACGTTTGTGAAGCATTTGCTTACAACCCTTACGGCTTTCGCCTAGAGTTGTCAGGAATCGGCGGATATAGTCACGCTACGTCATTCAGAACAACGAGGAGCTATCGTGAAAAAGTCGATTTCCCTGATGGCCGGCATGGCTGTGTTTGCTGCGCTTGCCGGTCTGTCCGCAGCACCGGCCATGGCCGGACATGTGTCCATCGGCGTCAATATCGGCGTGCCCGCTTACGTGGCTCCGCAGCCTGTGTACGTGCAGCCGGCGCCCGTGTACGCGCCACCGCCGGTGTATGTGCGCCCGGCACCGGTCTACGTGCGTCCGGCACCGGTTTATTACGCACCGGCCCCGGTGTATGTGGAGCGTGAGTACCATCGTGGCCATCACCGCCACTGGCATCGTCCGCCGCCGCCCCCGGGCTACGGCTACTGGGGGCGTTGATTCCCGGGCAGCAGGCAAGAAAAATGGCGGCTTCGGCCGCCATTTTTGCGTTCATCCCGGCACCGATGGCGTGCCGGAGCGGCTGATGCCTTATTTCTTGGCGGGCGCGGTGTCGTCATCGACATCCACCAGCAGATAGCGTTCGGCCGCCCCGAAGAAGCGGTCATAGAAATCCGGCGAGCGGATGGTTTCGCTGGAGACGCGCACCATCGAATCATCGCTGGCGGCGAAGGGCATCGAGACCGAGCCCAGTACGCTCACACCCAGGCTGGCCGAGCTGTTGCTCTTCTTGATACCGTAGCCATCCTGGGTGGCGCTGGCGAACATGGTCGAGCTCTTGCCGTTGCCATTGGAGGCGCAGACCACGTGGAAGGCGATTTCCATGTGCTTGTCGCTGGCCGGTTGGAAGCTCTTGTTGCCATCCAGAGTGTTGTCGGAAGACTTGCTGATCACATAGCCCTGGCCCAGCAGTGCGCGCCGGGCCGCTTCGCAGACCGCTTTCTCGCTGCCGGGGAAGCTGCGCGAGAAGGCGCTGGTATCGCTGAATTCCTCCTGATGATAGAAGGCGGTCTTGCCAGTGGTGCAGGCGGTCAGGCCCAGAGTGGCGGTGGTGATGACGAGAAACGGGATAGAAAAGCGCAGGCGCGGCATGCAGCGTATCTCCAGCAACGGTGAAGGGTGGCGTGAATTGTAAAGGATTCACGAAGCGCAGGGTTTGGGCGGATGGTAAAGATCGGTAACAGATGACCTATCACCTGATGAGAACAGCAAACGAAGACACGCGCAGGTCATCATCATGAAGGTAAAATCACTTGTCGAATTGCCTGACTGAAAGTAATGTTAGGCCAACAAAGGGAGTGGTCTTCCATCGGGACGATCATGAATCTGCCGGGGATGCCTGGCAAATTCGCAACCGGCCTCGTCAAGGAACATGGATAAAAATCAGAAAGCGGAATTGGTGCGCATCCAGCGAGAGTTGGTGGACGCACACAATAAGGCTGCGTGGCAGATGGCCGCGACCATCATCAAGGCTTCGCTGGTCAAGAACGGCATGGACCAGCCGCCCACACCGGCCGAACTGGCCGCGCTCAACGCCACCATTACCAATCTGCGGAGTGTGGCGGAGGATGCGCTGGAGTTGCTCAAGCGCTGAGCCCTTTCGCATTCGCCATGCTTGCACCCACAAAGGCAGGGCTTTCCGCCTGCCTCATCGGGTCTGAACGCAGCGCTTCTGCTGCCGCGTTTCCTGTGTTTTCCTAACTTGCCTTGCCTTTCTCAGCGCGTCGCTTCAGATAGAACAGCGCTGCTGTCGCAATGCTCAGTCCGAAGGCCCAGTTGACCAGTTGCGAGTGGGTCTGCGTCAGCCGGCCAGGGGAACTCATGAAAACGGCGAAGGCCGTGGGGGCGAGCAGCCAAGCGAAGCTTGCACACAGGTTGAAGAGCCGCTTGATGGCGCCGCGCGGGCCACCCAGTATTTCTGCCAGCAGCAGGATGGGCAAGGCGATGAATCCCAATTTGTCACGCTGGTAGGTCGCGGGGTAGGCGCGCGGCAGATCCAATATCAGAGCATTGAAGGTCCAGACCAGATAGATGGCGACCAGAACATACAGAATGCTTCGGACCTTGCTTCGCAGGCGCATGGTCCACGGCAGTGCCGCCGGAGGTGGCAAGCCTTCGCGAAAATACCGATTGGACGGCGCGCGCGTCAGCAGGTAGAGCGCGTAGACAAAGACGACGATGTTCAACAGCTGTGCGCTAACCGCAACTCTCAACGAGGGGGGAGCGGAAAACCAAAGGACCAGCGCTAACACGGGGCCCAGGAGTAGCAAAGGTCGGGCCCACCGCTTCGCCTTGAGCAAGGCATAGGCTTGCAAGGGTGGAACGAGAACTTGATACCAGCAACTCGCCCAAAACACTTTCAGATACAACGAGGCGTCTGGCTGCGCCAAGGCCGCCAGGTAGCTTTTGCCGTAGAGCACCAGCAAGCACGAGGACGTGCCAGCGCCGATGAGCAGGGCGTAGGCGAAGATGGTGACCACTGCAGGACGTTCTCTGATAGGCGGGGACGACGGAACCGGCGCTTGAGCGCCATCGGCGTGCAGGACATTCTCATCGGGAAGGGGCATGCTGCCCGATCGGGCGGCCTCTTGGGTAGTCATCATGGCTGGGCAGTCATTTTGAGGGCGCGTCAAGCTGTGGGGTGCAACTTTTCTTGCTGGCTAAGCGCGGCAATGGAAAATAACTGCGTATGTTATCGAAATTTCCGGAAGGAAACTGATTCGTTTTCTAGCGCGTTGACGGAAAAGATTGCGCCCAATTCGATGGCGGCAATTGCCAGAGCTGGCTGTCTTGAGTTCCTGAGAACACTGGTGGTGGGGGTAGTCGGAATCGAACCGACACGGCCTTGCGGCCGAGGGATTTTAAGTCCCTTGTGTCTACCAATTTCACCATACCCCCGGTCTTGCAGTTGCCGCCATGCCGCACGCAGGTGCGCTGGCCGGACTGTCTTGGTCATCGCCTTTGCTGCCGCGATGCCGGCGAGGGCCGCCGGAAAAGGGACGCATTATAGCAGCGACTTGCGCCGCATCATTTGTTTTTTCCTGCGGAAATTCCCGAATTTTTCTTGTGGGCGGAGGCGGGCACGCCTGCTGCCCCGTTTGCCGTCGACAGACAGCATTCCCTCCTGTTCCAGGGTGCCATTTCCGGCCGACAAGCTGTCTTGAAAGGGTAGAATGACGACTTCTTTCATCTGGAAAGCCCTCACCATGACTGAAGCGGTAGTCAAGACAGTGCAGTGCATTTCACCCGCCGGCCTGCACACCATGGCTTACAAGGAGTGGGGCGATGCACGCAATCCCAATGTGCTGGTGTGTGTGCACGGCGTCACGCGGGTCTCCGACGATTTCGACCGCATGGCCCGCGAGCTCTGCGACACCTATCGGGTGATCTGCCCCGACGTGGTCGGACGCGGTCGTTCCGGGCGGCTGGCCAATCCGCAGTTCTATACCGTGCCGCAGTACGTGAGCGACATGGTGACCCTGCTGGCGCGCGCCGACGCCGAGATCGTCGACTGGTTCGGCACCTCCATGGGCGGTCTGATCGGCATGGGCCTGGCCTCGCTGCCGGGCAACCCCATCCGCCGCCTGGTGCTCAACGACATCGGTCCGTCCATCAACGGTGCCGCGCTGGCGCGTATCGGCGACTACATCGGCCAGGACGTGCGCTTCGATACCTTCGAGGAAGCCGCCCAGTATATCCGGACCATTTCGGCCAGCTTCGGTCAGCACAGTGATGAAGAATGGCACAAGCTGGCCAAGGACGTGCTGCGCCAGAATGAAGAGGGCAAGTGGGTGCGCCACTACGACCTGGGTCTGGCGGTCCCCTTCAAGCTGACCACGCCGCAAGCCGCCACGGCGGCCGAGCAGATGCTGTGGGCGGCCTATGACGCCATCGCCTGTCCGACCCTGCTGGTACGCGGCGCCCAGTCCGACCTGCTGCTGCCGGAAGTGGCGCAGGAGATGACGCGTCGCGGCCCCAAGGCCAAGCTGGTGGAGTTGCCCGATGTGGGCCACGCACCAACCTTCATGCACGCCCCGCAGATCGAGGTGGCGCGGCAGTTCCTGCTGGGCTGAGCCGTCGCCCCGCACGCATCGCATCCATTTTTGTCATTGCCGGCGCCGTCGGGCGCCGGGTTTTACTACGAAGGAAATTTCATGTCCGTACAACGTCTGCACGTCGGCAAGCGTCTCTCCGAAGTCGCCATCCACAACGGTACCGTCTACCTGGCCGGCCAGATCGCCGAAGACGCCACCCAGAACATCGAAGGCCAGACCCGCGAAGTGCTGGGCCATATCGACCGTCTGCTGGCCGAGGCCGGCAGCGACAAGACCAAGATTCTTTCGTGCCAGATCTTCCTGTCCGATGTGAAGGATTTTGCCGGCATGAACGCGGTCTGGGATGAGTGGGTCGCGCCCGGCAACGCGCCGCCGCGCGCCACTGTTGAAGCCAAGCTGGCCCGTCCCGAACTGCTGGTGGAAATCATCATCGTCGCGGCCCAGAAGTAAGCAGGTATGGTTTCGGTAGCAAGTACCCAGGGCGAGGGCCTGGCAGCCATTACCGCCGGTCTCGGTCCTGACGATGTCGCGCGGGTCGAGCAGGCACTGGCCGAACTCGAGCCGCTCTATGCCGACAGGCAGATCCTGTCCGGGCAGAATGCGCTGCAGTTCGCCGTCTCGGTAGCCACCGTGCTCACTGCGCTCAACGTCGATGCCGCCACCCGCATCGCCGGCCTGGCTTTCGAGGCGCAGATGCTGCATCCCGAGCTGGACGAAAAGCTGGAAGAACGCTTTGGCAAGGAAATTGCCGAGCTGGTGGGCAATGTGCGCCAGTTGATGCGCTTTCACAGCCTGAGCTTCCAGCCCCAGCACCAGGAAGTCCTGCGCGGCAAGAACGCCGCCCAGCAGGCCGCCGCCCAGGTCGAAACCTTGCGCAAGATGCTGCTGGCCATGGCCACCGACATGCGTGCGGTGCTGGTGCGCCTGGCCTCGCGCGTGGCGACCTTGCGCTACTTTGCCGAGACCAAGCAAGAGAACGAAGCCAGCGCGCAGTACGCACGCCAGACCTTTGACCTCTACGCGCCGCTGGCCAACCGGCTGGGCAT
This sequence comes from Herbaspirillum sp. FG34, assembly GCF_057809315.1. NCBI lineage: Bacteria > Pseudomonadati > Pseudomonadota > Betaproteobacteria > Burkholderiales > Oxalobacteraceae > Herbaspirillum > Herbaspirillum sp. FG34. The sequence continues at coordinate 1,866 of NZ_JBMDJS010000032.1, read as the reverse complement.
CTGGCAGTTGAAGTGGGAGCTGGAAGACCTGTCATTCCGCTTCCTGGAGCCGGCGACCTACAAGCGCATCGCCAGGATGCTGGAAGAAAAGCGCCTGGAGCGCGAAGCCTTCGTCGCCAACGCGATTGCGCGCCTGCGCGCCGAGATGGCGGCGCAGGACATTCGCGCCGAGGTCAGCGGGCGACCCAAGCACATCTACAGCATCTGGAACAAGATGCGCGGCAAGTCCATCGATTTTTCCGAGCTCTACGATGTGCGCGCCTTCCGTGTCATCGTCGACGATGTGAAGACTTGCTATTCGGTGCTGGGCATCGTGCACAACATCTGGACGCCGATTCCGGAAGAGTTCGATGACTACATCTCGCGTCCCAAGCAGAACGGCTACCAGTCGCTGCATACGGTAGTCATGGCCGAGGATGGCCGGGCGCTGGAAGTGCAGATCCGTACGCACGAGATGCACCACTTCGCCGAATACGGCGTGGCGGCGCACTGGCGCTACAAGGAAAGCGGTGGCTCGAATTTCTCGGCGCAGAAATATGACGAGAAAATCGCCTGGCTGCGTCAGCTGCTGGCCTGGAAGAATGAAGTCACCGATGCCGTGGTGGATCAGGAAGAAGTCCGTCGCGACTGGGTGCAGAAGCTCAAGTCGGCCACGCTGGACGAGCGCATCTACGTGCTCACGCCGCAGGCGCGCGTGATCGAACTGCCCAGCGGCGCCACGCCCATCGACTTTGCCTATCACCTGCACAGCGACGTCGGCCACCGCTGCCGCGGCGCGCGGGTGGATGGTGTGATGGTGCCGCTGAACACCCCCCTCAAGAACGGCCAGACGGTGGAAATCATCACCGCCAAGAGTGGCGCTGGCGTGGGTCCTTCGCGCGACTGGCTGGGTGCCGGCTATGCCGCCAGTTCGCGTACGCGTTCCAAGATTCGCGCCTGGTTCAATGCCATCGAGCAGCAGGAAACCTTGTCGGTAGGCCGTGGCCTGCTGGAAAAAACCTTGCAGCGCGAAGGCAAGACCGCCGTCAATCTCGAAGAGCTGGCGCAGAAGCTGGGTTTCGACAAGGTCGATGATCTCTGCCTGGCGCTGGCCAAGGAAGAATTCAGCCTGCGGCACGTCGAGCAGGCGCTGCACGAAGGCGAGGAAAAGAAGCCGGAGATCGACGACGAAGCCCTGATCACCCGCAAGAGCCGCGCCTCCAGCATCGTCCAGGGCGCCAAGTCGGGGGTGCTGGTGGTGGGGACCGATGGTCTGCTGACCCAGCTGGCCCGCTGCTGCAAGCCGGCCCCGCCGGATGTGATCGCTGGTTTCGTCACACGTGGCAAGGGCGTTTCCATCCATCGGGTCAATTGCAAGAATTTCGCCGAGATGAGCCTGCATGCGCCCGAGCGCGTCATCCAGACCACCTGGGGGGCACCGGCGCGCGATACGGTGTATCCGGTCGATATCTTCGTGCTGGCCAGTGATCGCCAGGGTCTGCTGCGGGATATCTCGGATATCTTCCTGCGCGACAAGATCAATGTGATCGGGGTCAGTACGCAAAGCGTGAAGGGCCATGCACGCATGGCCTTCACCGCCGAGATCGGGTCGACCGAGCAGTTGCAGAAGGCCTTGACGGTCATTCGCGAGGTCAAGGGCGTGATCGAGGCCAAGCGGCAGTAGTTCGCCGGGCAGCAGGAATGGCGAGAGGATGGCGGGGAGGGTGGCCGGATGCTTGGTGAAACAGGCGGACTATTTTTAATTTTTTATCATTTTCATCATTTACCCCTTGGCAAATTTTGAAAAGCCTCCTATACTCTCGCTTCTTCGTTAGGCGCGTAGCTCAGCTGGTTAGAGCACTACCTTGACATGGTAGGGGTCGTTGG